>JAFUVQ010000055.1 GCA_017477505.1 Eubacterium sp.
AATAATATTGTGCTATAATAACATCAAAGAACTATATCCTTTTTCAGAGAATAGGAAGGTGATATTATGGCAAGACAGAAGAAAGATGGGGAGTTCAGGACTTTCAAACTCTCTAAAGATATAATTATAGAACTCGATAACTATTCGGATCAGGCATCAATGTCGAAGACGGCTGTAGTGGAGAATGCACTTAAACTGTATTTTGATAAACTTTCGGAAATGTCCCGAGATAAGAAGGTGAGTGTATGAACGATTCATCTTATGAAATATCCAAAACAGAATATGCCGTAAGAAAAACTTGGGAGGCTGCTATAGGACTCCAAAAGGTAGACGGACTTACACCTTCCAAATACCTTTACGAACTAGCTGACGAGAATATAAATGGAAAGCTGACATTTAACGAAGTAGAGCAACTATTATATGACAGATACAGAGAAGTCAGTAATCTACAGGAACAAGAAGCTGACATTGTTTCTACGAGGATTGCAGATCTTTTATCATCAGATGCTTTTACGTTAAGTCCGTCTGAACTGGTATCCATCCATAGATATCTGTTTAAGGATATATATAGTAAAGCCGGAGTTATAAGAACAGAGAATATCACCAAAAAAGAACCAATCCTCAATGGCCATTCAGTCAAGTATGGTGATCACCGTTCCATAAAGGACAATTTAAAAGACTGTTTTTCGGAAGAAGAAACAAATACCGAAGTATATGATTCGATGGATAAAGCCGGTATTATAGCAGATATTACCGGATTTACACGAAAGATATGGCAGATACATCCGTTTTATGAAGGTAACACAAGAACAACAGCAGTTTTTATTGAGAAGTATCTGAACAGTATAGGGTTTGTAGTTGATAATACTTTATTTGCAGAAAAGTCATTATATTTCAGAAATGCCCTTGTAAGAGCAAATTACAGAGATTACAGGAATGGTATTCAAGTGACTGGTGTATATCTTATGAAGTTCTTTGAAAACCTTCTGTATGAGGGACATCATGAACTTACTAATAAAGAACTTATACTGTTTGATAACTTCCCGTCAAGGGGTAAAGAGGTAATTACGGAGTATGGGAGAAATACAAGATGAACCTTGGTATATAGATAGATAAGAGGTTGAAAAGTTAATGAAAGGAGAAATCTGTTATGAGTAAGAAGACAAAGATAATCATAGGCATAGCAATCGGATTACTTGTAATGACTTGTGCTGCATATGGGATCACCGTATATATGAGCCATACAGTAAGAACAAAGCCGACAGTTCCTATGGCTGAACCTAGCACGGTGACGGATGCAGAGGAAGTCACCGAAGAGACCGTAGCAGATAAAGATGCTACGGAACAGAAGAAGACCGATAAGCCAGATGCCAAGGATAAAGTCGATAAGGACGAAAAGACTACTGAGGCAGCAAAGGATAAGGAAACAAAAAAAGAGGATACGACTGAGGCTAAGAAAGATACCGGCGAAAAAGAAGAGAGTACCACGGAAGCTAAGAAAACCGATAATAATAAGAAGAAGGAAACCACCACAGAATCCCCGAAGGGAAATGATGGCGGGAATAAACAGACTACTACCGAGGCACCTAAGAAGGAAACTACTACAGAGGCTCCTAAAAAAGAGACAAGTACAGAGGCACCGAAACAGGAGGCATCATGTAACCATACCTGGGTGTGGAAAACACATACTGAAACAGTACATCATACAGAAAAATATCTTATTGGAGAAGCATATGACGAACCGGTGTACGTTAATGATGTGATATGTAACTGCGGAGCAGTTTTTCCAAATGATGCAGCGTTAGTAGCAGCTGGACATGCAGAATGTGGCGGATGCGGTACTCATCAGAGCATTTCGGGGTATATACATCATGATGCTGAGTACGGAGTAGACGAATGGGACACATATGAAGAAGTAAACGACTATCAGTACTGTAGCAAATGCGGTGTGAGGAAATAGGTAACGTGCTGAAAATAGTTTTTTATCTGTTTATTTCAGAGAGTAAAGGTAATGTAGATGATAGCCGATAGATTCAACATGACAATAGAAGATAATATATTCACTGCAAAAAGGCTTTTGGTGGATTCGGTCTATCAGCAAGCTAATCTTGAAGGAATTGCAGTTACATATGCGCAGACTCAGGATATACTTAATAACGTGAATGTAAGCAATCTGTCTCCCAAGGATATAAGCAAGGTGTGCTGCTTAAGAGACGGATGGAAATACTTCTTTGATAACCTGAATGAGCCACTTGACTTAATCTACCTTAAGGAACTTCATGAGATAGTGGCAAGGTTTGATGTAGACTACCGGTATCTCGGAAAGATAAGGACTAATCAGGTTCTTATAAGCGGAACAACATGGAAACCGGGATTGCCTGACGAGGATAAGTTGTTTCATTATCTTGACAGCATTGAATATATTGATGGATGTATCACTAACACGGCACTTAAAACCGGACTTAAGATAATGCGTATGCAGCCGTTTCAAGATGGCAATAAGAGAATTGGTAGCTTTGTCATAAACAAAATTCTTGTATCACATGGCAGAGGGATATTTAATGTTCCAGTCGAGTTAGATGGTACATTTAAGGAGAAACTTGTAAGATACTACGAAAGTGATGATCCGACAGAATTTACCAAGTGGATCAGGGAAACCTGTTTGTTCGGTACGAACGAGATAATAACTGATAAGCCGGCAGCTGACCGGTTCAGTCCGGATATAGTGAGATAGCAGTAAAACTGAATATTTGTTTTTTTCAGTGAGTAAAGAGCAGTTATGAGAGAAATCTTATAGCTGCTTTTTTTGATGGAGAAAGAGTATGGAGAAAAGGTTTGATTCCAACTATATACCATATATAATACTACTCATAACCTATACGTTTTTACAAATTTTGAATTATAAGGAGAGTGATGGGATGTTGAGTACTATTGGTAGTTGGGCAGGGGTTATAGTTTCTGTTCTTACTGTAATTGTTCTTGTGGTAAACCTCTTCAAGGATAATAAGAAAATAATAAGTGATATAGGACGAGGTGATTCAGAAACACTGACTAGTCAGCATAAGAAAATAATGGTTGATATGACTAAACAAAATGACGGTGTTAAGAATTTAATCAGGACAGAAAGCACCGGAATTAATACCAAAATTGAAACTATAATTTCAAGATATGCAGAAGAAGATGATAGGTTTAGGGCTTTTACTCAGGGTCAATATGATCTTAAGATTACTATGGAAGGATTTTTGGAAGATTATGCACGTACAATAAGATATAATCAGGAATTATTAGCAAGGCTCAGTGAATGCCGGGATGATATTAAAAGAAAGGACGAGGAACTGGAACAGGTAAAGGAACAGATAAATATATTGAAAGAGACTAATAAAGAATTAGAATACCAACTCCGGAAATATAGCAGTACGGATACAGGTATTGACAGATAAATGAATAATATTTTCAGATAGTAATAAGCAGTTGTAAGGAAACTTATAGCTGCTTTTTTGATGTAGAAAGGGGTGGTTGTATGGATGTATTTGTGGGTGGTCCGGGACCGCCCGATATGAATGAGGAACTTATTAACTTAGCATATAAAAGCAAAGGAGAGAAGAAATGAAGAAGTTTAAAAAGCTTATTTCCGGGCTTCTTGTTGTTTCTATGGTACTCTCTGTTGCAGCTGTCAGCTCCTACGCTGATGAACAGGCTGCTACGGATGAATCACCGGGTATAGAAGCAGAAGTCACGGAAGTAACAGACGAATCTCCGGTAGAACCGGAAATCAACGCTGATCTTGTTTCAGGTGGTGAAGAAACAGATCAGGTGGATGTATCAGAAGATGCAGACACAGATGTAGAAACTCCTGAGGTAGTAGAAGAGGTTCCGACAGAAGAAACTGAGGAACCGGAGGAAGCACCTTACAAGGTGGTAGCTACTATTTACAGGACCGGAAGTGGTCTTTACGGAACTGAACAGGGCAGATATGATGCATATGTATCATCCGCTTATGGTTTTGAAGACAAAGCTGAGTTCGACAGTAAGACGATTATTTCCAATGCAGAACTTGATAAGCTGATCTATACAGCTTATGCCGACATGGACAACAAGACAGAATATGCAAAGTCCATGGCAGCAGCAGGCAGTTATCTTGACAGCTACTATAACGGAATTGCTTCAAACATATCAATTCCCGAAATAGAAGTACCTAGCGGAATGAAGGTATACCTTCTTGATGATTCAAGGACACCTCAGAGATATGATGGTATGTATTATGACTGTGGCGGTTCCGTAAAGGATGCTAAAGAAGCGGTAAAGGCCGCTGAAGAAGACAACGAAGGTGAAGCTAATACGGATACAGATGCTCAGGTGGCAGATGATTCTGAGGATGATGGTTCTGATGATGACGGAGAAGCTGACCAACAGGACGGTGAAGACGGTCTTGTAGATGGAGAGAGTCAGATACTTCTTCTCCCTGAAGATCCATTTGATGCTCTTGGAGCAGCTTCAACAACAAACTGGGTAACATACAAGAACTGGCGAAAAAATCATGATAACTATGAGTGGATTAATAGTATTCAGTATCTTTATATGAGTTCACTTACAGGAAATGCGGCTATATGTATTAATAATAATGCCAATGGTGCTAATCCTAGTGGTATGCTTGTAACTGAAGGCTCAGATGCAACACCGGCAGCTTACGATGTTACAGCAAGTGAAGTAAACGACGTAAAGTATAAGAGATTATTCTATTATGCTTATAAGAATAATTATTTTTATAATACAACACCGGGAACAGCCAATACAGTTACTGGCAATACTGAATTAGAGACGAGAGCAAGAAAAGAGACTAATCTTCATATAGCTATTTGTCTTCTGAATGGAAGTCTTGATACTTCAGATCCTCTATATTCAGGTCTTTCTGATGCTAACAAGGCGGATGTTCAGAAACTTATGAATGTGTATAACGGAGTAGGTGAATACAGCACACTTTCTACTAATATCACAGTGTATCTGCTTACACCTTCCAATAATTCTAACAATTATCAGTCTCTCATGACTTTCGTTCCTGGCAAGAATTATGTGGCAGTACAGAAGCAAGATTCCATTTCAGGCCAGACAGTAAATGGAGCAGTAGCCGATATATATGGTTCTAATACTGCTGCAACAAGCGGCGGTACAAAGATAGGTACACTTAACCTTAATCCTACCGGCGTACTTGAAGTAACTGACTATGTGGATACATATAAGTATTTCTATGCAGTTGAGACTAAGGCTCCTGCAAATTATGTACTTAATGATACACCGGTAGCACTTACAGTAACTGATAATGATTCTCCGGCAGCTAATGAAATAGCTATCATTAAGGATTCACGTATCACAAGGCTTACAATAAAAAAGAAGTCAGCTGATACAAGCTGTTCAGATGGAAACCCTAATTACTCTCTTGATGGAACAGTCTTTGGAATGTACAAAGGAGATACACTTCTTCACAGATTCTATATAAATGCCGATGGAAATGTGTACAAGGTTGATAATACAGAGACATCAAGCGTAGAAGTACAGAGTGCGCTTGATAAGAATCCAAATAGCGGCAATTATGTCGACACAAGAGTAACTTTCAAAGAGCTGTCAGTAGGTAAGGGCTTTAAGAAGGCTCCTGATAAGACGTACACTATAAAGGCAAATACAACAGAACTTCAGGTAGTAGATATTGAAAATACACCTGAAAAGGACCCATTTAAAATTAAGGTTGTAAAAAAAGGAATAGACGGTGCACTTGCAAACGCAACATTCGGAATAAAGTACTATAAGGTAGATACAAGCATAGATTATTCATGCGATGACCTTTCAAAGATGACACCGGATGAAACAGCGGAAATAACAACAAGTCTTCAGGGTGATGGCAAAATATGGGCTGATTTAGATAAGTATTATCCATACGGTTACATCACGGTTGAAGAGACTAAGGCTCCTACAGGATTCAGCGATGTTCCGGTTTCCGTAACAATGAATGGTAAATCAGTAGATTATCCTATAGTAGTAAAGCTAGTTAGCAAAGGTAACGCTACTGACGGTTATACATTTGGTGGACAGGAAGTTCTGCTTCTGGATGGAACATGGTCACATATCACAGAAATGACTACTCTCACCCTTGATGTAGATGATACACCGAAGCGTGGCGATCTTAGTTTTGAAAAAGTAGATGAGAACGGAGATCCGCTTGCAGGAGTGAAGTTTACTATCTATAACAGGATTACAGGTGAAGAAGTAACTGTAGTAACCGATGAAGATGGTAAGTTCAGCACAGAGAATTCATATGCTGCACATTCCAAGAATACAAACGCAGGTACAGCCAAGTGCGGTACATGGTTCAAGATGCTCCGCCAGGGTAAAACCGAGGAAACACCTAATGATAAAGCAGGTGCGCTTCCGGTAGGTAAGTACACGGTTACTGAAGTAGATGCAAACGGAAAACAGCTGGCAGAACCGGAAACCAAGGAAGTTGTCGAAGGACAGACCACTGTATTCTTCGATTCAGGACGTACAGACGGCGAGCAGAAGTTTACAAATATGCCTGCACCGATACTCGGTACAGAAGCCTTCTTAGAGACACAGAAGGGTAAGATAAAGACACTTCCTGCAAAGCCGGGACAGACAGTTACAGATATCTGTGATGTAAAGTACCTCAAAGTCGGTGAGACTTACACACTTATAGGAAAGCTCATGCTTATCGGCAAAGACGGTTCATTAACAGAGTTTGCAACCGGAAGAGAAGTATTCACGATTCCGGATGGTTATAAGAAGTCCCTTTACGAAGGTGAAAAGAAGGTTAAGGTGCAGTTCAAAGATCTTGACCTCACTAACTTCAAGGGATGTAACTTTGTAGCATATGAGAGACTGTATCTTGGCGATGTTACAGAGGATGATGTAAAGAATAATAATTTTGCCAAGAATTATGGCAATAATAACACAGTAGTTGAGTTCCCGCTTATCCATGAAGACAAGGATGACGATAAGCAGACAGTAAAAGTACCTGATGGTGGTACCACGGCAACTGATGAGGATGGTACAAAGACAGTCGCATCAGTCGGCATTGTTACCATAGTAGATACAATCAAGTATGAAGGACTGGAAGTAGGCAAGACATACGAAGTAGAAGGATGTCTCTATGTTAAGCCGAAGGATGCAAAGAAGAGTTACACAGAACAGGAACTTGAAGCACTCAAGCTTCTCGGCCCGGATAACAAGCCTGTTACAAGCAAGAAGAGCTTTACAGCAACGAGCGAGAAAGGTTCAGTTCAGATCACGTTCACATTTGATGCATCCGCACTTAAGAAAGAGTCACGTAAGATAGTAGCTTTTGAATGGTTCAGAGAAGAGGAGTCAGGCGTTGAAGTATTCACTCATGCTGATATCAACGATCTGCCTCAGACAACATTTGAGCCTATCATCTGGACAACAGCAAAAGGTACAAACGGCAGATCAGAACTTCTTTATAAAGAAGGAAAGTTCATAGATACAGTTAATTATGAAAACCTTGCTCCCGGTACTTATACCATCAACGGATGGGTAATGGATAAGGATACAGGCAAGGAACTTATCCTCAACGGTAAGAAAGTTACAGGTACAGCTACCGTTACCGTAACAGGAACAGAACCTAAGGACGGCAGCGTAGACGTAACATTTACTATTTCTGAAGACATGCAGAAAGAGCTCGAAGGTAAGAATATCGTTGTTTACGAAGAACTTATCAATTCAAAGGGCAAGGTAAAGGCAGAGCATAAGGAAATCAATGATAAGGGACAGCAGCTTACAGTTCCTCATCTCCGTACAAAGCTCCTTGATAAGATAACTAAGACACACGTTGTATATCCGGACGAGATAGTAACCCTCGTAGATACCTGTTCATACACCAATCTTATTCCCGGTAAGGAATACGTTATGAGCGGTACACTGATGAACAGAAATACAGGCAACAAGCTTCTTGATCAGAATGGTAAAGAGATCACAGCAAGCAAACCGTTTACAGCATCAGCAACAGGTGCAGGTATCGTAGAGCTTGAATTTACATTCAACGCAAAGATACTCAAGCTTCAGGGTACAAGAATAGTAGCATTTGAGAGAGTCATTCCTTCAGACGGCGATATCCCGGTAGCTGTACACGAAGAGATTGATGATGATGAGCAGACCGTTGACGTACCTGAAGTATTTACCAAGGTAGGCAAAGCTAAATGGTCAAGCAAAGAAGTGATCAAGCTTACAGATACAGTTTCCTTTACCAACTTAAGACCTAGATATACATATGTATTCAAGGGATGGATAGTTGACAAGAATGGTAACCCTATCAAAGTTGACGGAAAAGAGATACGTATTGAGAAAGAATTCGTACCTACAACCGCTGACGGTACAGTAGATATGGTATTCCCAGACTTCAGTGCAAAAGACCTTAAGGGTGAGTACGTTGTATTTGAAGAGGTATATGTACAGGTAAACGGAGCGCAGAAGATTGTTGGTGAGCATAAGAAGCTTGATGACAGCAATCAGACTTTTACTGTAACACCTGAAACACCTCCGGGACCACCTACAGGAGATACAACAAACATATTACTTGCTGCAATACTTATGCTCATGGCAGCATCCGGAGCAGCTTTCGTCATCTTTAAGAAGAGACAGAGAGCATAGCAGCATAGAACAGAAGATTAAAGGGCTTGCCGGGACTTTCCCGGTAGGCTCTTGATTCTTTTCAGAAGGTGAAGAAGGGGATATAGATAATAAAAAAGCTGATATACCGGTAATATATCAGCTTTTAACGGTTAGTGTATCTTGTTTGAGTTCTGACAGAAGTAGTCATATGCATTATTGAAATACTCTATATACTTGTCGAGCATTTCATTATCATACTCTTTAGTACCCCAAGATCCAGTCTTATAGGTGCTAACTGTCTGAGCTGGAATACACTTGGCTGCATAAGCAGCAGCTAAAATCATGCATTTTTCCATACTAGCCATAACGTCTATTCCCCTTTCTTTTATACTTGTTCTGACAATATAGAACTGTAGAGGGATTATACCATAGAAGGGAGAATACTATGGAGAACAAGTCATATGATAGATTATTAGGATTGGATTTATATGAACCTAAAAAAATCAAAAGATTAACTGACAAGATTATTGAAATTGTATTGAATGAAAACTTAAATGTCGGTGAGTTGATTTCGCTTATGGAGTCGGTTAGACATCACATTGGTCCATATATTGCAAATGCTGAAATAAAACGTGACATCAACCAGCGTACTGAAGAAGATAGATACTCGGTGCTTGCAGAGAACGCTTTGCAGAAAGAAACTGAGGACGGTGAACACATAAGCAAAATGGCTTATGCAAAGAAAAAAATTAGATTAAATAGGAAAACGACAGATTATTAGGATATTGAGGATCTAGAAATAGAACTCTAGGAGTGAAATTATGAAGTCACATGATGAAGTGATAGACCGGATTAATTATTACATGAAAAAGCAGCAGCTTATGAAAATAGAACTGGCTGAAAGAAGTAAGCTGCCTCAGACAACCATTTCCAATGTGTTTACAAGAGGTTCTATACCAAATGTAGAGAACTTACAGAAAATCATCTATGACGGATTTGGTATAACAATGGGGGAGTTCTTTGAGGAAGTACCGGAGACAATAAATATAAGCCGTGATCCGGATGCAGAGTTAGTATTCTGCCGATATAAGCAGTTAAGTAAAAATCAAAAGTTGCTTATCCGTAAGATGATGGATGAAATGCTGCAAGGGAAAGATATATAGATTTAAAAGACAGAAAAAAATAAATAACCTATCTACGAAACAGTTATAAGCCGCTTATAGCTGTTTTTTTGTTTTCAGAGTGTAAAAGGGGTGAAAGAATGGCTGGTAATAGTGCCTTGAACAAGGCTGGAATAAAGAAGGAAGATGAGTTTTATACTCAATTGTCTGATATAGAAAAAGAATTAAAGCATTACAGAGAGCAGTTCAGAGACAGGATTATATTCTGCAACTGTGATGATCCGGCTGAATCTAATTTTTTCAGGTACTTTCAGCTAAATTTTTATTCCTTGGGAATAAAAAAACTTATATGTACGCATTTTGACCGTGAAAAACCGACTTATAAATTAGAGATTATTTCTGATGGTGGTAGTTCCGATGGAAATAATATACCTGAATACATCAGGACGGAATTACAAGGTAACGGTGATTTCCGTTCTCCTGAATGTTTAAAAATCCTTGAAGAAGCGGATATAGTAGTGACTAATCCGCCTTTTTCTCTCTTTCACGAATTTCTCAGCGTGCTATTAGAACATGATAAAAAGTTCTTGATTATAGGAAGTCAGAACAATATCACATATAAAGATATTTTTCCTCTTCTCAGGGATGGTAAAGTGTGGCTTGGCTATTATGCCGGAGATATGGCATTTATGGTTCCGGATTATTATGAGCCACGAGCTACAAGATTTTGGATTGATGAAACCGGACAGAAATGGAGAAGTTTTGGTAATATGTGTTGGTTTACGAATCTTGATATAAACAAACGTCACGAGGATCTTATACTATACCGTAAATATCAGAAGGATGACTACCGGTTTTTTGATAATTATGATGCTATTTTCATTGAAAAGGTAGCAGATATTCCGATGGATTATGAGGGTGTGATGGGTGTTCCTATCACATTTCTTTATAAGCACAATCCTGATCAGTTTGAGATTATCGGCCTACTTGCCGGAAATATAAAAGGATTAGCCGGGATTCCCTCAAAAATTGGTAAAGACGGACCGTATTTAGACGGAAAGCTTAAATATGGTCGTATTCTGATAAGGAGAAAAGTCAAATGAATATCGTAATGCATGAGATTCCCATAAGGGATGTATATAAAGGCTATGCTGACAGTAATGAGGAAGGTGTTGTTGCTTATGGTGGCAGATTGAATGTCCGGCCGGCATTTCAGCGTGAGTTTGTATATAAGGACAGACAGAGGGATGAAGTTATAAGGACTGTCCGTAAGGGTTTTCCTCTAAACGTAATGTACTGGTCAAAGACCGGCGAGGATGGTTTTGAAATGTTGGACGGACAGCAGCGTACACTTTCTATCTGTCAATATCTTCATGGTGATTATTCCATTGATTACCGATATTTTCATAATCTAGAAGATGATGAAAAGGAACAGATACTTGATTACAAGCTTATGATTTATATATGCGAAGGCAGCGATAAGGAGAAACTTGACTGGTTCAAGGTTATTAATATTGCGGGAGTACAGCTTACGGATCAGGAGCTGAGAAATGCCGTATATACCGGTCCTTGGCTTACAGAAGCAAAGAGATACTTTTCCAAATCAGGCTGCCCGGCAGCCTCTATAGCTGCTGATTATATGAACGGTTCTCCAATAAGACAGGATTACCTTGCATCGGCTCTGTCATGGATCTCTGAGGCACAGGGTATTGAAATTGAGGAATATATGGCACAACACCAGCTTGATACTAACTGTAACGAACTATGGCTATATTTCAATTCTGTCATTACATGGGTAAAAGCTACATTTACTGTATACCGGAAAGAAATGAAAGGACTTCCTTGGGGGATTTTTTATAATCACCATAAGAACGATGCCCTAGATCCGGGAACACTTGAAAAAGAAATGCAGCAACTTATTGATGACGAAGAGGTTGAAGCAAAGACAAAGGCTTATTACATATATCTTCTTGAAAGGGATCCTAAATACCTTTCACTCAGAGTATTTAATGACAAGATGAAAAGAAGAAAGTTTCGTGAGCAGCAAGGTATATGTGCAAACTGCGGTAGACAATTCGGATATGATGAAATGGAAGGGGATCATATCAGACCTTGGACCGAGGGCGGAAGAACGATATATGAAAACCTTCAAATGCTGTGTAAACATTGTAATGCTTCAAAACAGAACAGATGGTGATTAATATAATGTTTTTTTTCAGAACGATGAAAGGGGTGGAAAAGATGGAGAGCAGAAATGATATGGCAGAAAAGGAGATAAGAACACTAGAGGATCTTGATGAACTTGCTGATTTTATAGACGAGAATCTTGAAGACGGTCCTGTAAATATTATATTTACATCCGAAGAAAAGGAGGATGCCGATGTCTGAACATAAATTTCAACAGATTGATATACGATTCACTAAAGAGCATTTTAAGAAAACTCAGTTCCGGGAGATTGACGGTCCTGAAAGTGCAGCAAAACTTATCCAGTCAGTATATCATGGTAGGGATGATATTTATGCCATAATAGGTGTAAATTCGGCTCATTATCCTCAGTACATGACATATTATACAAGAGAACAGCTGATGGAAGAACTTGTATCACCTGACAGATTGATCAAAAATGCGTTGTTACATAATACACCTCAGACGTTGGCTGTTCATGTACAGAGTCATGATATCATGGAAATAAAGCAGAATGGGATTGATAAGTACATAAGAGATAACGAAGAAAACCTGTTTCTCAAGATATCAGGTGCTTTCAAAACTGTCGGCATAGAGTTTATGGATATAGTTAATACTCCGGCAACCGGAAGATATGTTGATTATAACAGCCTGATCACAAGCTGCCCGGAACTCAGAAACAGATTTGATTATCCGGCTCAAGTGGTAAGAAGGATTGTGAATGCCCCTTCCAAAACAGTAGGGGATATAGATATAGAATTATATGGAGTAAAGACGGTCAGAGAGAATATAAATACACCAGAGGATGCCATTGTGTACCTCGGAAATGCTCTTTCAAATGATACAAGAGAGTCATCTTGGGTGATATATCTTGACAGAAATTACAAGCCTATAAACTATATGAATATAGGCGTAGGTGGTATAAATACTGCGCCGGTGGATCTGAGGATTGTTTCTCAGGCCGGTATCCTGTCAGGAGCAAAAGGGATGATATTTCTTCATAATCATCCTAGTGGAATTACCAGTTCATCTGAACATGATTTGGTAACAACAATGCAGATACACAGAATGGGAAACATATTAGATATGCCCTTATGTGACAGTATAATAATACCGGCCGGATTCAAGGATAATAAAAAGTTCAAAAGCCTGAACGAAGCCGGTGAAAGTTATTTTTCAGAAGATTATACTCCAAATTATAAAAGGTCCGAAAAGTATAATATTTCAGAAGGTTTATATTCAGTAGCAGAAAGATAAGCAGTTATGGGACAGGTCTTATAGCTGCTTTTTTGATTGAAAGGGGATCAGGATATGTACGCTTTTAACAAGGTAATGATAACTGACAGCAGTAATGACCATTTTAGGAATCTCATAAACACAGAAGCAACCGGCAGCATAGCTATAGATGAATATACCGGTGATGTCGATTTCAGCTTTGAGGATGATGTTCTGTCGTTAAGGAACGTATCAATGTTTTCTTTGGATGGCAAGTTCATAACTGTTCATTCAGGAAATGAATATACGACATTTATGATCTTATCAGATGAACTCAGGGGGTAATTCACATGGCAAATAAGATGGAAGTAGGGGATTTTGGAGAGAAGATAGGCGGTGCAAGGAAGGATCTTGCCGGATTCCGCAAACTGGGGGGCTTCAATATTAACGACATAACAGACTGGACTGACGTTGAAAGGGGCAAGAACATAGTAAAGAAGGAAGTTTTTGTAAAGCCTGATTATCAGAAGCTTTATGACAGCGGAGAATATACCAAAGAGGCTGTATATTTTATAAGCCGTATGTATAAGGCTCTTCCGGCAAGACCGGAAAGCAGATACTTTGTGAATCAGGCAATCCGGGATGGCAAGACAGAAGCAGATGGAGTGCGTGAAGCACAGGACGCATATATCCGTCTGATGAATTACTTCCGTGATAATCTTTTAAAAGTGCATAACGAAAATGATATCTATTCATTTTCAGCCGTTAATGGAGCTTTCAGAGAAGAGTTCAGAAAAGATTCTGATCTCTATGCTGCATCAGTCTTTCGTGGCAGCAAGATTCAAAGTGAATATGTCAGTTCCCCATTTATAATGGTGTACCTGAAACGAAATATGACAAAAGAAAGGTTTCTCCTTTCGGATGACGAGATAAAGCTTTCATATGCAGAAATATACAGATATGACGGTAAGAATATTGTCAGAAGCTATATGACAGAAACTACTCTTAAAGGTGTAGTAAGGAATCTCGAAGAAAATGAGAATGTGTATGAAACACATGAAGGACTCAGGTACTTTATAGACCGGGAGTTCACAGCATCAGAAAATGATGGTGAAGCGTTCTTCAAAGGTACGCTTCGATATACTATGAAAGCAAAGACCTATGAGGATGCAGTAAGTCAGGCGGAAGAGGCAATACAGGGACACCTGACTAATGGTATGTACACATGGCTTAAAGATGCAGAGATCATAGGCACCAGATTAAGTGAAGGTAAAGACACACCGATCACTTTAGAAACTGAAAACAAGACAGTTTATTATTACAACATAACCGGTGATAAAGGTGATCTTACGAAGTATGAAGAGGGTAAATTTTTTGCCTTAGTAAAGTCCGGTTCAGGTTCAGGAATAAGACCAGACATCATAGGATTTAATTTTGAAACTGAGGAAGAAGCAAAAGCTGCGGTCATAGAATATATGACAGAAAAGATGGATAGTTTTGCAAAAACAAAGAAGCCTAAGAAGGAAAAGCTACTCCCACCACAGCTTGAACATATAAGAAGGACCGGCACCGACTGGCTGAGTGGCGGATCCGTAGAAGTGCAGAAACATGGAGAAGGGGAAAATGTTACATTCTCCTGTCCTTTATTTCAGGATAGTGGCCTGTCATTCAGAGGGGTTGAGTTTGGGAACTGGGAGAATCAGAATGACAGGATGACAAATATAAACATGGCTTATGATGCATTTATGGATATGACTCATGTACTCGGCATATCTCCAAAAGATGCATCATTAGGTGGTAATCTTGCTCTGGCTTTCGGTGCAAGAGGACATGGCAGCGCACTAGCACATTTTGAACCGGCAAAAAATGTTATCAACCTTACAAAAATGAGAGGTGCCGGTTCCTTGGGGCATGAGTGGGCGCACGCACTTGATTATGCTATAGCACGTAATGAATCCCGGGCTGTTAACGGAAGAGGCGGTATCTATGAAACTGATAAAGCATACAGAGTTGAAAGCCCGCTTCATAAAGTGATGAATGCGATAAAAAGAAAAGAGGACGGGGGTTATACGGATTTCTACAGGGATGCTATTGCGATTGATAATATGTATGCCAAGACCGATAAAGGGTACTGGCAGTCTGATGTGGAACTATTTGCAAGGGCATTTCATACATACCTTCTCGATAAGCTGAGAGCAGAAGGTATGAGAAATGATTATCTCTGCGGTCATGCGGAACAGTCAGCAGTAACCGGTTCCGATGGCAATAACCATTACACATATCCGAGAGGTGAAGACCGTGAAAGAATTAATATAGCCTTTGATGGACTTATAGAAGCACTCAAGGAAAATGGTATGTTTACCGGAATAGAAGATGCTGTTACATCACAGATGGTATCATCTGTTGACGGAGTGGCTGCTGCCAAAGAGATAACCGAAGAAACAATTGCAGTATCACAGGAAACGGTACCTGAAAACACTGTTTCGGAAGTAGATAAGACAGAAAAGCTTGGAAACGATACTGTGTCTGTTCCTGAATCATCCGAAGATGTTGCAAAACCGGTGGAAGAAACGGAAAATCAACCGGCAGCAGAGGTAAAGGAAGTCATGGAGACACCGGTTACAGAGAATGCAACAGAAACAGTAAAGAATGATACATCTGAAACTGCACCGAAAACTGAGGTAAAAAAAGTAGCACCGGAAACATCGATAGAGCAACCGACAGCAGAGAAAGGGAAAGAGGAAAGGAAGGGAAATATGACGGACAGAGGTAAGCATGAGCCTAGATCCACACAGAGAGATAAGACTGACGAACTGTTCAAGAGGATGGATGCCGGGATTCAGGAGTTCTTTACATCCGATAAATTCAAGGAATATCTCAATGTAATGTCAAAATTCCATAACTATTCTTTATCTAACTGTACTCTAATTGCGATACAGAGACCGGATGCTACGCTTGTAGCCGGATACAATGACTGGCAGAAGAAGTTCAGCCGGCACGTAATGAGGGGCGAAAAGGGTATTCAGATACTCGCACCTATGCAGAAGATTATGGATATTGAGACCGGTGAAACGGATGCTGACGGAAATGCCATAATCGAAAAGGTATCACGTACTTATTTTAGACCGGTATATGTATTTGATGTGTCACAGACCGAAGGTAAGGAACTGCCGAAGATTGTTGACGAACTTACAGGAGCCGTAGACAGATATGAGGATCTGATAGAGGCCCTTAAGAAATGCACAACAGCTGCTGTATCATTTCATGAGATAGACGGCTCTGCAAAGGGCTATTTCAATCGAGAAGATAACACTATCCATATTCAGACCGGTATGTCTGAAATGATGACTATAAAGACTCTTATTCATGAGATCGCTCATTCAAGGCTGCATAACAAACTGGCACTTGAAGACAGGAAGAACGATCCTACAAGAGGTGAGAAGGAATTAGAAGCAGAAGCAACGGCCTATGTAGTCTGTGAGCATATAGGGATAGATACATCTGATTATAGCTTTGCGTACATAGGCACTTGGATTGAAGGTAAATCCTTGGATGAAATGAAGGATAGCTGCAAGGCTATCAAGTCCGAGAGTAAGGCTATGATAGAAGAATTGGAGAGGTATATGGTAAATGAACAGAGTTCAAATCTGACTAAAAAGAAAGCGGAGGCAGCTGAAATAACGGACATCGTAAAAGATAAGCTTCAAGGAGCTGGTATCGAAGCAGATGACGTGAAGACTGTCGTTTACAACGAGACAGTAACTCCGGAAAGGTTACATACATACGTATATAACGCAGATCAGACCTATCAGGCTGATTTCATATTACAGGGTGACAGAGACAAAATAAGTCAGTTGCTTACAGATATGACGGCAGTTATAGATGTTCCTCTTGATGAATACCTGAGACAGAACGATATAAGCTGTGATGTAACAGCTGCAACACCGGGAACATATTATGATATGGCATATAACTACATGACTAGACAGCTTGATGTATATACAGAGAAGAGGAACGGCGGTCAGATAAGTGCGGTTGTATCTGTTAAGCCGTCAATAACGGATCAGGTAAATGAGGAAAGCCTTTATAATATGTTATATGGCAGTTTTCTCCATGATAAGAACCTGAATCTGAATCCTGTAATAGATTCCGGTGAGACTTATGTTTCAGATAAGTATATTGAAAGGCTGGATAGATACATAACGGAAGGCTATGACACTTCATGGCCGATGGTAAGCATAGTATATTCCAACTATGACAAAGCACCGGCTACGGAGAAGAATATATATGAACTCATAGAGGCATTTCAGAAGATACCGGAAGAAATGCGGAAGGACAGAAGATACTATATCAAAGCGAATATCAAGTATGTATATAATGACTACGCATGGGAGCTTATGCAAGACGTTGACCTGATTGACTGTCCTGAAAACTTTATAGACTCACTTTCCGTACCTGAAAATGTGAAGTCACATTTGAAATCACATTACGCGCTGCTTGAACTGTCGGACAAGGTTAAGAACCTTGCACCGGGCATGAAGTATTCCCGGGCTTATGCAGATGAAGTGGAAGAGTGGGCTGATTACTGTCGTGTAGAACTGAATCATAACAGCGATAAGCCTATTATTCCTAGACCACCTGAGATAGCACCGGAATATATAGAAAACCTTAAAGATTGGAGGATGGATAGATGATGGAATTTACTGTAGAAGAAATAAGTCTCATTGAGTCCATGATAAGTGAATATAAGCTGACGAGGATCACGCTGATAAAGCAGATAATGAGAAGCTTATCAAGCTGCAAGGATGAACCGGAAATATATGATGTAATGGTATCGGCAGCAGAAAAGCTTGGCAACATGACTGACGAAGAGTATGAGAACTATGAGTTCAGCGTACAGGAAGTATTATAATAGCTGAAAAAGGAAGGTGAAGGACTGTGGACGAGATTAAAAAGTTTAAATCCGGCAAGGTCTGGATACCGCCGGAAAAAGTTGAACAGGCAAAAAGTGTAGGGCTGCTTGATTATTTCAAGGCAACAAGGCCCGGTGAATTAGTAAGAAAAGGAAAGGACTATTGTCTTAAGGACCATAGTTCTTTTTCTTTATCTGAAAACGGACGTTGGAACTGGTTCAGTCAGGGTATAGGTGGCAGAAATGCCATTGATTATCTGACAAAGATTGAAGGACTTTCATTTCAGGATGCGGTGCTTGCAGTACTGAATGAAGCTCCTGTAGCAGCTGCATACGGCTCTACTATGTCAGAGAATAAAGGATCGGCTGCAGCAAAAGCCGAAAAGAAACTTCTTCTTCCGGACAGGGATAGTAATAACGATAAAGTCATAGAATATCTTCATGGCAGAGGTCTTAATGATGATGTTATAGGATTTTTTATAGAAAAAGGAATGATATATCAGACCAAAGGTTATAGATCAGTCTGCTTTGTAGGCTATGACAGTAATAATATACCGAGGCTTGCCAATATAAGGGCAACAGTAGGGGATTTTAAAGGTACTGCAACCGGTTCTGACCGGTCTTATGGATTTGGTATCTTGGATGCAGCAGCAACCGGTGATTTCACCAAAGGAATACATCTGTTTGAGGCTCCTATGGATCTTCTTTCATATGCGACTCTTATTTCAGAAAATGGATATGATTTCCGGAAATTCAATATGATGTCTCTCTCAGGTATCTATGCTGCTGCAAAGAATGTTCAGGATTCCAAGGTTCCGGTCTGCCTTGCCCGGGTACTCGGTGAGTATCCGGAACTGACGAAGCTTTATGTGCATTTTGATAATGATATGACCGGAATGAGCGCAGCAAGTGCTTTAAAGGTCATTCTTCCTGAAAAAGAAGTACATTTACAACCTCCGCCAAAGGGTTTCAAGGATGTAAATGATTATCTATGCAACATTGATAAGACAGTTAGAAGAGGGTTTGAGAGATGATCTTTTTCAGCCTGTATACTTAAAATCTATTGTCGGCGTATATACAAAGGTGATATATTATAATACATAGTATATATTTATATGGAGTGTGGATATCTTTATGTATTCTGAGGTGACGGATTATGGCATATGAAACAGATATTAAATGCTATGTTGACTATAATAAGAAGCTTCCTGAAGGTCTGCCGACTTTTATTCAAGAGTATGCAAAACAACTGGAAGAGTATGACAGTGAAGAGTACTACTTTGAATATGTAACTCTGGCCGATGAATTATATATCACAACAAAGGACCTTTATGCAAAAGGCAGAATCAGCCTTAAGGACTGGGAAGATATAAAGTGGAGGTATGGAATCGATGGTTGAGATTTATGATTTTAACGGTTGTCCGGAATCATATAAATACTATGGGGGAAATGCCGGGCACAAGCTGGGTATACAGTTTGATGGAAATGACTGGTTTCTAAAGTTTCCAAAATCAACTTCAGAGTTTCGGCCGCCTGTTGCGAGTTATACTACATCTCCATTGTCAGAGTATATAGGCTCTCATATATATGAAATGTTGGGAGTTGATGTTCATAAGACATTACTGGGTGTAAGAGATAATAAGATAGTATGTGCCTGTCAAGACTTTCTGAAGGATACTGAGAAGCTGTATGAATTTAGTAAGATAAAGAATAATTATTCAGGTTCGATAGATAATTACTCCGGGTCAACTGACAATCCAAGATCTGAAGATTTAGGCGATGTTATAAAGGCTATTAAAGAAAACACTGCTTTGAATAGGATAGAAAATACCGAGGAACGGTTTTGGCAGATGTTCATCATTGACGCCTTGATTGATAATAACGACAGGAATAACGGAAATTGGGGAGTGATCAGAAACGAAAAGGGAGAATTAAGACTAGCTCCTGTGTTTGATAATGGAAACTGCTTTAATAATTATATGGCAGATTTGCAGATGCTGAAGATATCACAAAATCAGGATAAGTGGCAGCAGAGTTTCGTTGACAGTAAAAAGTGTTATTTCAGTGAAAATGGAAAACAGATTAATCCTCTTCAGTTTATACTATCACATAAGAACCGTGAATTCATTAAGGTGTTCTGTGATTTGTATAAAAAGATGGACATAGAGAAAATTCTTGGTATATTTGATGAGATATATATGTTTCATGACGACATAGAGGTTATAAGCGATGAAAGGCGTGACTTTTATAAAAAGGGAATCAAGTATCGTTATGAGAATGTTTTTGTTCCTGTATATAATCGTATAGTGTCAGACTTGCAAGCAAACAAAAGACAAGAAAGAACTGGTTTTCTTGATTTATGAATGATACCGGTAGTTAATTGTAGCAGTTATAAGAGAAATCTTATAGCTGCTTTTTTAATGAAAGAAAGGAGTGATAAAGGTGTTCAGAGCTGATTTTACCGGACCAAAGAATGTCGCAGAACGTTTCAACTGTTCCGAATTAGAAGCTGCTCTGCTTAAGACAAAGGCAGAAGCGGCAAATCTGACCAAGAGTGAATATATAAGGGAACTGATATGTTCCTCGTTGCCGACCGAGGCACCGCCTAAGGAGTTCTATCTTGCAGTAAATGATATCAATAAGATAGGTATCAATCTGAATCAGATAGCTAAAATGGCAAATACTAACCAGTATATCTCACAAGAGGATATAGAAGAGGTTAAGGCTTATGCCAAGATGGTTATTGATATGCTTGCTGATATAAAGATGACAGTTAATCAGCCTCGTCATTATTCAGCAACGATCATGGACGATTATGCTTATGCCAAGAAAGAAGCCAAGAAGAGGCATGAACCTATACCTGAGTTTGGTGACGATATATCAATGTATATAGACAAGCCTCAGTATAAGGATTATAAGGACTTTCCTGAAAGACTCTACAAGCAGCGTGAAGATGAAATGATGTATGCTGAAGAAAATATAGGTGATGACGATGGCAGTTACTAAACTGTGGCCGATAAAAGGCAGCATAAGCGGTGGTACGGCTTCGGTCAGAAAAGCAGTCGCATCTGTTACCGATTATGCGGAGAATCCTGAAAAGACACTTGCCAAGGGCTCCGGATCGGTTCAGAATGCCGGCTCCACATATACGCTTTACATGAATAATGAATCTGGAGTGGATGCAACGATAGATAATGTCCTGTCCTACGTAGAAAGGGATAGCGCAACATACGATAAGAAGTATGTTACAACGATAAACTGTACAGAGGAACATTCCATAGAAGAAATGATGGGGACGAAGCAGCGTTATAACGAACGTGGCAACCGGATATTATGGCATGGATATCAGAGTTTCAAGCCCGGAGAGACTACTGCGGATCAGGCCCACAGAATAGGTGTGGATATGGCTAATAAACTGTGGGGTGAACAGTATGAAGTGGTAGTGACTACGCACCTTGATAAAGAACATATTCACAACCATATAGTCATTAATTCTGTTTCTTTTTCAGATGGTAAGAAGTTTGACTGGGACACGGAATATCCGAGAATGCAGAAAATGTCTGATAAGCTGTGTAAAGAGGCCGGGCTTTCATCAATAAAAAAGGATGAACTGTCAGGGCATTATCACAGAGGGGCTGTACGTGCGAAAGAGGAAGGAAGATATACGCTTGCCGAGATAACAAGAGAAGATATTGACTGCTGCATTTTCTGTTCATCTACCTATGAAGAGTTCCTTGGTATGATGAATGATAAGGGATACAGGATAAATACAGAGGGCAAATATGTAAAGGTATATCCACCGGGACATGACAAGCCTATCCGTATAGACAGAAGATGGGGAGATGACTACACAATGGATGCCATTAAAGACAGAATTGAGTTTTCGAGTGAACAAGAAACTCCGGCAGCAGAGATAAAACCGGCTGTACCTGAGGGGAAGATAAGTTATGACCATGATGATGACAGGCTGCTGCGTGCCATCACGAAGGATGTAATGTCAGGTGCAGACCTCTTCATAATGAAGATTCCATATGCAACGCTTGAATACCTTCTCCGTGATACCGGGATATACATACCGGGAAAGTATATAGGCCGTGAGATATCAGGGCTTATGGTCGGTTTTGTAAAGTATCATCTTGCAGCTGGTTTCTTTCGTAAGACACCGGGACAGATAGCACGGACACATTACCTTCTCAGAGAGGATCTGACGAAGCTTGATATGTATGTTGCAGAAACAAGGCTCCTGATCGAGAACGATATTACTACCGAGGATGTTCTTAACACATTTACAGCAGCAGAAGAAACAAAGCTGAAAAAAATGTATGATGAAAGATCCCGGTTGCAGAACGTGATAAGAAGAGCAAAGGAAGAAGATAAACCGGACCTAAAAACAAAACTGAAACAGATGAATAAGGAAGTAGCAAAACAGAAAAAGAAGGTTGGGTACTGTAATGATATAAAAAAACGGTTGATAGATATACCTAGAAGAATCAGCGAAGCCGTGAAGCTACAGGAAAGACGTAAGGATGAAAGAACCAATTATTATTATAAATGGCAGTCAGACCGCTAAATGAAAGGAGTGAGAAGATGGATTCAGGTGTAAGAGAAGCTGAACAGATGCAGCAGACGGTAGTAAGGGCTGCAATCGGTGGTGCCGTCATGCTGATACGTGTCAGCGGACCGGCTTATAAATTCATTCAGGCTGCTGTTAACGGGCAGCTCGGACCGAGTGGAGAAATGAGTCTTAAGGCTATGCTGCAATCAGGTGAAGAACTGAGGGTTATACCTATGGTCGGAACTGATAACTTCAAGAGATTTATTGCAGCGTCAAAAGACTATGGTATTAAATATGCCGTAATGAGACGGACGGACAAAGAAACTCAGTTAGAACAGTATGAACTGATGGTATTTGCAAGGGATGCCTCAAAGATAAACAGAATTATTGAAAAGTATGATATAGCAGCCGGAGGTCAGCTTCAAGGCTCTGGAAAAGTCATTAATGAAGAAGAACTGAGCAAGGACGAGATTATCAAGGATCTGACGGCCAACCGGGAAATAATGTCAAAGATGATGCAGCCAAGGGATAAGAGTGCGATTGTAAACCCCTCGATAGCTCCGGAAGAAAAAGACGAGAATCTCTCCGGAGCAAGATTGAGAAGTATTCATGATGTTGAAGAAGAACTCGCTTCTATCCATCGTCAGAAGAATATGCCGCCAAAGAAAAGGTTTTCTGTTCAGAAAGAAATTGAACTGTTACAGGAGAAGCAGAGTATGACAGCCTCAGATGAAAAGAGTCTTGCAAATGCCATGATAAATCCTAGTGATGCATCATCCATAGATAAGTATGCAGCTGAAGTGATCAGCCGGGCGGTTAAATCTGTTTATTCAGACCTTGAAAAAGCAAGCAGAGAGGAAGGAAATGCAATAAATGGAACCTGAGATTATGAATATGCTCGCTTATGCTGATTCCATAGCCTCTTGGGTATCTTCTGACATAGAGGTATTCATTGATTTCATGGAATGGGCTGTTAATTATGACAATAATTACGACTTTAACGGACTGCTTACTATTTACGGATATGGGCGCAGCTATGGAATAACAAGGCCATATGTCAAGACAGAAGAAAAATGGATTGCGGCCGGAACCCGTATGGCAAGAAAAAAACATCCGTTTTATATCGTAAAGCGGAATATGGACGTAAATGGTAAAGTAAGCAGCTACAGTTTGGAAATATTGTATGACATATCCGATACAACAGCAGAGTATTACATTGACCGTGCCGTATATCCTAAGGATATCGGACTTAAATGTGATGCGCTTATGCTCGGTGCGCCTAGAAAGATTGTTTACAGTGAAAGGGCCAGTTCATCACTTGCTATGTACAGTATGAAATATGATGTATTCTACGTCAGAAACGGACATGGAGAGTTCAGCGACATCTTCATAAAAATATGCCATGAATACATCATATATGCAATACATAGGCAGCTTACGAACAAGGAAATACTGAAAAGAGAGGGGTTAAGGCCGCCTAAACCTCCTGAAAAGAGGGAAAAAGGTGGAAAGGATAACTTTATCAATCGTGGATATTTTACAATGCTTTCATGGTGGGCAAATCTAGCTATCTGTGACCGAGTAGAGATACCTTATGTGATAAATGATGACAGAGAGGGTATTTATGCTGAATTGAGAAGACTGAGGGATGCCGGAGAAGACGAAAGACCTCAGATAGAAATACCAGAAGATTATATCCTTCCAGACAGATGGAAAGAATATTCAATAGAACAGATTAAGACCGACATAGGACTTTGTGTTTATGGTGGCAGAGCAGCATTTGAACTGTTCATGCACGGAGTTGCAAAGCTCAGGAAGGTCATGTCAGTATGAAGAATATTCTGTTATTTCATTTTCAGATATGTTATATTGATCATGGTGAAGTATCGGACGATTACACTAAGGCACTTGAAGAAGAAGTCTCTGAGAGTAAGAATAATACGGAATGGAGGCGAGATTATATGACATTATCACTAAAAATTAAAGAAGAAAGGAAAGAGGCACGCCTTGAAGGCCTTGAGGAAGGAAAGACGATAGGGCTTGAGGAAGGAAAATCGATAGGCCTTGAGGAAGGAAAGACGATAGGGAGATCAGAGGGGGCAAATGCGTTCCGTGAGGAAATGATTGAGCGTTTCTTTGAGGATAACCTGCTTACTGATGAACAGATAGGCAGCTATGTTTTCCTTGATGCTTCAGAAGTAAAAAAACTTAGAGAAGAATACAATAAGACGAAGCTCCAAACTGCTGGTGATAATATGCGTAATGAGATTAAGAAGGTCAACAGGAGAGGCTTCGATTTTAATGATCTTTTAGACTTATAGAAAAGACATAATAATATAATGATTTGAAGGACACGATTATTCATGATTGTGTCCTTTTTGCTTGCAAGAAAGAGGGTGATTTTATTGCTTGCTGCAAGAAAAAAATCCATGTGGTTAGTATGTTTTATTCTTTATCCATTTATCATGCTGACTGTGATAAGGTTTGTTCCCCACATGGGTAACGGTCTGAATGAACTTATAGAGAATATGAACTATGAAATGACTACAAGACCATTTGCTTTTTCAATCTGTGACCGGACCATACCTGCTGTCCTGTTCACATCCTTGTTATATTTCATAGGTTTTTATATCTATATATCTTCCATGAAGAATACAAGACCGGGAGAGGAATACGGTTCTGCTAAATGGGTTGAGCCGAGAAAAATCACAAGAAGGTTTTCTGCAAAGGGGATAAAGGACAATATTAGCTTTTCTCAGAAAGTATTTATGCTGCTGAAATACGATTTTGATGTGTTCAAGAAGAAATCTAACGTGTTTTTCAGTGTCGGAAATGGCAAAACCGTAGCTAAAGAGGATTTGGAAAGGTATAAAGACCGGGAAATATACCGGATAGACAATACCATAGGTATTCCAAAGTGGCGGTATAACATGATCCTTTCTGAAAATGTGAGGATAAGCCTTAAAACAAAGCAGTCTAATATCAATACTCTGATACTTGGTGGCTCCGGTCGTGGTAAATCAAGAGGATATATAGTCCCTAACATAATGCAGCTTAACAGTTCTATGGTAATAACTGATCCAAAAGGAGAAATATGCAGAATGGTTGGAAGGCTGCTTAAGAAATTCGGATATGATGTAAGGGTACTGGATCTGAGACACCATGAGAAGTCGCATGGTTACAATCCATTTGTATATTTCCGAGAAGATAATGATGTACTTCTTTTCGTTAATAATATGTGGGCTGCTATGGAAGACAAGACGGCTTCATCTCAGGATCCGTTCTGGCCTGAGATAGCAAAGACAATGCTCATGAGTTTCATACTGTATCTATTTCATTTTGCTCCGGAAGAGGAACAGAACTTTGATAATGTCCTCAGACTGATGCATCTGATAGACATTGAAGAAGAAGGGCAGCAGAAAGAAGCAGCTCCCGGCATACTGGATCTGATATTCAATGAGATACCGCATGATGATACGGCTTATGGGTATTATAAGGAGTGGAGTTCGGCTAAAGGACGTACATTAGCATCCGTATATGTAACGCTTTCGGCAAAGATGGCTGTATTCAACCTCGAAAGCATGAGAAAGCTTACTTTTAAGGATGAAATGAATATACTGGACCTTGCTACGAAGCCTGTAGCTATATTTATGATACTTCCTGATGATAATGCAGTATATAACTTCCTTGCCGGAACACTTTACACGCAGATATTTCAGCAGCTTTATGATTATGCAGATAATGTGGCTGATGGTCCTCTACCTCGTCACGTGAGATTTTATATGGACGAGTTTGCGAACATAGCACTTCCGAACGATTATCAGAAGATTCTTTCTACGGCACGTTCAAGAAATATGAGCTTCGTAATAGTTCTACAGGACAAGCAGCAGATTGAGGCTATATTTGAGAAGTATTACAAGACTCTATATGGCAATTGCAGCTTTTATCTGTTTCTTGGCTCTCGTGAGTATGATACGTGCGAATATTACAGCAAGCTGCTCGGAAAGGAAACGATAGTAGTAGAGAACTTCACTAAGAATTATGGCAGAGGCGGAGGAATGAGCAAGGCTGAAACGAGAGTAGGCCGTGAACTCATGACACCGAATGAACTTATGGAAATGGGTGAGAATAAGTGTATTATCTATGCAAATGATCAATCGGGTTGTCAGGATATTAAGACGGATATGACTACCCATCGGTATTACCGATATATTTCAGATGGTGCTAGAAAAGCTGAAAATGCTTACGACTGGGGAGAGGATAATATATCAGAGGGTTCAGTACAGATACTAGATGATGATTATCTCGGAAATATCGTTTCCATGATGGCAGACGAGGATAATGACTGGGAGATACTTGATCCTGAATATGTTGAATCACTCATAGCATAATAGGCTGAAAATGAAATATGAATCTATAAATATGGCCTTGCATCAACTTGGATGTATGGCTGAATGTTAAAAAATACAAAGGAGAAATAAAAAAATGAAAAGTTTTAAGAGTATGATTGATGGTGGAGTTAATAAGTTAAGGATATTAATCTTTATGACATGCATGATAGCCGGTATCCTGATGCCGGTTTCAATGCCGGTAATATCAGAATTTGCCAACTGTTATGGGACGGCACCAGCTATTGATACAGCTTCTTCTAACATAATTATTGGTAGTGTTTATGCTGATGAAGATGATGGCAGTAGTGGTGTTACAGAACTTGATGAAGCAAAGAAAAGAACAAATGATCTTGTAAAGTGGGTTTGTGCGTGGGTAGGTGGTCTCATAGCCCTTGTATCTCTAATCATAGCCCTAGTAATGGCTGCATCACATCAACAGGAACAGCGTAATCAGGCTCTCGCAGGTGTTGCTCTTGGGCTTATGATTGCATTTGCACCACAGATTATAGATTATCTGCTTCATGGTTCATCAAAGTAATATGAAAGGTCAGGTGATCAGATGGGTGTAATAGGTGGTATTAGTGCTGCTCTTGGGGTTTGGGAGAACATAAAAGACGTAGCAAATCCGATTAATATTTTAGCTGCCGCTTTAGCCTTTTTCTGTGAGAAAATGGATACTTTTCTCGTAATGCTTACTACTGATCTGACTACTTATGGGGATGGTAGGATATGGGATAAGGTGGTTATAGTATCGGATTCACTTGTTGTAGTAGGATTAACTCTTGCAAATATATTTGTTTGGGTAGAATTGATAGAATCAACTACAAAATGGGCTGAAATGAGAAAAGCCTCGATACTTCTTACGTTCATAGTCGAGATAGTAATAGTAAATGCGGTTATATATAAAAGCAGAGATATCCTTATTACGGTTTATTCAATTGTTCAGGGGATAACGAGAGGTGTCATGAAAAATACCGGGATGATGTTAGAAGACGGACATACTATTTTTAACATACAGATTTCGGAAGAGTTTAAGGATGCCGTTGGAGGAATGTCACTTCAGCAAGGTATATGGTTGTATATTGTTATAGCAATTATAGCAGCGTGGGTGTGTATATCAACTATAGCTGTTCTCCTTACAGTATTTGTACGAATCTTTAATCTATATATTCTTATTGCCCTATCACCATTAGCATTTGCCTGTGCTATGAGTAAAAAAACAAGATTTGTATTTGAAAACTTCCTTCGTACTTTTGCCGCTGTTGCTGTTGAAGCTATTGTACTTGTTGTTGTACTATACCTATTCTCTGAATTTTTCCATAGTGGTATTAATATCAATATGGCAGGTACTGATGGCCTTTCGACTGATCCAGTAGGTGTTCTATCTACAATACTGACAGGCACATATATCACAGATTTGATTAATAATAACAAACTGAATGTAACTGCAGTTATGGAATATCTGATTACTATGGCTTTTATGTTTTCGGTTCTGCTCGGAATGGTAAAAGGTTCTGAAAACCTTGTTAAGAAAGTCTTTGGATTGTAGATAGCATGATATTTGTTTTTCAGATAGTGAAAGGAGTAAATATGAAATCGGTAGAAATGAATCAGAGCTTAATGAGCGTAACAGAGAAATTCTATGGTTTTGAGATGCGACAGATAGTGGATGCGATACTTGCCGGAGGCGCATCCCTTGCTGTAAATTTCATGCTGCCACCGGAACTGGGTATGTTCAGGGGGATAGTTGCATCATTTGTGGCTGTTCCCTTTATCGTCATAGCTATAAAGGATTTTTATGGCATGAAAGGACTTCGGTTAGGTGTAGCAATAATAAAATCAGTCATGAACTCAAAACCATTAGTATTTAAATCTGAATATATAGATGAAAGTGTGGTGAAGAAAAGGTGATACTTGCGGGTAAAAGAGGATATATAAAGGATAAATTCAGAGTTAATACGATACAACAGGCAATCCCTACATTCAAGACTTACACTTCCGGTATGTTTGAGTTCAGCGGAGGCCTGTTTTCTAATACATATGTGCTTAAGGATACGGATTTTGCATCAGAATCCGAAGCTGAACAGGAGAATTTCTTCAAGAGATATTCAGAGATACTTAATTCATTGGATCCCAAAAGTACATATAAGATAACGATATTCAATAGGAATATCAATTATAGGAAAACTTCATACATAGAACTGCCTACTAATCTTAACGATTCCTACGACCATATAAGGTCTGAATACAATGCCATGAGACGAAAGAATAGGGAAATGTCACATGGCAAGATACAGGAGAAGTATCTTACAGTTACGACTCCATCCAAGAAACCGGAGTTTGCAGAACAGTATTTTGACCGAGTGGAAAAAGATTTTAACAAGCGTTTCAACGACATAGGTTCAGGTATTACATCTATGGGAATAAATGAAAGGCTTGAGATATTCTATGATTTCTACAGATGCGGTCAGGAACAGTATTATGATTATGACGATACGGCTGCAAAGAAGAGAAGAAGCGGATATAAGGATTATATATGCCCTACTTATCTTGATTTCAAAAATCTTGATTTTGATATAGGAAAGAAGTTTGGAAGAGTATTCTTCATGAGTGACTGGGGGCATAGACTTAAGCCGGAAGTGCTTACTTTGCTTATGGAACTTAATGCAAACATGATGCTCTCTGTGGATCTTATACCATTTTCATCAGAAGAGATCCGAAGGATACTTGAAGATACGGAAATGTCTGCTGAATCTAACGTAGATAGATGGTCACAGAGACCGGGGGCAGAAAAGAGAAGGTATTCCGTACTTCCTATGTCAATGAGAAAGGACAGAGATATCGTAGATACATGGAATCATGATGTATACAAGCGCAATCAGAAGATATTCTATGCAGCAGTCACAATAGTTGTTCTTGCTGACAGCATGGCTCAGTTGGATGACTATTCAGAAAGTATCATAGAAACAGGAAATGACTGCGGATGTCATATTGACGTAATGGGATTCCGTCAGAAAGAAGGCCTCAATACTTTACTCCCATATGGACCGAGATTTACAGTCAATTACCGTGATGTGACAACTGAAATGCTTGCTACTGTCATGCCTTTCAATTCGGTTTCAATCAACCACCTTACCGGTATTCCATACGGAATTCAGGAAGAGACTAAACAGGAAATGCTCATAGACAGAAGGCTTCTCAATAATGGTAATGAGTGGGTAGTAGGAGTGTCTGGTTGTGGTAAATCATTTAGGGTAAAGCTGACTGCTCTTATGGAGGCTCTTATCACTAATGGAGATATTCTGTTCGTGGATCCACACGGAGAGTTTACAGGGCTTACTAAAGCGTTGGGTGGAACGGTAGTACACCTTGGCGGTGCCTCTGAGGATATAATTAACGCTATGGATATGTGTAAAGGCTATAGTGACGGTTCTAATGATGTAAATACCAAGTTAGGGCAGCTCACATCACTTTTTCATGCGATACTTGACAGAGAATACACGAAACCGATGGATAGTATCATGATACGTTGTGCGAAATATCTTCTTGAAAACTATGCTCATAATGATTACATGGGCCTTCCACCGACATTACTTGACCTATATAACTGCATTAAGTATCAGGAAGAAACAGAAGCTCAGAGACTTGCGCTGCTGATTGAGCCTTACATTTTCTCACTCAAATGCTTCTGTGGGCAGACAAATATAGACATATATAATCGTATAGTGTGCTATGATCTTACAGGCCTTGATGAAAACCTTTGGGATGCCGGTATGTCAGTGGTCATGGATAGCATAAAGAACAGGCTCATAATCAATCGTGGCGCACAGATACCTACATATATCAAAATAGACGAGGTAGGACGTTTTCTTGATAATCCGTTCCTTACACAGACATTTGAATCATTTTATGCTGAATGCAGAAAGTATGGCGGTTATATCACAGGAATAGTACAGAATGCCTCTAAGCTTCTCAGGAACGAAAGAGCAAGGAATATGCTTTCTAACGCAGAGATTGTTGTCATGCTCAGACAGTCATCTATGGATGCTATGGAGCTTAAGAATATATACAGCCTGTCGAAGACACAGGTTGAACGACTGACAAGGGCAGAAGAAGGCTGCGGTATATTCAAATCAGCTAATCAGTTTATCAACTTTGATGGACGTATTGAAAAAGGTTACATCTATGATCTGGCAAATACAAAACCGGATCACAGTAAGGCTATCCTCTCATAGACAAGGGGGTGCTGCTGAATGGATGATATAAAGACAAGTGATTATATAGGTGAATATGAGTTTAAACGGTCTGACGAAATAAAACACAATGAAACTGACCTGAAAAACAATGATGGATATATAAAGCATTATACCGATGCTGAAAAGCCGGAAGAAGCTATATATCACGGAACATCTGATATCAAGTATTCCGATAATTCCAAGGGGACGGAAACATTTCAGAAGGGAAGGGATGAAGCTTTTTCCGGAAGATCCGACAGCACAAAAAAAACTGACCGTAGTGATTCTAAGGGCAGCATACCTATAATAAATGGCTCGGCAGCATCTTCTATGGCAGTAAATAAGGATGGGAAAGACCATACAAACAAATCATACACAGAAATGCTGTATGATTTCATGAATAAGGAAGACGATATTCCTGAAAAAAAGACTAAAGGTAAGAATGCTGATAAGAATAAGGGTGTATCATTTGCAAAAATAGCCGGATATGTTAAGGATAAAGCTTCAAAAGCTGCTTCAGATATGCAGCCGGATACGGACTATTCAAAAAAGAGCAAGGGAGATATACAGGGCGGCATAGATAAGGAAGTAAAGGGTTTTAAGGCTTCATTTGTATTGATGCTGCCGCTTGTCCTCGGTATAGCCGGTGCTATCTTCGGAATAATAGTTCTTTTTGCCGGTATAATACCGGCTGTTATTATTTCAAATGTATCAAACACTAATCTACATGGCGGTGAACAGGCTATATGGCAGTATCTTTCTAGTGAAGGCTTTTCTGATTATGCCATAGCTGGTGTTCTCGGATGCTACGGAAGTGAGTCAGGACATTCTGCTGATACTGTAGAAGGTGAATATGTTGGCGGCTTTCCGCCAAGGAATGCTATTATGGCAGATCTGAATGGATACTGTGTAAATTATCTGTTTCCAACTTATGCTAGACAAGGGCTTGCTATAGCACATTCAGGATATCAGTATAATGGTCTGTATTATCCGGGATTAGGTCTTGCACAATGGACCGGTCCAAGAGCATATTATCTGCTGCATTATGATCCCAGTACACGTACTGTTTCAGATGATTATTATAATAATCAATGGAATGATTTATATGTTCAGCTTGATTTTATGGTACACTATGAAAAGGGAGAGGCGTTTTGGAGTAATTATAAGAATATACAGCCGACAGCCGGAGAGTCTGACGAAGATTGTGTCAGAAGAGCTACAGAAATGTTTTTCAGTTCGTATGAGCTACCCGGAAATCATTCTCAGAAATTCCTTGGACCTCGTCAGAAACACGCAGTAGAAGTTTTTAATCAGGCTAAGACATTTGGTGGTGACGGTGCTTTCATATGGCCGTGTCCGGCAAGCCACAATGTAACATCAGGCTTTGGTGGGAGAGCATCACCGGGCGGTATAGGTTCTACTAATCATAAAGGTATAGATATCGGAGCTGTTACCGGAACAGAGGCTGTAGCAGCTGCAAACGGAACTGTCGTTTATACCGGATATAACGATGCCAGAGGAAATTATGTAAAGATAGATCATGGAGGTGGATATGCAACTATATATCAGCACCTTTCAGGCTTTAATTGCAGCGAAGGTGATATAGTCAATGCCGGGGATGTAATAGGCTTTGTAGGCAGTACAGGACACTCTACAGGACCGCATCTTCACTTTGAGATAATAGTGGATGGTACACCGGTTGATCCTATGCAGTTCTTTAATTAATCGTTGACATGCAGCCAAATTAGTGATAACCTTCATCAGGGGGATAAAGAAAATGACTATCAGAGAAATACGTAAACTATCAGGGCTTTCACAGAATAAATTTGCTGATTATTATGAGATTCCACGTAGGACATTACAAAACTGGGAATCACTCAGCCCGACTAGTCATCATAGTTGCCCTGAATACCTACTTAAGCTGCTTGAAAGAGCAGTTAAAGAAGACTTCGGAAAGGGTAACGGTGAAGAAAAGTGACAATCAAAGAAATCAGGAACCTTACAGGACTGTCACAGGCTAAGTTCTGTGATTACTATGGCATTCCGCTTAGCACATTAGCAAAATGGGAGAGTGGTACTAATGCTGCTCGCCATAGTGAATGTCCGGTTTACTTACTAAAACTGTTAGAAAGAGCAGTCAGAATTGATTTTAAAATAGAAGATTAAGTTCTTCTGTTTTAAATATCAGGCGGAGTCACAAAACGCGCGAATGTGGCTCTGCCTGTTCATATAAGGAGTGAAGTTCACCAGTTCACTTCTTAAAAAAAAGACGTTCAGCCAACCAAGGGGATACTATACCCTTTTTTCAGAAACGTCAGAATCAGGGGTTGTTTTGCGGTGGAGCTTTCCCCTCCCCACACCCCACCCCTTTAGTTATAACTATCTGAAAAGAATATCTTTTTCAGATAGTAATACAGATAGGTTATAACCGTCTGATAGGTATAGAGCAGCTGGTTGAGAGCTGCGGAAAGGAGCAACATGAAGTGTTTAAAATGCGGCTATGACCGGAACCTTCCCGGAGACAAGAAATGCCGCCATTGTGGAGCAAGACTGGATGATAAGAAGGCTCAGATCTATGACGAAAGAGCAGAGTTCATCCATAAGAACGATCAGGACCGCCAAGCTTTTTATGGCCGGGATTTGAGAGTTCCAAAGGGGAATTACAAAGATTTTATACCGATTATCGTTGTTGTTGGGATTGCCGTAGTGTTTATGGCAATCTTTTTTTCAGCCAAGTTTTCAAGAGAAAGGGCTGCTGAGAATCCAGATCCGGCAGATACAACTGAATCTACATCTGAGGCTACAACTGAAGCCACGACAGTAACGACAGAGGCTACTACGATTACAACAGAGATCACAACCGCAGTAACCACCGAAGTCACTACAGAAGCAGTAACCGAAGAAAAGGCATCAGAAACAGATGCTTTAGACCGTAAGCAGCATGATATAACTGCCGGTGTACATATATACAACCTTCTGTCTAACTTCCAGTTCATGGATCCGACAATTTTTGACGGATATGAGGGTACATATGCCATAATATCCGGAGAAATAGATCTGTCGGATACTGGTAGAGAGGAAAAGCCTATGGATGAAGAGAAGAATAAGAGGATGGTTAATTTAACAGAGGTCCTTGATTTAGATATCCAGTATTCTGAGGAATTAGATGCCAAAGGCTATACAGTCCTCATAGACAAGGATGGAGTAATAAAAGTGTATATCCATACATCCAAAGATCCTTTGGCCTATGAGATAGCTCCTGAGTGCTGTCCTGACTACGAAATGCCTTATGAGAGGGATGAAGACGGTAACAGAACAAATTGAAAGAGGGGATATGATATATGAATGGATATAAACTTATGGCTGATAGTTACAGAAAAGCAGCTGAAGAAAAGAAAATAACTCAGGAGCAAGCTGATAAGGAGTGCAGGATCTTCGACTTCCTTGCGACTTGTGATGAGGATGATATTTGCAAGCTGTTTGATTCGTCTGCATTCAATGAGATTGCTAATTCTTATATTAGGATAACAGTAAGAGAGCTTGTATCTGAAGATACGATAACTGAGGAGCAAGCTAAGGCTATAAGAAACAGATTTAGGCTTCTGCTTGATGAAAAGAGGGCAGAAGATGTAATGTAGCATAATTAAGCCACTCGTCTTTGCTCGCAAAGCGAGTGGAATCCGGAGAGGGTGAGCAAAATGGGGAACATTAAAATAATAAAAAGAAGGGGAAGACCCAAGAAAAAGTCAGCCCCTTCCGGGGATATAGCTGGTCAGATGACGATATTTGATTACATAGATCCTGAGACCGAATTACAGACTAAGGAGAAAGAGAATGTCACATACAGACGAGATACTTTTATTTGACAGTACAGTTCCCTCTAAATGGCAGTGTCCTCACTGTAATATAATAAATAATACAGGAACATATGCTGATGACATACTGATTGAGATTTTTAAATATCTTGAGCATTGTGAAAACTGTGGATATGTTCATATATGGACTCTTACACTTACAGAGGGATTTAAGAGAAAAGTAGTAGAGCAGCTACTCAGAAAGATTGACTTTAAGTAATTGTAACTTAAGAAGTTGACATGGATTAGAGAATAAAACTATAATCAAGTCAACGATAGTTGGAGATAGAAAGTTGGATCAAATACGGAAAGTGGGTGTAAAATATGGAGGTTTATGTAGGCAAAGCCTTGCTAGATCATTTGTCAGAACGAAGCATTGATAACTATAAGAACAGGTTTGCCTATGAAAACCTGCTCAAATATGCTAGGGATTCTTCAAATCCAAGAGTCTATTGTCTCTATGGACTTAGAAGAACTGGTAAAACTACAATGCTTTCTAAGGCTATTCTTGATCTTAATGATATTAAGAACTGTATTTATGTGACATGCGAAAAAGGCGATAAGATGTCGGATCTTAAAGAAGTTCTTAATGAGCATAATAAAAAGTATATTTTTATTGACGAGGCCACAAGACTATCGAACTTTATTGATACATGCAGTGTACTTGCGGATAAATATGCATATTCCGGAAGAAGGGTTTTTATGACCGGAACAGATTCACTGGGTTTTCTTATTGCCAAAAATGATGAATTGTTCGATCGTGTTATCATGCACCATACAACATATATATCTTTTATGGAGTTTCACTATCTGCTGGATAAGAATATTGAAGAATATATCAGATATGGTGGTACTCTCAGTCTTGAGGGTAATATGTATAATGATCCGGCCAAGGAACCTTTTGAGGAGTATTTGGATGGGGCTATCGTAAGGAATATTCTTCATACATTAAAATACTGGGACTATGAAAGACATTTAGGTGTTCTGCAGAAGCTTTACGACGATGATGATTTAGAGAGTGCTATCAGAAAAGTGGTTGAACGTGAAAACAGAGATTTTCTTGCAGCTACGATCAACAAGAACTTTAAGGGAGAAATAAGAGGTTCTTTGATCGATCTGCTTAACAAGAGTACAGATGTTCAGACAGATGCACTTGAAAATAAGGAACTAAATGACAGAACTAGGATAATGCTTGGCATTCATGAACCTTTATTCAATACTGTTTCTCAGAGTGAAACGGATCAGATCATCAGGTATCTATTAGATATGGACGTAATGATAAAGGGATATGACGAAGGAGAATATATCTTTACGCAACCCGGATTACGGTTCTATCATGCGAAAATTTTAAGTGATTCACTGGAAAGAGATGATAAGTTCAATTTATTGTCGGATGCTGATAAGGCAGTAATAAAGACAAAGCTGTTTGAAAGTATCAAAGGGCAGCTTCTGGAAGATATAGTGTATACAGATCTTATTAAAAAGTATAAAGGTATGTTTAATGTGATCAAATACAAATATCCGTCCGGAGGTGAGTTTGACGCTGCAGTCTGTGATCTTAAGAACCAAAAAAGTATTATATTTGAAGTGAAATACTCAAAAATTAAAGATTCTCATCAGGTTAGTCATCTAAGGAATCAGGAAATTTGCGATGCATTTGAGAAAAAGACGGGAACAGGAATAGTCTCCAAAGTAGTTATATATAATGGTGTGTCTGATGCTGCTGATGAAATCAAATACATAAATGCAGAAGACTTTTTGATTCATACAGATTCGTATGTAAATAAGCTGTTATCCGGTGATTTTTTCCTAGGGAAAAGGAAAAGCGTTATTTCCCATATTGAAGAGCTTAAGAAAGAAAGCGTGTCGGAGAAAGCTTATCAGGAAAGCAATATTTCAACCAATATTCATAAACCGACAGATGGTATTGATAGATAGTAGTAATTAAGAGCGTAGCTGTATCAGTTATGCTCTTTTTCAGTTATATAAATGCAGTATCTTTGTCAAAAGTGTTAAGTTTTGACTATGTTATAAAAATGTAGTAAAATAGCGTTATCAAGCATGGTCATAACATATATTCATAAATAAAGGAGGCTTTTATGAAAATAGAACGTAAATATACTGATGAAGAAGGTAATGAAATTATCGAAACAAAAGATGGATATGTTTTTGTAAATGGGATCTGCGTAGTAGAACCTGGAACTGATGCAGATTTTGATCGACATGCGGTTGAAGTACAAAATGGAGACGGATATTATAATTCATCTGGAAAATTCGTGAGGTATCTTAATGAGTAGACAACTTACTTTTGAAGAAATTGAAGAGTACAAACGATTAACGAGAAATACCGAACAGATTCAGTTAAAAATGGATGAACTGATGAATCAGCCGATTGTATATGGATATGCAAGAGTAAGTACCAGAGGTCAGGCCAGAGATGGAAATAGTCTGGAATATCAGGAAGAACAGCTTAGAGCCGCAGGTGCTGAAAAGATATATATAGATACTTATACCGGAAAGGTATCAGATCGTCCTGAACTCGATAAGCTGAAGAAGAAGTTACAGAGTGGTGATACACTTGTTGTTACAAAGCTAGATAGGGTAGCAAGGAGCGTAACAGCCGGATCTGAGCTTATAGATGAGCTTAATAATAGAGGTGTAAAGGTCAATATTCTTAATATGGGTATTATAGATGATACTCCGACAGGTAAGCTTCTAAGAAATGTGATGCTTTCCTTTGCAGAGTTTGAGCGAGATCTTATTGTACAGCGCACTCAGGAAGGCAAGGAGATAGCAAAGAGAAAGCCTGGATATAGAGAGGGCAGACCTAGAAAGTACTCTAAAAAGCAGCTAGAACACGCTATGGAGCTGCTTAATGATTATTCCTATAAACAAGTATCTGAACTTACCGGAATAAGCGTATCAACGCTTGCTAGGACAAAGAGAGTTTCCGTAAACTGAAAGGAGAGTATGTTATATACAAGAAGTTAGAAGTGGATTTTGAAATAGATGAACAGATAGAGATTCTTCGGAATTATTATGTCAGAAGAAGCCTCAGAGAACAGATAGCAGAAGGAAGGAATAAATATAATTACTATTAAGAAATGAGTCAGGAGATTTGTCTATTAAATAATCAAATGATTAGATTACAGGAGAGAGGGGATTAGTATGTATTACCTAATGAATAAAGATAGTAAAGTGCTTTCATTTCAGGTGGATACGAGTAGTGAACTATCTGAGGATGTGTCATTTAAGTCTGTTAACATAGAGGGTAATTTACCATATGGGTTTCATAGCATTACTTCTTGGATAGAAAGCAGAAAAGCTTCAAAACATAATGCTCATTTAAAGTCAGTCATGGAGCAACTTGGGTGTAATGATAATGAGGGGTTTATAAGGCTTACTCACGCTGTAGGAATAAATGATACGTTTTGGATTAAAAGTGATGAGGACGAGATAAGTTGGAATGATGTTTCTTTATATAAGAATCAGTTTTCTGATGTAATTTCACAATTGGCATTTGAGGGAACAGGTCTGTATGGGGAAAGGTTTTCTTCTACATCTCCGGAACTCTCTTGTGAAGGATCTTTCCGAAAGTGCTTTAGGAAAGAGAGTGTAAAAGGGGAATTTGGAAGCAATATTTTTTTATATAAACGTGGTGGTGATTTGGGAGAGGGGTTAGAACCATATTGCGAAGCACTTGCCTCTGAAATAGCAGAGATTGTATCGCCTGCACTCTCATCGGTAAAGTATGATTTATGCTTCTTACATGGAAAGTTGGCTTCAAAATGTAATGTTTTTACTAATGAAAATTTTGGATACGCTTCATTTTCAAAACTACACGACTCAAAAACGTATTCTTTTGAAGATGTAAGAGATTTTTACATTAATATCGGATGTGAACAGAGTTTCCGGGAAATGCTTGTAATTGATTCGTTGTGCTTTAACTTAGATAGGCATAGTGGGAATTATGGGGTGATTTTTGATAATGATTCATTGGAAATTAAGGGGATGTCTCCGGTTTTTGATTTCAATCTTTCAATGCTACCATATGTAAGCATGACTGAGTTTAAAAATATAGGAGACAAGCTGATAGATTATTCACCTAAACTTGGGAATGATTTTACTCGTATGGGACAGATTGCTACGAATGACATAATCCGTGACAGATTGAAGGATATTGTTGATATAAAGTTCCGATTCAGAGGAGATGACATCTTTACAGAGGAGAGGGTAGTCCAATTAGAAAATATCATTCAAAAACAGGCTGCTGCAATCCTGTCTAACAATAAATTACAGACGAAAGATGTGTTTTTTTCTCAAAAAAAGTTTAATAGTGAAAGAATAAAAAAAGAGGCATCGGTAGCTTCTGAACTGATGAAAGAGTTTGATGAATGTATTGATCCTGCTGAGTTGAATGATGCTACTTTTTCAAGCGTATGTGACACAAGTGAAACGGTTCAATTATACTATGAAAATGATTCATATCTACTTACGATAGATTTTCTTAATAAAAAAATCTGCTTGCAACAAAATGCGCTAAAAATATCTTTGAATGAACTAAAAGAAAAAACTCCTGATTTCTTTAATGATGTTATTTTTATTACAAAAAAACTCCAAACGTTCTTACAAGATAAGGGTGAGATTTTTGTTAATGTTCAGGAGGCAAGAAGTAAAAAACGCAAAAGTATAGTTAAACATATAGCTGAGTTGAAGGAACAACAACATAGTTCTTTTTCTGGTCATGAGAACAGTCCTGTGTGGGATACGGATTACAGAAGTTTCTGAGTTTGTTAATGATTGATGCTGTGTGTGGAAGTATTCCTTATTTCTTCAGACAGTTGGAACGGGGGATTGGGGAACTCCCCAACAAGCTGGAAATTTACAAAATGCGATTCGTCAGAAATCGCATTTTGTGAAGGTTTCCGTTGCTTGCAAAATCTCGGACACCACTACGGACACCTTAGCATCTTGTACTGTCATAGCTTCAAAGACGGTGGAGTACAAACTGAAAAAAATCTGATGGTGGAGTTCCCGGGCCTCCGTGTACAAAATGGAATGGTTTTAGATGGTTAGATTGATGGGGGGATATAAGCATGAAACTGGATACAAATATAATCAGAATCAACGGTTATAAAAGTTCATCAAGATATACTCTGATGCATAAGGATATTTCTCTGATCGACATAGATGAGGATAAGGGAGTATTTGATGTACATGATAATAATAAGGATCTGTTACCATATGCATTAAGGAGATCCAATTTAAACTATAATCACTTTTACAACTGGGCTTCGCTCCGCAGTCTGTTACTTGATCGAAAAAATTCAAAGCTGCTATTAAACACTTGTAATTTGCCTCAGGATGATAAATTTGAAATATCAAAAGCCTGTAAATTGATTTCGATAGAAGATTGTTTCTGGATCAGGGAAGGTGATGAAGAGTGGGAAAATGTAAATCTGCGAGAGAACTCTTTATCTAAAGCAATATCTCAGATTGCACTCAACGGGGAGAGCATAACTATCACTGGTGATATTTCTACACCTGAATTCACTACTCAGGGATATTCACCAAAAGCATGGGTCCGAGAAGAAGATGGCCTATATCTTTATAAAAAGAGTACGGACCGGTATGAGAGTGAAAAGGAAGTCCTTGCTAATGATATATTAGAAGCTTTAGGAATACCTCACATAGTTTATGGCATGCAAGCAGATAAAATTTGCAAATGTAAATGCATGACTAATGAGAAGTATAGTAGGCTTACGTTCCGGGAGTACGCTACCTATGCAAAAAACAATGGTATGAATCCGCTGACGTTGATCAACGAAAAATTCAGTCTGTATTTCTTTCGGATGGCTGCAATAGACTATGTATTAGCTAACACGGACCGGCATCCGGGAAACTGGGGATTCTATGTCAGTAATGATACAGGACAGATTATTGCTCCGCATCCTTTGTTTGATCATAACCTTGCTTTTGATGAAATATCCTTCAATCCTGAGAGCAGATATATTCCGGCTCCAGCATTTACATATGTGGACCTTGCTAGGGCTGCTATAAATGAATATGGGCTTGACCTGAGCAGATTCTATAGTATTCCTGAGTCACGGTTTGAAGAGATTAGTATTTCTTATAAGATGATAGATAGACGGATCCGGGAAATACAACCGGTTTATAGTAATAAAAGACCGAGTATCGTGCAGCATATAAAAGAGTTAGAAGCTGCAAGACAAAGAAACCTTTCAGACAGTACATCAAAGTCTGTTTCTAATGATATTTTCAGAGATAGGTGAAATGGTTTTCTTTTTCAGTCAATAAAAAATGTGCCTTTTTCGTTTTTTTCGAGAAAGGCACATTTGATTTTTCCTGCTATCGTGGCTATAATCATTAGTGAATTATATATATATTACCTATGGGTTCTAATGACTTGTGGGTGATATTTATATAATTGAACCTTGAAAACTAAATATCACGAACATAGCAACGATAGCTTATTAAGTTCTTGTTAAGCACTTGGAGTGCTTATATATTTTATAAAGCATTCCATAGAAAAATGCAATTACTTTTTTTCTAGCAACAAAGTGCTACTGACTTAAGAAGGGTACTGAGAGAAAACCTTCTGCTTCTTTTGCCAGTCAGTTGAGTGAGACTTACGTGATGATATCACGGATCACGGATCATAAGTTCAGTAAGTAGCCCGACTATTTGATATCTATATCCGATGCAGATTACAATGAACAGGATATAAGTCGGTAGAACGGCACGTACCTACCCGACAACATTATTGTGGACCTAGACTATGGGAAAGATGGTCGCAAAGGGTGTGCAGCCAAGAATGTCTGCGATTATGCTGTAGGGGCCGGCTCGGCAGCCGGGGTTAAACTAGAAGAGATTGAGAAGTTTGCCGGAGGACGATAGGCAGATAAGTCCATGCTATGCAGAGTAGTGAATCTTTTTAATAGATCCTTTTCCTTTACGCAGTTCTGGAAGGGGGTTTAAGTATGAATTTTCAGGAACTTGAAAATAAAGTATATGAAATGGCACGGAAGATTGCGTGTGAGATAACAGCATCTATTTTAGAAAAGATGGATGAAGAGTTAATGAAAGCCCGGGATAAAAAAAGATACCGTCATAATCAGATTTTAAAGACTACAGTTAAAACCGTATATGGTGATGTTGAATACTCAAGGCGGTATTATCAGGATAAAGTCACCGGTGAAATGGTATTCCTGTTGGATCAGGAATTACAGATTGAGAATAATACCGGATTGTTTTCAGCCGGTGTTAAAAAGATGGTTGCAGATGCATGTATTAATATGTCGTATGGTACTGCTGCATCAATGCTGTCAGACTATCTCGGAAGATATATCAGTAAGACATCATGTTGGAACATAGTTCAGGATTTAGGATCAAGAACTACTGTTGAAATTAACAGCTTGGAAGAAGCTGACAAAGAACATACGAAAGTATTGTTCACGGAAACGGACGGAGTATATCTGAAACATCAACGTCCGGATAAGACTAAAGGAAAGAAGCTAGAAGTAAAGCTTATAACAGTATATGAGGGATGGCAGAAAGAGCATCCTTCAAGACTAGCAAAAAAGGCTGTCTATGGTGGCATTTATAATGCACCTAAATTTAGGAAGAATGCTGAGTCCTTTATTGAGGGACTTTATGATATAGATGATATTGAGTTAAAGATAATGAACGGTGATGGTGCCGGATGGATAGATGATATGTCATTGGATCAGGTATATCAGCTTGACCGGTTTCATGTTAAGAAAGCAATAACTACCGGTATTAAGGATAAAGAGATACGAAATAATATACTTGCAGCTCTGGACGATAAGAATGTGAATCAGATGCTGCATATAATAGAACTGTACATTAATTCAATTGAGGGACAAGAAAAGAAGAAAGTAAAGGATGCAAAAGAATGTTTTAAGTACCTGAATAACCATAAAGAGCATATACTGAGGTATAATGAGAGGGAGTCGGTCAAAGTGCCGGTTCCTGTTTCGTCTGATATCATTTATAAAAATATGGGAGTACAGGAAGGCCAGAATTACCTTCTCGTGGCTAGTCGTATGAAGCATCGAAGAATGCGGTGGAGCAGATCAGGTGCAAATAACCTAGTGAGTTTAATCTGTGCTAAAGAGAATAACATTCTTAATAAAGTAATTAAAAGTTCTGCCGGTTCTTGTTTTCAGCCGGTTATAGATACTGATGATATCACCGTCCGGATACAGAAGGTAGTAGGGAAGAATAAATACTACGATTACTTCAATGTATCACTCCCAGCTATGACTTCCTCCGATAGTTCACTTGTAGCAGCACTCAGAGGTTTAAGCGGCAGTTTGTGAAACTTTTTTTAGGTATTGATTTTTCCAATAAATAACTGTAATATGAACTCATAAGTTCTTGTTACAATCTGAAATAAATCTAATGGATTCTTTTCTCCGGCTTTTCTGCCAAAGATTCCTGAACACACACGATTAAAGCCATTTTCTTTATTAATATTTAAACATGTGGTAAAATTTACTGCGAGAGTTCCGTAACACACTTATTTTTTGCGCCTTACAGGCGGAAAAACGGAAGTTTCATTATAGTAATATCGGTGATTGCTCAATGGATTTACGGAGTAACATATGAAGAGTTTGAGAACCAAATTAACAATAACGATAGTTCTGGTGGTATTGGCGAGTTCTGTGCTGCTTTCTTTCATCAGTTATCAGAGAGCGAAGACCAGTCTGATCACGCAGCTGCAGGATAACTATGGGGTTGCGGCCCAGAAATACGCGCTTGAACTTACATCATGGATGAGTACTAATGCGACCATTATAGATACACTTGCTGCGGAACTTGCTGTTAACGGAATAACCTATAAAGGCTATGACGAGTTCCACAAGTACATGAAGGAAAGTAACGATCTTCTGAATAAAAACGGTTATGTCTATGATGTGTACTTTACATATCCGGATAATTCAATGGTCTGTGCTTCTGACTTTCTGCCGGACGGAACAGTGGATTTTGTGCATGAGAGAGAATGGTATACAACCTCGGCACTGACGGGTGAACTTTTTTTCTCTACACCTTATCTTGATTCAGTTACAAAGAGAAATGTTGTTACTATCTCAAAGGCTGTATATAAGGATGATGAGCTGCTGGGGGTTCTGGCAGCGGATATCTTTGTGGACGTACTGGTAGATATGGTAAATGAAGCTGATGTGGAGGAAAACAGCTATGCATTCCTCATCGACCAGAATATGAGAATGATAGTCCATCCAAATCAGGCATATGATTATACTGACAAGCCGCTTAAGGTCATGGATGTTCCGAATGCTCCATATGGAGACCTGATGGATGCTATATCCCAGGGGACTGATGACATGGTATTTATCAAGGACTATGACGGAGTCACCAGAGGAGTGGTCTGGGCCAGGATGCCGAATACAGGCTGGTACGTCTGTACGGCAACCAGCAAGAAAGTAATGGAGAGAAGCGTTGCGCAGCTTATGCGAGGCTTCGTTATCGCCGCAGTTGTGGCAATACTTCTGGGAGTTGTAATAGCCATACTCCTGGCCAGGGCTCTTGATGAAATGACCAAACAGGAGCAGGAATACAAAGAACAGATGCTGAAGCTGGAGAAGCAGGCGGCTGATGAGGCAAATGAAGCGAAGAGCCGTTTCCTTGCCGACATGTCCCACGAGATACGAACTCCTATAAATGCCATAATCGGCATGAATGAGATGATACTCCGTGAATCCGATAACAGTGATATAAGAGGTTATTCAAGGAATATCAAGCAGTCAGGACACAATCTGCTTGAACTTATAAACGGAATCCTTGACTTCTCAAAGATTGAAGACGGAAAGATGGAGATAGTTCCGGTCAGCTATGATACAAGTGCGCAGATTACATATCTCTATAACTCAATAGCGGAAAGAGCCAGAAATAAGGGCCTTAAACTCAAATTTGATATAGATGACAGGATCCCTTCCGAAATGTATGGCGACGATACGCGTATCAATCAGATAATCATGAATCTTCTCACAAATGCAGTTAAGTATACTGAGAAGGGTTCTGTTACTTTTATAGTTAAGGAAATGGATAGAAATGAAGCGAAGAAAGAAATCAGGCTTTATTTTGAAGTGACTGATACTGGAATCGGAATAAAGAAGGGTGAGACTGATAAGCTGTTTGAATCATTTGAAAGACTTGATATAGTCCGCAACAGAAACATCGAGGGAACAGGTCTGGGCATGACGATAACAAGCCAGCTTCTGGCTCTTATGGGAAGCAAGCTTAAGGTTGAGAGTGAGTATGGCTACGGCAGTACATTTTCATTTGAACTGACTCAGAAAATTGAAAATGATCATCCTTTAGGTGATTATACTAAGGCTGTTCAGACCGAAAATGAAGTGTATAAGGAATCTTTCCGTGCGCCGGATGCTCATATTCTTGTAGTTGATGATACGGAAATGAATATTCTCGTTATAGAGAACCTTCTGAAGAAGACAGGAATCAGGATAGATACAGCACTTAGCGGACCTGAGTCTATAAAGCTTGCCGAAGAGAATTCTTATGACCTCATCCTGATGGATCAGCGAATGCCGGGTATGGATGGTTCGGAAGCTATGCGGGAGATAAGGAATATCCTTCGTTCCGAAAAAATACCGATCATATGTCTTACGGCCGATGTTATTATGGGCGCAAGAGAAAGATATCTCAGAGCCGGTTTCGATGATTATCTTACCAAGCCGGTCAATGGAGCAGAACTTGAAAAGATGCTGAGAGATTACCTGCCGGCGGATAAGATAGAGATACATAGAGAAGTTGAAGAGGCAGAGAACATCGGAGCGGCAGAGAAAACCGAGCCTTCTGCTGACGCTGAAGGTATCTTCGCATCGCTTCAAAAGGCAGGACTGGATATAAAGAGTGCTTTGCTTTATACCGGAAATGATGAGGGAATGTACAGAACCCTACTGGGTTCATTTGTATCTGAAAAAAAGGCCCGGACGGAGAGTATTGAGAAATACTACGCTGAGAAAGACTGGGAGAACTATGGAGTATATGTACACTCACTTAAGAGCAGTTCCAAAACTCTTGGAGCAAAGACACTTTCCGAAAGGGCAGCGGAGCTGGAAGGCGCCGCAAAGCAGAGGAATATCGCAGTGATAGAAAAGAATCATGCTGAGGTAATGAAGATGTATGATGAACTTGTAAGAGTGATCAGCGAAAACCTTGCCTTGGATGTTGAAGAAGAGGATGAAGTTCTGGAGTTTTTCCCGGAATGATTTCACTGAATAACTTGTTACGCTTTTGTTGCTCTTTATAGTTTATAATGTGATTGGTTTTTGGAATTCTGATTTTTCATATAAGGAGAAAAAATATGAAAGAAAATGAAAATATCAATGGAGTCGAAGACATCAGCTTAGTTAATTCAGATCTTCCGGGTATGGAAGAAAATGGACCGATCCTATCTATAGAGATATATGACAGAAGTAAGCATGTATCGGATGGTGAGAAAACATATACGTATGATGAATTTATGGCAAAGACAGCGTCCGCCAGGGCTGCAGGTATAGATGAAGATACTATACGTTCTGTATATAATCTGTATCAGCCGGGTATGGAAGCTTATATATCTACGCTTTTTTCAGAAGATGTAAACATGGATTCGGCGAAGGAAGCAGTGAACGGAATCCTTCAGAATGCATGGCCTGCTGAAAATGAAGTTATCGAGGACTCTATTACAAAGCTCAGAAGCTTTGCAGGGCCTGAACCTGAAGTTAATATTGGCGATATAGAGATTGGAGAAAAACTTCAAGTTGCAGAGGAAGTTCTCGGTAAAGAAGTAATGAATGAAGAAGAACTTCTTTTTGGTGAGGGCGCAAGACAGAATGAAGAACAGATGCAGGAACCTGAAAAGAAGGAGGGACCTTTAGAAGAGGATATTCTTTTCCATGGCGCGGAAATTAAGGAAGAGGCTCCGCAGGAAGATGCATTGAACAATCCGTTTGAAGGTGGAGTAGCATTTAATCCATTTGAAAATCAGGAAAATCAGGGTTATGAGAACGTCCAGGATATAAAAATAGAAGAAGAGAAGGCACCGGAAGAGAAGGCACCGGAAGAAAACGCTCCGGAAGAAAACGCAGCGAAAGAAGAACCTCAGCAGAAGAGCTTTGAGGAAATGCAGGCAGCAATGTATGCATTTGAGAAAGCACGTCAGGAGAAGGAGCTTGCAGATGAGCTTAAAGCCAGGGAGGCTGAAGTAAAGGCGCAGCCTCAGGGTGAAGAAAAAGAGGCAAAGGGAAAAGAAGCTCCAAAGGCACCTCAACCGGGTGAAGTAGAACTTGTCAGGGAGATGGATCCTCAGGAACGCCAGCTTCACGATATGATGGTAGATATCAATGCTGCCGGAAAAGTGATCGATCGTAAAATCGAGAACCTTGAGAGAGAGAAGGAAAATCAGGTACTCGATCAGATGCTGCAGGATCTGGAAAATAATGATCTTCAGAATCTTGATGTAGATGATGCCCAGTTCCCGGGAATGGAAGAGATAGGGGATGTTCAGGCTCAGAATATCGTAAACCCGTTTGACGGGCTTAATTATAATGACCAGATGATACAGCCTGAAGTACAGCAGGAAGAAGTACAGCCTGAAGTAAAGCAGGAAGAAGCTAATATTGATGTAAATGCCATTATTTTTGATGAAGATAAGGATACGTATAGTCCGGCTGAATTAAAGGCTATTGAAAAAGATCTTGGTGTTATGGAAACTACCAAGGCCAACCAGGTGAAATCTAAAGAGTATTTCGCTAAGATGAAAGATAATCTGCCGGCTGAAAGACAGGAAAAATTCCTTCAGTCTCTTCATGATATAGGTACTTCTACGACAAGAACGGGAACCATTACCAGTATGTTCCTTATCTGGGCAATGGGAAAGAAAGGTTACTCAGTCAAGGATGCAATAGGTCTTTTGGATAGCCCTAAGTTTGATACTGAGCATGAAGATTTTCAGAAGTTCTGTGAAGAAAATCCGATAACCAGGCTTCAGAATGATCCGGATAAGTATAAAGAGGCCATGAAGAACTGGGCCGAGCTGGGTTACAATGCCACTCAAAAGATGAAGGAATACCGTTTCCCGGAAATTGACTATGACAGCAAAGAAGAATTTAAGAAGGTTTCATTTGAAATGCAGCTTGTCTCATCTATTGGTGTAGATTTCAACCAGGAGATAACACAGGGTATATTTGAGACTAAAAATAATGAGCATATCGGATATGATATCATAAAAGATACAATAGGCGAAGATGCATTCAATGATATGACTTCTTTCTGGATTGTAAATCAGGAGCTGTTTAGTGAATTCTCAAATGCATACAGAAATATCAACAAGATAGGTTTCTGGAATGCAGGTGATACTGAGAGAAATAAAAATATCATCGTCGAATTCGCTGAAAATGATTATATCATGAGGGAGAAGTTTAAATCCTTCAAGGGTAAGCCATTTGGTGAAGTTTATGATAAAAATACCGTAGAGAGCTGGGTCAAGAGCTTTGCTATGCGTGATTTCACAAAGTATTCTGAAGATTATCTGAATGTACCTTTTGAACAGGTAGTTGATTATCTTCATGGTAAGAATATTGAAAAGTTCGGTGCGAGTTTAATGAAGGAATTCAAACCGTATGTTGAAAAGACTGCCCAATCTTTTGAGACGATTATTAAGGATGGATACGGCAATCTACTGACAAATGGATCAAAAAATGCCGACTTGAAGGATGCATTTATTTCAATACCTGATAATGATCCTAAGGCAATGGAAGATTTTCTTAAAACCAGGACCAAGGACGGCTCAGAGACGTACAGGACATATGTAAGCAATACTGTTCAGAGTCTCTGTGGAGAGCATAACAGATTTTGTCTCAGACAGCATAATCTCCAGATAAATGATGTCATCCTTATAGATGGTAAGTCTGCAAATGAGTTATGGGGTCAGAAGTATGCGCATGTTCAGAATGAAACCGACAGGAACATACTTATTCGAGCTGAAGTCGTAAAGGCGATGTACAAGGGTGATCACACAATTAGTGCGAAAACCTTCAAAGTTAATAAAGATTATACAACGAAGATCGGTGAGGACACTGAGATATATCCAAGCAGGGAAAAGGCTCAGAAACTTGCAGATGCAACAGCTGTTTTTAATGCAAACATAAATGATATTCATGCTACACTGGAGAACTACAAGAAGAGACTTGTAGCTACCATGAAAAATCCGGGTACCATAGGTGCAGAGCAGAAAGAAGGGTCAAAGCTTTTCAGGCAGATGACTAAAGCACTTACCGAATGCCTTAAGGATTATGAAAAGTTTAATAATCCTGATGAAGGCGTCGGGATCAAGGAATTCAGGGAGAGCCTTGGGAGATTCCATAAGGCAGCACTTGAGTACTATAAAGAGAGAAGTACTGCTGATAATGACAGGACAGCGACGGCATTTGACGCATTAAACAATATACCTGCAATGGCGAAGGTTTATGATCAGTGCAGGGCTGACATTGTTGGTAACAAGTGGCTGGATGCTGAAACCAACATGAGTAATCCGTCTCTCAAGGAAATCAATAAATACACTAAAAAAGTCAGCGAGTCTTTTGAGAAGTATAACCCTCTTAAACAGAAGAGTAAGGAAGCTGCCGCAGCAGAACAGAAACAGAGGAAGGACTTATATGTTGAGCAGAGAATGTATACCAGAAAGCTTATAAAGGCATCAGGAAGACTTGCTGATAAGAATAAGCATATGAGCTCCGAAGAAGTGTCAAGGAATGTCATTTTTGATAAGTATCTTGAGTTTGCTTATAAAAAGGGCATTACAGCTGAAGAATTAAAAACTGCCCGGGAAAGTCTGACAAGTGACAATCTTAAGCGTGAGGCAAAAGAGCTTTATAATAACAGTGTTTTCAGGGGAGTTGCCAGAAAGCATCAGGGTAACGCCTGGGAGGAGTGGAAGAAGGTTGAGGCAAAAGCTACCACCCTTCAGTTTAAGTACAAAGAAGATTTAAGAAAACTTGCAACCAGAGAAGGTGCAGAATATATACTCCATAATGGCAATGATCCTACAAAGACTGAAAAAGCTGACAATCTGCATGAAGAAATGAATGCCCTGAACCAGCCGCGAAGAGTGCAGTCTGCAGTTCAGCCAAATGTAGAGATGAGAAAAGAAGCGCTTATATCCGAACCTATAAAAGCTCCTGATGAAATTGTGGTTTCCAATTTCGATAGTTATTCAAGACTGGGCAAAGTGGTTGCTACTCAGATACTGTCGGCACCCCGGAGCAGGCAGATTTTACAGGGGGTTGCTTCAGGACAGATAAAAGAATCAGAAATCATCAATGCCTGTGCTTCTCACTTCAGAAAGCAGAAATATCTTGAAAAGAATATATCTATGGAAAAGCTTATGAATGATATTTCCTCAGGTAAGCTTGCCCAGACGACAGTCAACAAGATAGTTGAACCGCTCAAGAAAGCATCTGAAGCAAAGGTAAAGAAAAATATCGAAAACGAAAGAAAACAGCAGAAAAATGCAGGCAGAATGACTATGTAGAAGCATTTACCCTACGTTTTCTATTTCGTAATTAATAGTACAGATATCACCTTCAATCTCTTTCCATTTAGAGATTATCCTATCGGCGACGTCACTTTCGACGTCGCCGGTAATTTTTGTGAGGAGTACAAAGAAGGATGAGGAGTAGATGCTCACAACATCGTTCTTTTTAAGATTCACTATAAGTTGCTCTTCAAACTTATCTTTGATCTCGTCTGAGACATTATCCCCGTTCTTATCCTTGAGTATAAAACGTATAATGCCTGAACGGGATTCATTTACCTTATCACTTCTGTTAATGTACTTGTAGAGTACCTGGAACCGGTCAAAGTTTACAGAGTATGCTCCTTTGCCCTCATTTCTTTCACCGATTATCTTCTTGATCTTGGAAAGGTTATTGTTATCCTTTCCTTCTGCATCCAGATCTTTTCCTTCAGCCCGTTTCTGATAGAAGGCATAGCCATGCTTTCCGTTCTGTTTTACGATGTACAGGGCCTTGTCGGCAAGACGGAAGAGCTGGTCAAAATCATTTCCCTCTGTAGGTACACGTACCGCACCGATACTTGTTCCGAGAGGGATATTCATATCCTCGCCCATATATTCTTTCGCGGATTTCACTATCTCTTTATTCATGAATTTTGTGAATTCATCAATTTCCGCTTCATCCATAGTATTCTTCAGAAATCCTATGAATTCGTCACCACCCATACGACCGACGATGTCGCCTTCCTTGGATGCCTCGTTTAAGAGCTCAGCAAAACGGATGAGAATGCGGTCGCCCATGTCGTGTCCGTAGAGGTCATTGACCAGCTTGAAGCTGTCCAGGTCGATCATAAGCAGACAGCCGGTCTCTTCTTTACATGCGGCTTTAAGAGCTCTGGTTGAACCGGCCTTGTTGAGGATTCCTGTCATAGGGTCGGTATAGATTTCCTTTCTCATACCTCTGATGTTAGAGGTTCTTCTGTTAAATGAAACGAATAGCCATATGATATAAAAAACAGCGCAGAAGAGTACGAAGAAAAGATATATGATGAAGTATGGCTTTTCATACATCATAGCTTCCTTCTCTATACGTTCAACAGCTTCCTTCATGATCTTGCCGGTGTTCTCATCTATTACCTGTATGTGAAGCTTGTATTCACCGTATGGAAGATCCGTGAAGGTAAGGGGCGTTATATCGCTCTGATAGCAGTGTATACCATCATCGTAGAAGTTTCCGCCGCCTTCAAGGTAATAGTAAACAAGCGGATTTGAAAGTGAATAATTGTTTATGGCAATGTTGAACATGATACGTCCCGAGTACGGAGGGATGTGCCATATTCCATCGCTGTTTCTCTCTGCGGGGTAACCGCCTATTTCTATATTCTTAAGCTGGAGGTAATAGTCCTTTCCCGATACATCATAGCTGCTTGTGGAGATTCTTCTTACACCGTCAATGCAGCAGAGGTAGAGATACTCATCATCTGAGGAGTTCCAGGAGTTGGCTGTAAATGTAGTGTTGAGACCCCAGTTCTTGTTGAGTATCTTATATGTATCAATCTTATCATTTACCAATGCGTCTTCACTGACGACGAAAAGACCTGCACTTGAGGTTACCCAGCAGGTATCGTCATCCATGATCTGAATGTCATAATTATTGGAATACGGGAAGCTGCTTATCATATTGATCCTGTTGCCGTCATCGAGATAGACAGCATTACTTGTGATATACAGGTAACCCTTTTTACATTTGACAATGCGGAGAACAACTGCAGAATCAAGTCCTTCATCCGCACCTATATGACCGACAACCGTATCATCTCTGATGATGTAGATCCCGTCGCCGTCGGATGCGGCCAGGATAGAGCCGTCATCACGTTCCATAACGGAGAGGATGTACTGATTGTTCATACCGTTTTCATTATTGATCTTCGCATCGAAACGATTGTTTTTCAGAAATGTAAGGCCGTCGTTGCCGGCTATAAGCATTCTTCCATCCGAGAGTTCAGTAGCAGACCTTACTCTTGTGCCTACTTTGGTCAGTACGTCGGAATCAAGGCGTACCAGCTGCTTGGCTGTGTTGATATAGCATATGCCGTCACCGCCGTAGCTGCTTATCCAGATATTTCCCTTGCTGTCCTTGGAAATCTGTCTGATACGGACATTTTTAAATTCCTGGATAAAGTCATAATTAAGTCTGGTTCCGGTGCTCACATCAATGACGTCCAGGGAGTTGTCGCGTCCCACATAGAGAGTGTTATTGTCCAGAAAAACAGCATTGACTATACTGTTTCCGGTATTTGCGCGTCCAGTGATATTTTCAAATGGAGTGATGCTGTATTTCATGATCCCGTGTTTGGAGGAAGCAAACCAGATATTACCCTGATTATCTATATAGGCATCGCTTACCGCACCGTCGAAGCCGCCTACTGACATATCAGTAGCTCTGAAGGTTGTATGGTTCAGAGCAGCGAGACCGTTCTCACAGCAGATATAATAGGACTTATTCTCTCTGCTGTATTTAATGGCATTGAAAAATGAGAATTTGCCCGTCTTATGGAGTCCTTCCGAAATGAATCTGTTTTCATCCACGTTGAAGTTTTCTATGTAGTTAGAGTTGGTTCCTACCAGGAGTTCTGTTCCTGAGTATTCAACGCATCTGTAGATAGTTCCATTTTCTTTATCAAATTCTTTTACACCAAGAATCTCATCATTCTTTGCCATAAAGAGCTTTCCTGAATTTGTAACTCCGGCTATCCTTCCGCCGCCTATATTTGTAAAGCTCTGGGCATAGGAAATGCCTTCCCAGTTGTTGTATGTCTTTACGCTGCCGGAAGGTGTGATCTTGGAAACTGAGAGAACCGTACCAACGTAGATATTGCCGATAGAATCCTCACCTATGGCTCTTATGGAATTTGCATCGAGACCGTTTGAAGTATCATATGACTTAAGTGAATGTGTATGAGTATCATAGCAGAAAATACCGCTGTCATTGGTACCTATCCAGAGATTGCCGAAGGAATCCACCTTAAGCACCATAACCGTTTTGATATTGTCTGCGATATCCGCAAGGGCAAACTTGACTCCGTCATAGATATAGAGTCCGGAATAGGTTCCCACCCAGATGAATCCGTCAGTGGTCTGAGTTACTGCATTTATCTCTGAAGCGAGAATGCCCGATGAACTGTCATAGAAAACTGTATCATACTCATGGTCACCCAGCTCATAAGTAGAGTCAGCGGCACGGCTTACATTTCCCGGAAGAGCTAAGGAAAGTCCGGAGAGAAGGAGAAAGACAGTCATACGGCTTGTGATATTCGACCATTTCTGTCTTTTCTTCTTAAGATAGATAGTCTGCTCCGCATCAACAAGAAGAATTACGATGAAGCTGGAAACTACTTTGTCAGGGATATCTATGAAGGCTTCAGCGAGGAAACTGCAGGTGAGCCGGTTTGAAATATAATTTGAGAGGTACATATAGAGAGCATTTCCCCAGTTGTTTATCATGCCTGCGCCGAGGTAGAAATTAACTGCACAGTTGACAACTGAAGTGAGAATTCCCGTAAGAATAGCGAGAGAAACCACGAAAAGAGCGTCGTCCCTTCTTTCCTTCGGGAAGAAGACGCCGATGATAAATGAAATGATGACTACGGAAAGGAGTGACAGAAATGTCAGTGGTGTATAGAGCATAAGCAGAAGCGTGGAAACTGTTCCCACTATAAGGCCTGCGAGCGGACCGAACTGCACGGATACCACCATGGTGCCTATACTGTCGAGCCAGTACGGCAGATGGAGACCTATAGCAAGAAGGTAGCCTGTCATATTCAGAATGACACATACTACCATGGTGACGATACTGTATTTAGTAAGTTTAAAAGCAAGCGTGGATATAAGCTGCTGCCTTAACCCCCTCTTGTCCATCAGTTACCCCTCCAAAATGAACATACGCCTGTCGCGAGAGACATGTTTTATGGTTCATATTATAACATACTAAAATGGCGTATGAACAATGGTTTTTTGCCTGTCCTGTTATATGCAGGTCATGAATCACACTTCTTGTTTTTGACTTTTTTTTAATGTATATTTAAGGGTGTAGTTTTATCATCTAAACTAGGTAATTGCGAAACTCGCTGCGCGAGTTCCGCAATCATGATTAGAAACAAGGAAGGAATCTGACTATGGTCAGATTCCTCGGATAATAAATAACTAAAGGAACTATTTGATGAAAAAAGAGCGCAATAAAAACACCTAT
>JAFUVQ010000056.1 GCA_017477505.1 Eubacterium sp.
ATAAATACTTTAAAGAGGTTAATGAATTCCCTGTTGTTTATCACTGGAAGTATCGACTTGAAGAAATCGATCCGAGCGAAGAAGTACAGGTTGATACCTTGCCTCTTAAAAAGTCCAGTTAATTAGTGACGGTTATACTAGGTTTCTCCTATCTGTTGACGTTCTCCTAAAATATGATATAATTTAGGAGAATAGAAAGGGCGTAGGAGAACTATGAGAAAATTCAATTATCAAAAATATAAAGCATACCGCTGGGATAATGAGATACTGAATTATCTTTCACAAATCCATGAGTATAAGGGGAAGCAAGAGCTGTTTCTCAGACAAAAGCCTGTTGAGATGGAAAAACTTGTCGAGGTTGCAAAGGTGCAGTCTATAGAATCATCCAATAGGATAGAGGGTATCGTTACCACGGATACGAGAATCGGACAACTTGCAAAAGAAAAAACCACACCGAAAAATCGTGACGAACGCGAGATAGCTGGATACAGAGATGTTTTAAATACTATCTATGAGAATTATGAGTATGTGCCGGTAAACAGCAGTATCATATTACAGCTTCATCGTGATCTAATGCAATATGCGGAGACAGGAAACGGAGGAAGGTATAAGATTACACAAAACTATCTTAAAGAAACTAAGGCAGATGGCACAGAGATAATCCGCTTTACGCCTGTTGATCCATATGAAACAGAGCCGTGCATAAATGCAATATGTGAGAATATCAATTCGATGATGGAGGATACATCTGTTGACCCGCTTTTGATTATTCCTGTATTTTTACATGATTTTCTCTGTATCCATCCCTTTAATGATGGGAATGGTAGAATGAGCCGACTCATGACGCTTTTGCTTTTATACAAGTCTGGATATCTTGTAGGGAAATATATCAGTATTGAGAAGCATATAGAGAAAACAAAGGACGCATATTATGATGCACTTGAAGCATCCTCGGCAGGATGGCACGAAGAAGAGGATGATCCCACCATATTTGTTAAATATATGCTTGGAGTTATTCTTGCGTGCTATAGAGAGTTTGAAAGTCGAGTAAATATTATAAGCGATACAACAGTAGTTACTGAAACCGAAAATGGGAAAAAACGTGTAACCACAATTAAAAGAAAAGCGTATGATATCGTGAAAGCTTCCGTTGATACCAGGATTGGTAAGTTTACCAAGCGGGAGATTGTTAATATATGTCCGAGTATAAGTGATAAGTCCGTCGAGGCAGTTCTTAAGAAATTGCTTGACGAGGGATATATTGAAAAACATGGTTCGGGAAAGGGAACCTTTTATGCTAAAACATTCTAGCTCCTAATATTGCGGACAAATTAGGAGAAAAATGAATTAAGGATATTTTATGCTATAAAGTAGCCGACAGGCAGAAAGGAGCGTTTTCACTTAAAGGAGTGAACCAAACGCTTCTTTTTTCGTGCTTGAAAATGGCATTTTTAAGAATGAAAGCCCGAAATTTGGCTTAAATACGTGGTTTTTGGCTGTGACAATTATGGGACAGCTTTTAGATTATTTTATAATCAGCAAATAGTTTGAGCAAATCATTTGAGCATCAAGCTAGGATTAAGCTGGGGGTTAAAACTGGGGGTTAAAAAGTTATATAAGATAATATACGGGCTGGATAATGGCAATATACCATTGCTCAGCCCATTTTGACTGTACTTAATCCTGTTGCTCTTGTCATGGATTATGTTAGAATAAGGGCATATTATATTTCAGTTAACCTGGCTATGAAAAAAGAAAAAACAGATTGACAGCCAAATAAAAAGTGATATTATACAATTAAAATGGCTGTGAAATCAAAAAAACTTAGTTCACAGCCAATTATGCGGAGTCAAATGATATGGTAGGAAGAAAACAGGAGATTAAGGATCTTAATAGATTATATGACAGGAATAAAGCAGAACTGGTAGCTATTTATGGCAGACGTCGTGTAGGAAAGACTTTTTTGGTTGATGAAGTATTCGCAGATAGAATAACTTTTAGACACGCAGGCTTATCTCCTGAAGGAGAGGAAGGGGTCGGCCTATTAAAAGCACAACTAAATCATTTCTATAATTCGTTAATAATTCAAGGAATGGAAGAGTGTGAAAAGCCAGATAATTGGCTCGACGCCTTCCTTTTGCTGGAGAAATACCTTCAGAAAAAAGATGATGGATCCAGACAATTGGTTTTCATAGATGAATTGCCGTGGCTTGATACACCCAGATCAGGTTTTCTCAGGGCATTTGAAGGTTTTTGGAATAACTGGGGGTGTCACAGAAAGAATCTTATGGTTGTGGTTTGTGGAAGCGCAAATTCATGGATTCTTGATAATCTTATTAATAATCATGGTGGACTATATAACAGGGTTACCTATCAGATCAAACTGTCCCCGTTTTCTTTAAGAGAATGCAAGGAATTTTATAACGAGAATCATGTTGCATTATCGGACTATGATATAGTCCAGAGCTATATGATATTAGGCGGAATACCATACTATATGGGGTACTTTGACCCTGAATTAAGTCTTGCTCAAAATATAGATCGTCTATTTTTTGAAAGAAATTCTGCGCTAAAGGATGAATATGACCGTTTGTTTGAATCAGTATTTGTTAATCCTGAAGCAATGAAAACGATATTAGAAGTGTTATCTACACGAAACGCCGGTTACACCAGGAAGGAAATATCTGAAAGAACGGGTTTTTCCGATGGAGGTGGTTTATCCAGATATTTGAAAGCTTTGGTGACCAGTGATTTTGTCACAAAATATGTTCCGTTTGGGTTTGGAAAGAGAGAGGAGCATTATAAACTTATCGATCCATTCTGCCTTTTTTATCTCCATTTTCGAGAAGCAATCGATAGGGGAGATGACGAATATTGGCAGCATAATTTGGCAGCTCAGTCTGTAGTTGTTTGGCGTGGTTATTCGTTTGAAAATGTATGCTTTAACCATATTACTCAAATAAAAAAGGCGTTGGGCATATCCGGTGTTACAACGTCTGCATCGGCATGGTCGAAACGGGAAGATGATGAAGAAGGTGTCCAGATAGACTTATTGCTTTTACGAAATGACAATGTATTAAATATGTGTGAAATAAAATTCTATGGAGATGATTTCACAGTAACAGGCGACTATTATCGAAAACTTCTCAGAAGGCAAGAGATGCTAATGAAAGAAGTAAATAAAAAGACTGTCGTTCGGAGCACTTTGATAACAACTTTTGGACTGAAGAAAAACGAATATAGTGGGATATTTACAAACGTAATAACGCTACAAGATTTGTTTTTATGATGCTTGTTATTCTGGGATTTTAGCCTGGATGGGGGTCAACCAGAAAAGTATATTCCAGTTTATCTGTCTAAAGGAGAAGATGGATATGAAGAAAATCCAGTTTAGATATCATCCAAATATATATGATGATGACATTCTTGTTCATAAGAGTGGTATATGTCAGTGTTGTGGCAAACAAATAAGCGAGTTTATCGAACATGTTTATTCATCAGAGGATGTCGATTGCATATGTTTACAATGTGTAAGTGATGGGACTGCAGCCCAAAAGTTTGATGCGGTATTTGTTTCATGGGCAGAATCTGTTAGTGATCCTAAAAAACGAGATGAACTATTTCATAGAACACCTGGATATCTTGGGTGGCAAGATGAAAATTGGCTTGCGTGTTGTGATGACTTTTGTCAGTATCTTGGGAGAGTCGGGATTGATGAATTAAATAATCTTGGGATAAAAGACGAAGTGCTACAAGAATATGCTAAGCGTGACGATGCATATTCGCTTGAAGATGTTGAGGAGTGTTTGTATAAGGATGGCGATATGTCGGGATATTTGTTCAAATGCATTCATTGCAATAAATATCATCTTTGGGTGGATGCAAATTAATTAGAATGATAACCAGGATTATATTTAAGTAATAAAGGCTAAGGTGATTTTTATATGAGCAATACAAGAACATTTATTGATGAAGCACTTGAAATGGTTTCTTCTGGAGAAGAATTTGTTCAGGCAATGGCGGATATTTACTCACATACTGAAGTCAGAGATATCTTAATGGAATACCCGGACTGGATAGTAAACATTATCACGGTAACCTTTATGGTAATACTCTGAAGCCGCATAAACAGTAGCTTTCATGGGTTTCAAAAATCGATTTATACCATTTTTATACCTTGATAATACGTCGGGTACATAGCCAGACAAAAAGAGAATTGGAGAAATATATAGTCATGATAAAAGTACTATTCGTTTGCTGGGGCAACATACTAAAAGTGGTTTGGGAACCCTGATAAATTGGTGCTTTTATCGATTTTCAGAGGTAGTTTTATACCTCATTTATACCTTTTGGTTCGAGAAACTATGGATATATCGACCCTAATTGAGCAGAAGCAATATGGTGCCAAGTACTATGACGATGGTGTCGAGGGAGATTTGTTTGATATCCTTATGAATAACGGATGTAATTCTGTAAGATTAAGGCTTTGGAATGATCCTTATGATGAGGACGGCAATGCTTATGGTGCGGGAACTAATGACATCAATAAGGTAATGGCACTCTCGAAAAGAGCTAAGGCGCATAATATGAGCACTCTGCTTGACCTTCATTACAGTGATTTCTGGGCTGATCCCGGCAAGCAGAATGTACCTAAAGCGTGGAGGGGATTAGGCGTAGATGAGCTTGAGGAGGCGGTGTATAAATACACCGTTAAGGTTATGAAGCGTCTTCATGATGAAGATGCTGCTCCCGGAATGGTGCAAGTTGGCAATGAGGTCACTAACGGATTGTTGTGGCCAACAGGCAAGAAGCCTAATTACGACAATATTGCGAGATATATAAGTGCCGGAATAAGAGGTGTAAGAGAAGTAGATAAGGACGTACCGATTATGATTCATCTCGACAATGGTGGCTTTAATGAAATGTATGTGGATTGGTTCGATAATTATATGACTAGAGGAGAAGATTTTGATATAATTGGATTATCTTATTATCCTTTTTGGCATGGAAGTTTAGATGAGCTTGAATTCAATATGAACGATATGGCTAAGCGCTACGGCAAGAAGATATGTATCGCCGAAGTATCTATGGGATTTACCATGGAAGACTACCGTTCTTACGAGAAGAAGCCGACAGATGAACTGAAAGGTATGGCAACCAGACCTGAACTTGTAGAGAATCTTGATTATCCTATGACTAAAGAAGGTCAGAGAGACTTCATGATTGATGTTATGACAAGGGTTTCTAAGGTTCCGGGCGGCTTGGGCTTCTATTATTGGGAGCCGGGATGGATTCCTGTTCCTAATGTCGGATGGGCGACCGAGGCTGCGCTCAAGTATACAGGAGAGAAGGGACCTGGCGGTAACGAATGGGCTAATCAGGCGTTGTTTGATTATGAAGGCAACGCGCTTCCGGCACTAAAGGCAATAAGAGATTTCACTGTGGATTGATTGTTTAGTTATAAGGAAGATTGGTTTTGAAGAAGATTGCTATTATTATGGAGAGTTGGAACAGGTATTTTACATATGCCTGGCCATCGGGGATGCTTAACAGAATAAACGAGCTCGGTGAAGACATCAACCTATATATCTTTAATTGCTCCGGTAATTGGAATACCAATGACGATTACAATCTTGGAGAGTATAACATTTTTAATCTCCCTGATTTTAAGGATTACGATGGTATCGTATTAGATCTTAATAATACCAAGGATTTCAAGGTGAGAGAAGAAGTCATTAACAGAGCAAGAGCTTCTAAGGTGCCGGCAATATCGATTAACTGCTTATATGATGATTTGTATTATGTGGGTATCGATAATTATTCGGCTATGAAGAAGATGATTTCTCATGTTTATGAGGAACATAACGCGAGAAGATTTTGGTTTGTTATGGGTCCCGATGACAACTATGAGAGTATCGAAAGATCTAAGGCACTTCTTGATTATGTTAAAGATCATGATATAAGTGATGAGGATTATTACATTCATTACGGTGACTTTGATTACAAGTCAGGTGTCAGCGCTTTTAGGGAGATATATAATCTTAAGAAGGAATTGCCTGACGCTGTCATTTGCGTTAATGACAATACTGCCGTTGGAGTTATAAGAGAAGCGGAGAATATGGGCTTTAACGTTCCGAGAGATTTTATTGTGACCGGATTTGATGACATTGATAAATCAAGACATTACATTCCTCGCATTTCTACGACGAGTTATGTAAGAGAGGATGTAGGATACAGATGTATAGAGATGTTTCTTGATATCTGGGACGGCAAGGATGTTGAGTTAATCTCCCATACGAACTCTGAGCCAATCTTTTGGGAGAGCTGTGGCTGTGAATCAGATGTTGAAGTAAGGTCTAGAGAGACACTTAAGGATAACATGCTCTGGAGTATAGACAGAGAATACTTTGAGGGCGATGTTTTGGCACTTGACTCAAGACTTGCAGGGTGTAAGAGTATAGAGGAGATGCTTGAGTGTATACCTTTGAGTATTCCGGCTTTTAAGTGTGATGCGATGTATCTCATTGTTGATAAGAAAGCATCGGCTCTCAATAACTATGAGGTTAACAACTTCGATATCGATACCTTTAATGGATATAGAGACAGCCTTATGACTACGGGTTATCCCGAAGATATGATAGTGATGTTTTCCTATGGAGATGTTGATACCGAGATTAAGGAAGGCATAAATGGAGTATTTCCGATGTTTGATATTAAGGAGAGTGGTGTGAACTACCTGTTCCTCCCACTTCACTTTAAGGACAAATGCATCGGATATTTTGTGATTAAGAATGCGGTTTATCTCATGAAGCAGCAGTTCCTTTTTGAGATAATGAATTCATTGACTACAGGAATAGAACAGTTATATTCACGAACTATGCTTGCTAAGATGAATTCTGCACTTACGATGTTATATAATCATGATTCGTTGACTTCGTTGTACAATAGATTTGGGTATAATCATTACGCTTCAAGATTTTACGAAGAGGCTAAGAGCGAAGGCAAGATAGTTTCAGTAGTTTACTATGACCTTGATAGGTTGAAGTTTTTAAATGACAACTATGGTCATGATGTTGGAGACCGGGCAATTAAGATAGTTGCTGATCTTATTACCAGGTTTTCATCGAGGCAATCACTTGGTTTTAGACTCGGAGGTGATGAGTTTTTGCTTCTTGATTATGTTGAGGATGAACAGCATATTAAGAGCAATATAGATGATTTTAGAGAAGAACTTTCACGCATAAGCAAGAGAGAGAATATGCCTATTGAGCTTTCAGTGAGCGTTGGATATGTAATTTGCGATGCAGATTCTGATAAATCTATAGATGTATTTGTCAATATGGCTGACGATAGAATGCGCGAAGATAAAGTATCAAGAAAGATGAACAGACGAGATTAATCTAAGGAGGATTTAAATTGTGAAGATTTTGGTTACAGGTGGTGCCGGTTACATTGGAAGTCATACATGTGTTGAGCTTCTTGATGCCGGATATGAAGTTGTTATTTTAGACAACCTCTATAATTCAAGCAAGAAGGCTGTTGACAGGATAGAAGAGATTACCGGCAAGAAGGTAACATTTTACGAAAATGATATGCTTGATAAGGAAGCACTTGAGAAGATATTTAGTGTCGAGAATATCGACGCGGTCATTCATTTTGCAGGACTTAAGGCTGTTGGTGAATCAGTTGCTAAGCCTTTAGAGTATTATAAGAATAATATAACCGGAACTTTGACTTTGGTTGAAGTTATGAGAGAACATAATTGTAAGAATATTATATTCTCATCTTCTGCAACTGTTTATGGTGATCCGGCATTTATACCTATTACCGAGGAGTGCCCTAAGGGAACACCTACTAATCCATACGGATGGACTAAGAGTATGCTTGAGCAGATACTCACAGATATTCATACATCTGATAATGAGTGGAATGTTATATTGCTTAGATACTTTAATCCTATCGGAGCCCATAAGAGCGGAATGATAGGAGAGGATCCTAAGGGAATTCCTAACAACCTGCTTCCATATGTTGCTCAGGTGGCGATAGGTAAGCTCGAATGTGTTGGAGTATTTGGCGATGATTACGATACTCCGGACGGAACGGGAGTAAGAGATTACATCCATGTGGTTGATCTTGCGCTTGGTCATGTTAAAGCGCTTGATAAGATTAAGGAGAATCCCGGAGTTAAAGTCTACAATCTCGGAACCGGCAACGGATACAGCGTGCTCGATGTTATTAAGGCATTTTCTAAGGCGTGCGGACATGATGTTCCATATCAGATTAAGCCTAGAAGACCCGGCGATATAGCGACCTGCTATTCGGACGCATCCTTGGCTAAGAAGGAGCTTAATTGGGAAGCTAAGTTCGGAATAGAAGAGATGTGTGCCGATTCATGGAACTGGCAGAGCAAGAATCCTAACGGATATAACGAGTGATACTGATAATAAAGCCCGGAAGCATTGCTTCCGGGCTATTATTAGTAGTGCGCCTAGCGGCGCACGTTTCTAACGGGTTAAAGTCCCGAATCCGCCCGGTAGTGGGAAGGATATAGCCGAAGGCAAGGGTGTCCATCGTGAGGTGGAATCTGAAGGAAGCCGGATGTGAGGAACATACTAACTCACGGGCAAATCTCTGGTCTGACGAACAGAAATCTCATATGAGGTCATGCATGAGGGTAAGGCTGCTGCACAAGTCGAAACCCCATAACTACACGGAATCATGCATGATAAATGAGGCAGATGGATGGAGAGGAAGAAACGTGTGGTACCTAGGGAGGTCTGTGCGAAATGCTCTGAAAGGAGTAACCACTGTACAAGGAAACGAGACGGTGCTGAACGCACAGAAGTCAGCAGAGGTCATAGTAGCCGAGAGGCGAAGGACCGAATCAGTAGGAGTCTTAAGTATGACCGAGAAAGGAGGAATGACCATTTATGGCAGAAAACATTGAAAACAATGGCTGTTCGCAAAGAGATAGTGCGGAACATGAAGGGTATGCGAAAGCGCGTAGGTCATTCAATCGGATATGGAAAGAAAGAGACAGTGCACAGCCGAAACTTTTGGAAGCGATACTGTATAAAGATAATTTCAACAGAGCGTATAAGAGAGTTAAGGCCAACAAGGGAGCACCAGGAATAGATGGTATGACCATCGAAGAGGCGCTTTCTTATCTTAAGGAACATCAGCAGGAGCTAACTGACCGCATATATCGGGGTAAGTATACTCCATCGCCAGTTAGGCGAGTTGAGATTCCAAAACCAGATGGTGGTGTGCGAAAGCTTGGCATACCAACAGTGATAGACCGCATACTTCAACAGGCAATAGCGCAACAACTTATGCCAATCTATGAACCGCTATTTGCGGATGGTAGCTACGGCTACCGCCCTAATAGAAGTGCGAAAGATGCAATACTAAAGGTGAAAGAATACGCGGAACAAGGCTACACATTCGCTGTAGTGCTTGACTTATCTAAGTATTTCGATACCTTAAACCACGAAATCCTTATAAATCTTCTTCGGAAGAATGTAAAGGATGAACGGGTGGTACAACTCATAAAGCGCTATCTGAAAAGTGGAGTAATGGAAAATGGGGTAGTCATCGACACGGAGGAAGGCTCGCCACAAGGTGGTAATCTATCACCACTACTTGCGAATATCTACCTCAACGAGTTTGACCAAGAGTTCCTAAAGAGAGGAGTCCCGTGTGTCAGATACGCGGATGACATTGTGCTTCTTGCTAAAAGCAAAAGAGCATCTGAAAGGCTTTTGGAAAGCAGTACGAGGTATCTCGAAGGAAAGCTAAGACTTACCGTTAATAAAGAGAAGAGTCGTACTGTAAGTGTATTTGCAATCCGAAATTTTAAGTTCCTTGGCTTTGCGTTGGGAAGGAACGGAAGTGGCATATATGTCCGAGTTCACCCGAAGTCATGGAAGAAGTTTAAGTCCAAGCTGAAAGACTTATCTTCCCGTAAGTCTGTACAGTCCATTAAGCCAAGCCTTGAGAAAATCAAGGTGTACGCAAGAGGATGGCTTAACTATTATGGGATTGCCAGCATGAAGAACAACATAGATGACATCAACGGTTGGCTCTATCACAGAATACGCATGTGCATTTGGAAACAGTGGAAACTTCCTAAGACAAAGAAGCGAAATCTTATTAGACTGGGGATACCTGAATACTATGCACATATCGCAGCTAATAGCCGTAGAGGACACTGGTTCTGCTCAAACCTAACAACGGTAAAGCGAGCTATGTCAAAAGAAAGACTGATAAACAGTGGTTTTTACGATTTAGCCACAGCCTATCAGTCTGTGCATGTCAACTATTGAAAGCGCCGTATACCGAACGGTACGTACGGTGCTGTGAGAGGACGGCGGCTAGTCACCGCCTCCTACTCGATTGACGGGCATGCCGTCAGTCTGTGGTGAAAGTCCACAAGGGCGTAGTTGCCGACGAACCCTATAGCGACTCCCAAGGTTTATACTGCGAGGTGTGGGCGCGAAGAAGGGATAGCGAAATCGTAGCCTGACGAACAGAAACCTGATATTAAGGCGCTTGCGGTGGATAAGCTGGCTAGTGGCAGTGAAGTCCTAAAGGCAACCGTAACCCGTAGAAGTAAATCAGGCAGGTAGACGAGGAAAGACTGGCAGGCTTATCCCGCGAGGTCTCACAGGCGGTTCCATTAGCCGTAGTAACAACGAACTGTGAGAAGTCAGCAGAGGCCGTAGTAGGCATGGCTCTGAAATGGGCTTTGCCAAAGGGCTGAACAATGTAACCGTGTAATCAAATGTATGCTCCATGGAATACCTGACAGCGAAAAGGGCGAAACGTAAATGAGCAGATACCGCACAACTTAGGGCGAATCCATGGAAACGGAAAGGAGAGAACACACAAAGCAATGTCAGAACTGTTGGAAAAGATACTGTCCAAAGGCAACATGAACTCCGCCTATAAAAGAGTCTGTGCCAATAAAGGAGCAGGCGGAGTAGACGACGTGACAGTTGAACAACTCGGAGATTACATCAGAGAAAACTGGAACGGTATCAGGGAACAAATCAGGCACAGAGAGTACAAGCCCCAGCCAGTCAGGAGGGTAGAAATACCAAAACCACACGGCGGAGTGAGAAAACTCGGAATCCCGACCGTAATGGACAGGGTAATTCAGCAGGGCATCGTGCAAGTGATAAGCCCAATGTGTGAGCCGCTGTTTTCGGAATGGAGCTACGGTTTCAGACCAAACAGAAGCTGCGAAATGGCAATCAGACAACTACTGATATATCTGAATGAGGGCTATGAGTGGATAGTGGATATCGACTTAGAGAAATTCTTCGATAACGTACCGCAGGACAGGCTGATGAGCCTTGATCACGACATCATCAATGATGGCGATATGGAAATATCGCACATGCACTTCATTGGGAGCATTACTTCAAACATATTTTGGAAAAGTATAATTCCATTTATAAAGTAGAGCTTCCGACCATTACACCGCACGTTTGCAGGCACACATATTGCACTAAAATGGCAAAAAAAAGAGTATCTCCCAAGGCATTACAGTATCTGATGGGACACGCTGAAATTGGCATAACTCTTGATGTTTACACGACTTTGACAGATATAGATGTCGAAGAAGAATTGAGAGAAATAGAAGCCAGAGATGTGGGTGTAGAAACAGGTGATGATTATAAGTCCGATATCATAAAATTTGACGATAGGAGACAAAAAGTTGACTAATATAAACAATATTACTACACAGATTTTAATATCAGATAAAGGGTAAAAAAATATGCTTTTTTATGGTATAATATGCCACGTTAGAGGTTTTGGAAACCCTGTAAACACAAGGAAAATGAGGAAAACAAGGGATGATAAAGATACTGTTCGTATGCCACGGCATTATACTATAAAGAGCCTTATTTTCCTTATATATCAAGGGCTTGTTCAGAGCAAAACATGGTTCTGAACCCATTCTGAACCTTTTAAAATTATCAAGATTCATTTGGAAAAGGAAAATGTCGAGAATGATTAGGATATTATTCGTTTGCTGGGGCAATATTTGTCGATCACCGATTTGTGAGTTTATCCTTAAAGATATGGTAAAAAAGAGAGGCCTGGAACAGCAGTTTCATATCGAGTCGCGTGCGACTCATACAGATGAAATCTGGAATGGGCAGGGTAATCCGGTTTATCCTCCGGCGAGGGAGAAGCTGGCGGAGCATGGGATTTCCTGCAAAGGAAAGAGGGCCATACTTCTGAAAAAGTCGGACTATGATTCTTTTGACTATATAATCGGGATGGATGAGCTGAATCTAAGGTGGATTCCAAAGATTCTGGGTAAGTCCGCCGGAAATACTCCTGAGGAGAGGAAGGGTGAAAAAATTTCACTTCTGATGGATTACACCGACAGACCGAGGATGGTAGCCGATCCGTGGTATACGAGGGATTTCGAGTCTACCTACGTGGATGCAGTCGAAGGTTGTGAGGGATTCCTGAAGTATCTGCGTGAATCGGGAGTTATTTGAATATTCGATGTATGAATCGGTTAGCTTTATAATTCCGGATAGTAATATTTTGAAAATGCAGGAAATAATATGTACGAGAATAAAGAAGAAATTGAATATGTCATACTCGTGGCGGTAGAGACGGATGATCTGGCAGGGACAGGCAACAGGCTTAATGCAGTGGAGGTTTCTCTGGATGAGCTGGAGGAACTTGCGGAAACTGCGGGTGCGGTTGTAGTAGGAAGGATGGTTCAGAAACTGCCTCATTTTAATTCGTCAACCTATATCGGCAGCGGCAAGATTGAAGAACTGGCAGAGCTGATAGCCTCTACCGGAGCTACGGGAATTATAACAGATGATGAGCTTAGTCCGGCGCAGATGAATAATCTTGCGGAGATTCTGAATATCAAGGTTATGGACAGAACCATGGTTATTCTGGATATTTTTGCTGCGCATGCAAGAACTGCCGAGGGTAAACTTCAGGTTGAGCTGGCACAGCTGCAGTACAGACTTTCACGTCTTACCGGTAAAGGTATTTCTATGTCCAGACTTGGCGGCGGCATAGGAACCAGAGGACCGGGCGAGAAGAAGCTTGAACAGGACAGGCGTGTGATAAGAAGCCGTGTGGCACAGCTTCGACGTGAACTGGAGGATGTGGTGACCCACAGAGAGTTGACCAGAAAAGGCCGGGAGGCAGGGGACTTACCTGTTTTCGCAATTGTTGGTTATACAAATGTAGGTAAATCCACTCTGCTTAATACTCTCACCGGAGCGGATATACTTGCTGAGGATAAACTCTTTGCAACACTGGATACTACGACAAGATTATATGAATACAGTCATGGTAATGGAAATACGGTTGCCGGCCGAATAACCGATATCATTGATAAAACCATCGAAGCCGCTGCCGGCGGGGGAAAACAGAGGGTTCTCCTCACTGACACCGTAGGTTTTATCAGAAAGCTGCCGCATAATCTCATAGATGCTTTCCGAAGCACACTTGAGGAGACCTGTCACGCTGATTATATCATTCATGTTGTTGATGCGTCAGGGGCTGACTGGTCGGGCGATATGAAGGTTGTGTATGAAACCCTTGATATGCTTGGCATTGAGGGCAAGAAGGTTATAACACTTTTCAACAAGATCGATCTTCTGGAAAATGCGGATGACAGGATAGGACTCAGGGATCCGAGGGCGATGAAAACGCTGCTCATTTCAGCAAAACAGGATATAGGGCTTGCGGAAATTGGTAACGCCATAGATGATCTGCTCCGTGAGGAGAGGGTATACGTCGAAAAACTGATATCATACAAAGATATGTCTTTACTTGCGGAAATCAAGAAGCGGGGCGAACTGCTCGGTGAAGAGTATGCAGGTGAGGGTGTGAAGATTTCAGCCTATGTACCGGCGGAGATAGCCGGCAGGCTTGACAAAATATAGCAGACTGGCGGGAAGCTTAAAATGTATAAAATATATATAGTTGAAGATGACAGTGGGATAGCCGACGGTATTGTGGGCTGTCTGTCAAACTGGGGAATGGAAGGTAGAAAAGTATCTGATTTCACGAAGGTTATGGATGAAATCAGAGAATATGAACCGCATCTCGTGATTCTGGATATTACCTTACCTTACATGGGAGGTTATCACTGGTGCCGTGAAATCCGTAAGGAAAGCTCGGTTCCGATCATTTTTATTTCATCAGCAACGGACAATATGAATATAATCATGGCTATGAATATGGGGGCTGATGATTTTATCGCGAAGCCTTTTGATCAGAGTGTTCTGATCGCTAAGGTTTCAGCTTTGCTCAGAAGGGCTTATGATTTTAATAAAAATGAGTCGTCGGAGCTGCACGTCGCAGGCGCAGTGCTGAACACCGACAATAATACGATTTCCTTCAATGGGTCAGTGGTGGATCTTGCCCGTAATGAGTACCGCATTCTGATTACACTGATTCAGAATAAGAATAAAGTGGTAAGCCGTGAGAAACTTATGGAAGCTTTGTGGGAGACCGATTCATTTGTGGATGAGAATACCCTCACGGTAAATGTGGGGAGGCTCAGAAAGACTTTGGAAGGAATTGGGCTTTCCGGTCTTATCAAGACAAAGTTCGGCGTGGGATACATACTGGAGGATGAATAAATGCTTCTTAAGTATCTGAAGTACAGATGGAAGGTGCTCAGTCTGATACTGCTTATTACAGCCGTCTTTTCTTCCTCATACCTGCTTTTTGACATGCCCGGGATAACGGTTTTATATCCGATGATACTGACGCTGGTCATCATTCTTATAGTCGGAATCATTGATTTTTTGCTGACTGCAGCTAAGCATAAAAAACTTATGACGGAATCATTTCCTGAAGCTGATGATGTGATAGAAGAGGACTATCAGAGAATCATTGACGGGCTGAGGGAAGAGGAAAAAGTGTCACGGGACAAAGTCATGGCAGACTATACTAATATGGTTGAGTACTATACGGTATGGGCACATCAGATCAAAACGCCCATAGCGTCAATGCGGCTTAATCTTCAGGGAGAGGATTCTGACCGGGCAAGGAAGCTGATTGGCGACCTTAACAGAATTGAAGCGTATGTGGAAATGGTTCTTACATTTCTCAGACTGGATTCTGACAGCACGGATTACCTGATCAAGGAATATGAGCTGGATGATATACTGAAGACGGCGATAAAAAGATTTAAGACGGATTTTATTTCGAAAAAGCTTTCATTGGATTACAGAGAGACCGGGTATACCGTACTGACTGATGAAAAATGGCTTTCATTTGTATTAGAACAGGTAATATCAAATGCTGTGAAGTACACCGCAGGTGGCAGCATTAAGATATATATGGAAGCTCCCGGGATTCTCAGGATTGAGGACACGGGAATCGGTATTGCTGCAGAGGATATTCCGAGAATATTTGAAAATGGATATACAGGGTTTAACGGCCGTGAGGATAAGCGCGCCAGCGGAATAGGTCTGTATCTCTGTAAGAGGATATGTGATAATCTGGGACATGGTATAAAAGCAGAATCAAAACAGGGGGTAGGGACAACAATTATAATCGACCTTACAACCGGGAAACTGAGAGTGGAGTGATCCGGTAAGACTGACTATGCAGATGCTTCTTCAGGCCGGAAGGTAACGTACTGTACTAAAATCATCAGGTCAAATGTGACACAAATGTAAGTATTATGTAAGCAGATTCAATGGAATGAGTCTGCTTTATTCTTTATATTTAATCTTGGAAACACCGATGTATATTTTTTAAAAGTGTTTATCTCAGTGAAGGAAAGGACGAGATAATATGAGTTTGCTGGAAGCAAAAAATATCAGAAAGATTTATAAAACACGTTTCGGAGGGGCTGCTGTTGAAGCTCTTAAAAATGTAAGCTTTTCTGTTGAACAGGGTGAATATGTTGCCATCATGGGGGAGTCGGGAAGCGGCAAGACTACACTTCTCAATATACTTGCGGCACTGGATAAGGCAACTGAAGGAAGAGTTATTCTGGACGGCACGGATATAGGCACTATCAAAGAGAAGAAGATCGCCGGGTTCCGTCGTGACAATCTGGGGTATGTATTCCAGGATTTCAACCTCCTGGATACATTTTCACTTGAAGACAATATCTATCTGCCTCTTGTTCTTGCAGGCAGAAAGCCGGATGAGATGAAGGAAAGTCTGGACAGGATACTTGAACCTCTGGGAATTGAAAAGCTTCTGAAGAAGTATCCTTATGAGGTTTCAGGGGGACAGAAGCAGCGGGCTGCGGTCGCAAGAGCTCTCATTACGAACCCGCGGATAATACTGGCTGATGAACCGACAGGTGCCCTTGATTCCAAGTCTTCGGATGAGCTTTTGGGACTTTTCAAGAGAGTTAATCAGATGGGGCAGACTATACTCATGGTTACACATTCGGTGAAAGCAGCCAGCCATGCATCCAGGGTTCTTTTCATAAAAGACGGAACTGTATTCCATCAGATTTATAAGGGCGATTCCACTGATCAGCAGATGTACCAGAAGATAAGCGATACGCTTACTCTTCTTGCACAGGGAGGTGATGAATGATGAAGGCTGGATTCTATACGAAAATGGCGTCTGACGGCATGCGTAAGAACAGCAGACTTTATGTACCTTTTCTTGTTACCTGTATTCTGATGGCATCCATCTTCTATATCATTCATTTCCTTGGCTGTTCGGGGGTTATGCAGGGAATGGCAGGCTCCGGAACTGCAACGGATCTGATGAAAATGGGGAGCGTCATTCTGATAATATTCATTACCATATTTCTTTTTTATACTCAGTCGGCCCTGATCAAGGGAAGGAAAAAGGAATTCGGTATTTACAGTATACTTGGAATGAATAAAAGCAACATTGGAAAGATAATCTTCTTTGAAACTGTGATCATATGGGGCGTTACTCTTTTCTTTGGGCTGCTGGCGGGCATAGGACTTTCCAAGCTGGCAGAGCTTGGATTTTCAAGGCTGATAGGGGCGCGGAGAGGCTATTCATTTTCCGTATCGATCAGTTCGGTAGTATCGACAGTGATTGTTTTTACCGTAATATTCTTCTTTATATATCTTAATTCGGTGAGACAGGTGAGATTCACAAATGCGATAGAACTTGTAAATGCAGAGAAGGCCGGCGAAAAACCGCCGAAAGGCAACCTGTTTGTAGGAGCGTTGGGGCTTATTACCCTCGGGACAGGGTATTTTATTGCGCTGAGGATTGAGCAGCCGCTTTCCGCACTTTTGTGGTTTTTCATAGCTGTAATTCTCGTTATAATCGGAACGTATCTACTGCTTATATCCGGTTCTGTAATCCTATGCAGACTTCTTCAGAAAAACAGGAATTATTACTATAAAACGAATCATTTTGTATCTGTCTCATCCATGGCATATCGTATGAAGAGAAATGGCGCAGGTCTGGCATCCATATGCATTCTGCTTACCATGGTCATGGTAATGATCGCATCGACCTCCGCACTTTACACCGGAGCAGAGGATGTGCTTAACACGCGTTACCCGAATGAAATCGGTGCATTTGCCTGTAAATACGGATATGACGAAGAACTCATAACGCTGGGCGGGAAGCTGGATAATGATATAAAGCAGATAGCAGAATCCCGGGGGGCAGATATTCATAATAATAAGACATTTTTTGAATACTCGATATCAGGCTACATGGAAAACAGCAGAGTTGAGGTGAGTCTTAATTCCCTCACTGACATGGCATTTATCAATTATGACAAAGTGGCCCAGATCATGTTCATAGATGTAAATGACTATAACAGGGTTTTCGGACATGATGAGGAGCTTTCACCGGGTGAGGCATTGGTAGGAACAGCCAAGAAGATAGAAATAGGTGATGTGCTGACCGTTGCAGATGTCAGTTTCAGGATTAAAAAAAGAATCGACAGTAATATCAGGGAGATAGACCCTTTTGCGGAGGGAGCCGCATCGCCGACTGTATTTGTTATTGTAAATGATATTCAGTCCGTTGCAAAAAACTATATAGGGTATGAGGACTACAATGGAGAACCTATGCTTGCGTGGTTCTGGAACTGCCGTTTTGATACAGGTCTGGATAATGAGGGGCAGATTGCATTGGCTGAAACTCTGGATAACTGTCTTGGGGATGAACTGAAAGGGCTTGGTTTTTCTAATTATTACTGCGACAGTCATGAGCTGGAAAGAGGGGATTTTTTCAGCACCTTCGGCGGACTTTTCTTTCTTGGGATAATGCTGAGTATCATTTTTCTGGTATCCTGTGTGATCATTATTTACTATAAGCAGGTATCCGAAGGTTTCGAGGACCGGGCACGATTTGAGATAATGCAGAAGGTCGGAATGACGAAGGATGAAATCAAGAAAAGCATTAATTCCCAGATGTTAACGGTATTTATGATACCTATCGTCTTTGCATGTATCCACCTGGCTGTTGTACTTCCGATAGTTAATAAACTCCTGATGCTTTTCGGTCTGTTTGATTTTAAAAGGCTTCTCATAACTTCCGGGGTGTGTGTGGTACTGTTCGGAATGATTTACGCCGTGGTATATAAGCTGACCTCGAACGCATATTACAAGATTGTTTCGTGAAATGCAAAAAATGTTGACATAGCCTTATATTTGTTGTACATTTGAATACCTAAAAGAGAATACTCTCTTATTCAGAGTGGTGGAGTCACAAGGGACGATGAAGCCACGGCAACCCCCAAACGGAAGGTGCCTTCCTGAGCGTAAGTTTTTACTTGCGAGCAATAAGAGGATTTGTATCATAGCTGATTATCAAATCCGATTATTCATTTAATCGGATTTTTTTAGTTTTACGAATCCTAAACTATAGTTGACGAAAGAAAGGATTTAAACATGGAAAGAAAACTTTTTACATCAGAGTCCGTTACTGAAGGACATCCTGATAAAATCTGCGATCAGATATCTGATGCGATTCTTGATGCACTCATCGCAGAAGATCCAAACAGCAGAGTAGCCTGCGAAACTGCTACAACAACGGGACTTGTTCTGGTTATGGGCGAGATTACAACAAATGCTTATGTTGATATTCAGAAGATAGTCAGAGAAACCGTCCGCGAGATAGGTTATGACAGAGCCAAGTACGGATTTGACTGTGATACATGCGGCGTTATCGTTGCTATAGATGAGCAGTCAGCAGATATAGCCATGGGTGTTGATAAGGCACTTGAGGCAAGAGAGAATACTATGTCCGATGAAGAACTCGAGGCTATAGGCGCCGGTGATCAGGGACTTATGTTCGGATATGCGACACGTGAGACGCCGGAGTTCATGCCTTATCCTATAGCTCTTGCACAGAAACTTGCCAAGAGACTTACTGATGTAAGAAAGGACGGAACGCTTCCGTATCTCAGACCTGACGGAAAGACACAGGTTACCATCGAATATGATGAGAATGGCAATCCGGCAAGAGTTGATACTATCGTAGTTTCAACCCAGCATGGTGAAGAGGTTACACAGGAACAGATTCATTCTGATATTAAGAAATATGTTATTGCACCGATCGTTCCTGAAGATATGATCGATGAGGATACAAAGTATCTTATAAATCCTACCGGAAGATTCGTTATCGGAGGTCCTCACGGAGATTCAGGGCTTACGGGACGTAAGATAATCGTTGATACCTACGGCGGATATGCACGCCATGGCGGCGGAGCTTTCTCAGGAAAGGATCCGACAAAGGTTGACCGTTCGGCAGCATACGCAGCAAGATACGTTGCAAAGAATATAGTTGCAGCAGGACTTGCGGATAAATGTGAGATACAGCTTTCATACGCTATCGGAGTTGCAAGACCTACTTCAATCAATGTAGATACATTTGGCACCGGAAAACTTTCGGATGATAAGCTGGTTGATATCATCAGAGAAAACTTCGATCTCAGACCTGCGGGAATCATCAGGATGCTTGATCTTAGACGCCCTATCTATAAGCAGACTGCGGCATACGGACACTTTGGAAGAACAGATATTGATCTTCCATGGGAGAAAACGGATGTGGCAGAGAAGCTTGCAGGCTATTTGAATTAAGGAGATTCTATCATGAAAAATATGCTGAATTTTAAAAACTTCACTCCGGAAGAGCTGATGGACATACTTACACTGGCTCAGGATATGAAGAAAAATCCTGCGAAATATGCACATTCACTTGAAGGAAAGAAGCTCTATACACTTTTTGAAAAGACATCAACAAGGACATACCTTTCATTTGCCACCGGAATCACCGAACTCGGCGGACATTATTTCAATCAGCTCTGGGAAGACAGCAACTTCGTACTCGGTGAGCCTGTTTCCGAAATCAAGTATGTATGCAGAAATGTAGATATTATCATGGCACGACTCGTCAAGAATGAGACAGTTGAGAAATTTGGTAAAAATGTAACGGTTCCGTTTATCAACGGCTGCGACAATACCTACCATCCATGCCAGATACTTGCCGACATGCTTACCGTGCTCGAAAAATTCGGTACATTAAATGTAAAATTCATGTATATCGGAGCCAAGAACAACGTATTCAATTCACTTGTGGAATTCTTTGCAAAGATGAAAGCCGGAACACTTTACGGACTTACACCGCTTGTAAATGACACAGCCTGCGGACCGGACTTCTACGAAGAAGCAAAGGCAACAGGACATTATGTGGAGCTCGATGACAGCATGACCATGGAAGAGGCCAGGAAATATGCCGATGAGATGGATGTCATCTATACAGATACATGGGTAGATATGGAATTCTTCAACAATCCTGCATATCAGGAGAAGAAAGAAGAGACACTCCGAAAGATGATGCCATATCAGATAAATGATGAGTTCATGAAAGACAGTAAGGCAATCGTATTCCATGACATGCCAATGCATGTGGGATTCGAAATCTCACAGAGCGTTGTGGATAAAAACCTTGACCACATACTGGACGAGGCAGAAAACCGCCGCCACGCCGAAAAAGCAGTCATGTACACCCTTTTAAAGTAACTGTCAGGCCGTGACATAGAAAGAGCCACTAGCTGCTTGCAGCATAGTGGCTTTTTCTATGTCCAGGCCTGGAACAGGTGCGCCCGGTGTGACGCCAAACGTGAGTCGCAAAGCGACGACGGCCGCGAAGCGGACGGTTTGACGTATACGCCCGGGGGCGCCATATCCTATCCAAATATACTCGAAACCACGGCGTCGGTCACTGTTGACTGTCCTGCAGTTGCGGTAGTCTGCTCAGGTCCGTTTGAAGATACATTTATGGTGCCGGCCATGGTAGGTGCCATAAGGATTCTTCCTGTTCCGCGGTATACGTTGAGGAAGCCTTCTCCTGAAAGCCCTGAACCGATGAGGGACTTTGTGGACTTCTCAACCGTAAACTGGAGTGAACCTGACCACGCGATAGCCATATTTCCATCTATTTTAACTACGTCGTCCTGAAGTACGAACTCGAAAAGCTCCTGTCTTGGAACCGGACTCTCGAGAACAGCCATTCCGTTTCCTGTAAGGCAGAGGTTGAAGAGGCCTTCGCCGCCGAGGAGGGCGGAAGAAACGTTCTGACGACGTACTACATTTTCCTGAAGACCTGATTCACATGCGAAGAAGAGACCGTCATCGAGAACCATACCCTGTGGCCCCCACTGACTTACATCTTCCAGGAGGATGTGATTGTAGGTAGGCTCGAGCATGAGGAAGCCCTGTCCCTGATATAAAGGCTTAACAGCTGACTCACCTGTAACGGCGCCCTTTATGGCTTTGCTGAAGAAACCGCCTACGCCGCCAACATTGGCATTCATCTCTACATTTCCCGTGGTCCACTGCATAGCGCCTGCCTGAACCTTGACTGAGTTGCCGTTCAGCTGGCAGAGAACCTGACGTCTCTTGACATTCATTTCTTTCATGAAATAAGCAGTAGGTGAGCCGCCGGGTGTAACCGAAAGATCATTCTGGTGCTCATACACAAAGAACGGGCCGCCGCTTGCTATACATGTCATGTTGTCATTGTTAAATACATTGTTTAATGTAACCATTCTTAACCCCCTTTTCAGTTGCAAAACTACACTACAGATTTGATTCTAAACCATTGCCGGAAATATGGCAAGGAAGACTCTCTCTGTTATACGGACAGGAAGAATCATATTATCGATTAGAAAGTTGTTATTGAGAAAATGTCGCAATTAAAGTATACTACTAAGATAAACGTTTGATTCCGAAACGGCTATATTACATATTAAATGAGGGAGAAATCACATGAAAGAACTGATGCTCGGCAACAAAGCCGTTGCCAGAGGACTTTATGAAGCAGGATGCTGTTTCATTTCCAGCTATCCGGGAACTCCGAGTACGGAGATTACAGAGGAAGCTGCCAAGTATGATGAGATATATTGTGAATGGGCTCCGAATGAGAAGGTTGCCATGGAAGCAGCATTCGGTGCGAGCCTTGCGGGAAGGAGAAGTTTCTGCGGCATGAAGCATGTAGGTCTTAATGTTGCAGCAGATCCGCTCTATACCATGTCATATACCGGTGTTAATGCCGGAATTATAATAGGTGTTGCTGATGATCCCGGCATGCATTCATCACAGAATGAGCAGGACTCACGTCATCATGCAATCGCTTCGAAGGTTCCTATGATGGAACCATCAGACTCGGCTGAAGCGCTTGAGTTTACAAAGCTTGCGTATGAGCTTTCCGAGGAGTATGACACTCCTATTCTTATGAAGATGTGTACAAGAGTTGCACATTCTCAGTCCATAGTTGAAGTAAGTGACAGAGTTGTTCCTGAGAAGAAGGCATATGAGAAGAATATTCCCAAGTATGTTATGATGCCGGGAAATGCTATCCGCCGCCATCCATTTGTCGAAGACAGAATGAGACGTATGGCAGAGTGGGCAGAGACAGCTCCTATCAACCGTGTGGAAATGGGCGGTACCGAGATCGGTATCATCACTTCTTCAACATCATATCAGTATGTTAAGGAAGTTTTCGGCGATAGTGTTTCAGTGCTGAAGCTCGGACTGGTTAATCCGCTTCCTGTAAATCTTATAAAGGATTTTGCGGCAAAGGTAGATAAACTCATTGTAGTTGAGGAACTTGATCCGATAATCGAGAATCACTGCAGAGCTCTCGGACTTGAAGTTCACGGTAAAGATATGCTTCCTATCGAGGGCGAATTCTCACAGAACCTCATAAAGAAGGCTATAACAGGTGAAGAGGCAGGTGGAAAGGCTCTGGATGAAACAATTCCTATGCGTCCTCCTGTAATGTGTGCAGGCTGCCCTCACAGAGGACTGTTCTTCTCACTTAAGAAGAATAAATGTACAGTTCTCGGTGACATCGGCTGCTATACTCTCGGCGCGGTAGCACCACTTTCATCTATAGATATGACACTCTGCATGGGTGGTTCGGTAAGTGCCATTCACGGTTTCAATAAAGCCGGTGAGGGTGAAAATGAGAAGAAGACGGTTGCGGTTATCGGCGACTCCACATTTATGCATTCAGGTATGACAGGCCTTGCAAATATAGCTTACAACCAGTCGAATTCAACTGTTATAATACTTGATAATTCGATAACCGGTATGACCGGTCATCAGCAGAATCCGACTACAGGTTACAATATAAAGGGTGACCCTGCCGGTAAGATTGATCTTGAGGCACTCTGCAGAGCTATGGGCTTTAACCGTGTAAGAGTGGTTGATCCTTATAACATCAAGGAATGTGAAGAGGCCGTTAAGGAAGAACTTGCAGCGGACGAGCCGTCAGTTATCATTTCCAGAAGACCTTGTGCACTTCTCAAGTACGTAAAACATAAGGCTCCTCTCTGTGTTAATACAGAGAAATGTATCGGATGCAAATCCTGCATGAGGATCGGCTGTCCTGCTATATCCATGAAGGACGGTAAGGCTCACGTGGATGAGACACTCTGCGTAGGCTGCGGACTCTGCGAACAGCTCTGTCCTGTCGGAGCATTTGAAAGTACTGCTAAGGAGGGCTGCTGATATGGAAACTAAAAATGTAATGATCGTAGGTGTCGGCGGACAGGGTTCTCTTCTTGCCAGCAAACTCCTCGGAAGACTCCTTCTTGATGAAGGTTATGATGTAAAGGTTTCGGAAGTGCACGGAATGTCACAGCGTGGCGGAAGTGTAGTGACATATGTAAGATATGGTGACAAGGTTTATTCACCGGTTATAGATAAGGGCGAGGCTGATTATATAGTTTCATTTGAAGTTCTTGAAGCTGCAAGATGGCTTGAATATCTTAAGCCTTCGGGACAGATTGTAACAAATATCCAGCAGATAGACCCTATGCCTGTTATCACAGGTGCTGCAGAGTATCCTTCAGATCTCGTTGCAAAGATGAAGGATGCAGGGGCAAATGTTGATGCTCTTGACTGCCTTTCACTTGCAGAGGAAGCCGGATCGGCCAAGGCAGTTAATATAGTTCTGATGGGAAGACTTTCACATTATTTCGACATACCTGAGGAGGCATGGCTTGCCGCTATGGAGAAGATCGTGCCTGCTAAATTCCTTGAAATGAACAAAAAGGCATTTGAACTTGGCAAGAATGCGTAGCGATAACGTATGTGCGGACATAGGCATTCATGGACAGGTTGAGGTGCGGTAACCGTAGACTGTAGTAGAAAAGGAGAACAAAAAGATGGAGCGTTATTTTCAGCCGGAGATTGAGTGTGCGTCTCGGGAAGAGCTCACAGAAATTCAGACAAAGAAACTGATTGAACAGGTAAAGCATGTTTGGGAAAATGTGCCTTACTACCGTAAGAAGATGGAGGAGAAGGGTGTTACACCGGATGATATCAAGTCGCTGGAAGACCTCTCAAAGCTACCATTTCTTTCAAAAAAGGACTTAAGAGACAGTTATCCTTACGGACTCCTCGGAGTACCTCTTAAGGACTGCGTACGTATTCATTCGACATCGGGAACGACAGGCAAGAGAGTTGTGGCTTATTATACACAGGGTGACCTGGACCTCTGGAATGACTGCTGTGCAAGAGCTATAGTTGCAGCAGGCGGAACAAGTGATGATGTATGCCAGATTGCATACGGCTATGGTCTTTTCACAGGTGGTATGGGACTCCATGGCGGAAGTGAGAAGCTTGGATGTCTTACAATACCTGCTTCTTCGGGAAATACTGACAGACAGATAATGTTCATCAAGGATCTTGGAGCTACCATACTCTGCTGTACACCTTCATATGCCGCTTATCTGGCAGAATCAATGAAGGAGCTCGGTATGACTCCCGACGATATACCGGTTAAGGCGGGTATCTTTGGTGCTGAGGCATGGAGTGAGGAAATGCGCCATGACATCGAAAAGACCATGGGTATCAAGGCTTATGATATCTTCGGGCTTACAGAACTTTCGGGACCGGGCGTTGCATTTGAATGCTCGGAGCAGAAGGGCATGCATATAAATGAGGATCATTTCATCGCTGAAATCATAGATCCTGATACGGGAGAGGTTCTGCCCGACGGTGCAGAGGGTGAGCTTGTATTTACATCTGTGGACAAGAAAGCATTTCCGCTTCTTCGTTACAGAACAAGAGATATCTGTTCACTTTCCAAGGAGAAATGCTCCTGCGGACGTACATTTATACGTATGGCTAAGCCTAAGGGACGTTCTGATGACATGCTCATCATCCGTGGTGTAAATGTATTCCCGTCACAGATTGAAACAGTACTTCTCAATCATGGCTATCAGGCTAACTATCAGATCATTGTTGACCGTGTAAACAACACAGATACATTTGATGTTCATGTAGAAATGACTCCTGAGATGTTCACGGATAAGGTTTCGGATATTACCAGGATGCAGAATGAACTCGCTGCCGGACTTAAGTCTATGCTCGGTATCAAGGCCAAGGTTACTCTTGTTGCTCCAAAGAGCATCACACGTAGTGAGGGCAAGGCAGTCAGAGTCATTGATAATCGTAAGTTCTAGTCATCGGTCATCACATACATGGGGAGTGATGACTGAAATGAAATATGATTCATCCGGGCTGATCCTCATGTTGACCGGTCCGGATGGGTATTTGGGAGGTATAAGAAATGAGCGTAAAACAGATTTCAATTTTTGTAGAGAATAAGCCGGGCCGCATGAACGGAATGACTGAGGTTCTGGCTGAGAACAATATCAATATGAGAGCGCTTGCTCTTGCTGAGACAGAGGGATTCGGAATCGTGCGTATCATAGTTGATGATGTATATGAAGCAACCACGGTTCTTAAGGATGCAGGCTATATCAACAAGGTTAATTCTGTTGTTGTAGTTGAGATGCCGGATGTACCGGGCGGCCTGAATAAGGTGCTCAAGGTATTTACCGACGCAAATATCAACCTTGAATATATGTATGCTATAGCCGGTGAGAGAAATATCAATAATGCATATCTTGTATTCAGAGTTGATGATCATAAGGCTGCAGAGCATGCGCTTAAAGAGGCAGGCATAAGATACCTCGCTCAGGAAGATCTGGCTAAGCTGTAGGCATATTATTATGATGAATAAAAGACAGGTAATATTCGGAATTCTTGCCATAGCCGTAATGGTAATGATATTCGGCTTTTCCGCGAAAAATGCGGATGAGTCCACTGAAGAAAGCCTCGAGGTTGGTATGACCATCGGTAAGGTTACAGTTAAGGATTTCAAAAAACTGCCTTATCCCGAACAGGTGCGATTCGCCGAGAAGATAGATCATATGGTCCGTAAATCGGCACATTTCCTTGAGTATACTGTGCTGGGGTTTATACTATTCTTTACATTTTACGGTGAAAAGCTGAAGAGAGTAAAAGCAGGAATTTTTGGCTGGATTACCGGAACACTGTACGCCGTGACTGACGAGATACATCAGATGTTTGTGCCCGGCAGGGCATGTATGTTTACGGATGTATGTATCGACAGCGGCGGAGTGCTGACGGGTACACTTCTGTCAGTGCTGATACTCGGCATAATACTTGCAGTACGGCATAGAAAAGTATGATATGTGCGGTCATGCTGTCACTAGAGATTGTAACAGGGATTTTCTGTTACGGAAATAAATATAAAGTCGGATTTTGTTACGGAAATGTAATGAAATCCGGCTTTTTTTGAGTCGCTGGTCTTGAAGATTATATTTTAAAAAAAGTATTGACGAACGAATGTTCGAGTGATATAGTAAGAGCATGGAAAACGTACTCCCAAACGTTTCTTAGTAATCGATCATTAGTCAGGTGGGCGCCTATCCCTAATTTTTTCCCAAAGGCCTACCTGGCTGATTTTCGCTAGAGAGCAATCTGTGAGGCTATTGCATGCCGCGTGGCACTTGTACGGAATGGTTCCGGGAGGTTGATGGTATGCTCAGAACTAACGAGAGAAAACATTATAACGGTGAGGAGAAAAGCGGCGGCAGAAGCTATATATGTATAGACCTGAAGTCTTTTTTTGCATCTGTGGAATGTGTAGAGAGAGGACTCGACCCTATGACTACGAATCTCGTGGTGGCAGATCCTGACAGGACTGAGAGGACTATCTGCCTTGCTATTACTCCTGCCATGAAGCGCCTCGGAATCAGAAACCGGTGCAGGGTTTATGAGATCCCGCCGAATGTCAGCTATATTATGGCAGAGCCGAGGATGAGTCTCTATATGGATTATTCCACCAGGATTTACAGGATTTATCTTAAATTCATTTCAGCGGAAGATATTCATGTATATTCGGTTGATGAGGTTTTTATCGATGTAACTCATTACCTTAAGCTCTATGGTAAAACCGCGAAAGAGCTGGGTAAGACCATGATAGATGAAGTATTTAAAGAGACCGGTATAACGGCTACCTGCGGAGTGGGGACAAATATGTTCCTTGCCAAGATTGCTATGGATATCATAGCAAAGCGTTCGCCTGACTTTATGGGCGAACTGGATGAGGAAAGCTACAAAGAACAGCTCTGGGACCACAAGCCTCTTCAGGACTTCTGGATGATTGGACCGGCGACAGTGAGGAGACTCGCCAAATACGGTATAACGACAATGAGGGGGATATCCGAGACAGACGAATCATTTCTCTATAAACAGTTCGGTGTGGATGCTGAGCTTCTTATCGATCATGCCTGGGGCAGGGAGATGACGGAGATGAGGGATGTGAAATCCTATGTACCGAAGGAGAATTCTCTCTCCAGAAGCCAGATACTGCCCTGTGATTACAGCTTTGAGGAGGGAAAACTTATCCTTAAGGAGATGATGGACCTTCTCTGTCTCGATATGGTGGATAAGAATTTCGTTACAGATTCAATAACCATAGGTATCAATTACTCAAGAGAATGCATGACGGCAGCGGCTCACGGCAGTGTGCATCTGGATATAAAGACCAGTGCGGATATGGTCATCATACCTGCGGTGACCGGACTTTATGAGGAGATAGTGAATCGCCGGCTCCCTATAAGGAGGATAAGCATATCCTGCAACAAAGTCGTGCATGAGCCTTACATGCAGTATGATCTTTTCACTGATGCAGAGATTTTGGAGAAGGACAGAAATGTACAGAAGGCGGTTATAGATATCAAGAAGAAATACGGTAAAAATGCCATACTGAAGGGCATGAATTTTGAGGAAAAAGCAACTACGAAGGAGAGAAACAGACAGATAGGAGGTCATAAGGGCTATGGTGAAGGAAAAACAGTGTATGTCCGGGGAGAAGAGAGCTAAGCAGTTTACTCCTTTTGCCGCACTTACCGGATTGGATGACAGGACCGCGGCTGCTGCCTTTATGCCGGAGGAAAGGATAGTTCTGGCTCCGGAATCATTGGCAGAGCTGGACAGAGCCATATGTGGGCTCTGCAAAGGGGATTATATAAGCGTCAGATATTATAGCAGAGGAAGATACATAGAGCAGGAAGGGTGGGTCCAAAAATACGATATTATAAGCAGGACTATTATTTTGGATGAGACAAGGGTACTTCTGGATGATATAGTGGAACTTACGAAGATGTGAGGATCTTTTTGCACTGAGTTAAACGGCATTGGATAAAATAGTTACGTTTTGATTGCGAAGACAGGAAGAAGAATGTATACTGACTATATGTAGCAATGGGGACAGACGGTAAAGTGGTGTGATGTGATGATGTGGTTTTATATCATATCGCCGAACTGGAAAGGAAAAGGTACAACACATGGTAATTTACAGCGGTAAGGCGGTATTCGGGGGAATAGCCATCGGTAAGATCAGTCTTTATAAAAAGGGTGAAGCACAGGTTAAGAGAACCAAAGTGGATGATGTTGAAGCCGAAGTGGCAAGATATCATGCGGCAAAGGAAGTTGCCATAGAACAGCTCGGGGCACTGTACGACAAGGCTGTAAAGGAAGTCGGAGAGGCAAGTGCAGAGATATTTGAAGTGCATCAGATGATGTTGGATGATGATGACTATGTTGAGTCAGTTGAGAATATTATCCGTACTCAGGAGGTAAATGCCGAGTTTGCGGTTGCAACAACAGGCGATAATTTTCAGAAGATGTTCTCCGAGATGGATGATGAATATTTCCGTGGCAGAGCCGCTGATATGAAGGATATATCAGAGCGTGTTGTAAATGTACTTCTCGGAAACGGCGACGGAGGTATCAAGAGTGATGAACAGGTTATCATAGTTGCGGATGACCTTGCGCCATCAGAGACAGTGCAGATGGATAAGGACAAAATCCTTTCATTTGTAACAGTACATGGCTCGGCTAATTCGCATACAGCCATTCTGGCTAAGACTATGAATATCCCCGCTATGATAGGTACGGATATTCCGCTTACAGATGATATAGACGGAAAGATGGCTGTAGTTGACGGCTTTGAGGGGAAGATTTATGTGGATCCGGATGAGGATACCCTTGCAGCCAAGAAGAAGATATATCTCGAAGAACAGGAGAAGAAGGCGCTCCTTGAGATGCTGAAGGGCAAGGATAATGTTACTCTTGACGGTCAGCATATAAATCTTTATGCAAATATAGGAAATACTAAGGACCTTGCACTGGTTCTTAAGAATGATGCGGGCGGAATCGGACTTTTCAGATCAGAGTTTATATATCTGGGTTCCGAGGATTATCCGACAGAGGATGAGCAGTTTGCCATCTATAAGACAGTAGCGGAGAATATGGCCGGGAAGAAGGTTATCATAAGAACACTTGATATCGGTGCAGATAAGCAGGCGGATTATTTCAAGCTTCCGGCAGAAGAAAATCCGGCACTCGGACTCCGTGCTATCAGAATATGCCTTACAAGACCGGAGGTATTTAAGACACAACTTCGTGCTATACTTCGTGCAAGTGCTTATGGTAAGATAGCCATCATGTTCCCTATGATCATTTCCGTTGATGAAGTCAAGGAGATCAAGGATATAGTAAAGGGAGTAGAATCAGAACTCGATGCAGAAGGCATCGCTTATGATAAGGATATAGAGCTGGGTATCATGATTGAGACCCCGGCAGCAGTTATGGTTGCTGATGAATTGGCCGAAGAGGTTGATTTCTTCAGCGTAGGAACAAACGATCTTACACAGTATACGTTAGCCATCGATCGTCAGAATCAGTCTCTGGACAGATTTTATGATTCGCATCATCCGGCTATACTTCGTATGCTCAAGATGATAGTGGATGCTGCTCACAGGCATAATGCATGGGCAGGAATCTGTGGCGAGCTCGGATCAGACCTGAGCCTCACCAGAGAATTCCTGGCTATGGGCTTTGATGAGCTTTCCGTTTCACCGGGACGCATCCTTCCGCTCAGAAAGATCGTGCTTGAGACAAATGTAAAAGAGTACATCGCAGAGAAGAACAGCTGATGATACTCATGCATTGACCGATTGACCATGGCTGCCACTTATGTGGCAGCCTTTTTATGCATTGGAAAGATGCTTCGTTAGAGCGTGAGTTCCGTTTCAAAAGGAACTTGCCTAAAACTCAACCGGCAGAATAGGAAAATGAAATGAAAAACGGCATAATTAAAAACTACATAGGAAACAGCAAATTTTATCGCATGGTGCTGGGAGTGGCGATTCCCATAATGATTCAGAACGGCATAACGAATTTTGTCAATCTTCTGGATAATATAATGGTGGGACGTCTCAGTACGGAACAGATGTCAGGTGTTGCGATAGTTAACCAGCTTATATTTATATACTACCTCTGCATGTTCGGTGGACTGTCCGGGGTGGGTATTTTTACTGCACAGTATTTTGGCTACAAGGATGAAGAGGGAATACGTCATACCATAAGATACAAAATGTGGCTGGGATTCATCATATCAATTCTGGTGGTTGTGATACTGATGTCCATGGGTTCGGAGCTTATAAATATCTATCTTCAGGGTACAACCGACAGCGGCGATCCGGTAAAAACTCTGGATTACGGAATGCAGTATCTGGGAGTTATACTCTTTATGTTCCCTGCGGTTTATATAGGGTTCCTGCTTTCAAGTACCCTCAGAGAGTGTGGAGAGACAGTTCTGCCCATGAAAGCAGGTATTGCGGCGATATTCGTAAATCTATGTTTCAATTATCTGCTTATCTACGGAAAGTTTGGCTTTCCGCGTCTGGGAGTGCGTGGAGCGGCAGCGGCTACAGTATTATCAAAATATGTGGAGATGGGAATCATCCTGATATGGTGCATGAAGAATACCAAAAAGCACTCATACTTCCACGGATTGTTCAGAACTATACTCATACCATGGAAGCTTGTTCTGAAATTCCTGAAGACGGGAATGCCTCTTCTGTTAAATGAGGGGTTGTGGGCGCTGGGCGTCGCTATGCTGGCGCAGGCTTATTCGCTTCGTGGACTTGATGTCGTTGCAGGACAGAATATAGCTAACACGATCAATAACATTTTTAATATTGTATTCATAGCCCTCGGGGACGCTGTGGCCATAATCATAGGCCAGTATCTGGGAGCCGGAAAACTTGAAGAGGCAAAGGATGCTGACAGAAAGATCATAGCTATGGCTGTGGCGAGCAGTGTGGTCATAGGACTTTTGATGTTCTCAACATCCGGGCTGTTCCCGCGCATATATAACACCAGTGATGCTTCGAAGAAGATAGCTACACTCTTCATAATGGTTCAGGCGATATTCCTTCCCAAAGATGCATTTCTTCATACTGCATACTTTACACTCAGATCGGGCGGAAAGACTATCATTACATTTTTCTTTGACAGTGTATTTATGCTGGTTATTTCCGTGCCTGTAGCATATCTGCTGACACTGTTCACAGGTCTTCATGTTGCAGTTATATTTGCAGCGGTACATGCGGCCGATCTTATCAAGTGCGTCATAGGATATGTGCTGGTGAAAAAAGGTGTATGGGTGAAAAATATAGTAAAAGAAGAAACGACTGCCTGACGGAACTGCAGAAATAAGACCGAAAGAAGCACCATTTCGGACACTTTATTCTTTATTAAATGTTATTAATGTGATAAAATCTGCAGGAGTATGTGTAAAAAAATGTTCTCTAAGAGGGAGAAGTACATATGATATATAATAATATTCTTGAAGCGGTAGGAAATACTCCGCTCATCAGACTGAATCATCTCACCGGACCCGGAGATGCTGAAGTTTACGTTAAATATGAGGGGATGAATATAGGCGGCTCCATCAAGACCAGAACAGCGCTTCAGATGATAGAAGCAGCGGAGAAGAACGGAGCTCTTCAACCTGATTCCATAATAGTTGAACCTACCAGCGGCAATCAGGGTATAGGACTTGCTCTTGTCGGTGCGGTTAAGGGCTATAAGGTTGTGATCATTATGCCGGATTCCGTGAGTGAGGAGAGAAGACTTCTGATCAGACAGTACGGCGCGGAACTCATACTTATACATGATGATGATAATATCGGAGAATGCATGGACAAATGTATAGAGAAGGCAAAAGAGATGAAAGCCGAAGATCCTAAGGTCTTCGTTCCGGATCAGTTCTCAAATGAGGAGAATGTCCATGCTCATCTTCTGAATACGGGCAAGGAGATTGTCCGTGATGCCGGTGGCAGGGTTGACGGTTTCTGTTCGGGAATAGGAACAGGCGGAACCATTACCGGTATAGGAAAAGTGCTTCGTGAGTTTAATCCCGAAACACTTATATGGGCGGCTGAGCCTGAACATGCAGCTATACTTTCGGGTGGTTCTATCGGGTCACATTTGCAGATGGGTATAGGCGATGGCCTTATCCCGCCGATCCTTGACAGAGAACTTATCAGCGGTATAGAGATAGTTACCGATGAGGAAGCTATAGATACTACCAAAGCGCTTGCACTGAAGGAAGGTATACTCTGCGGCATTTCAAGCGGAACAAACGTATGCGTTGCCCTAAGAATGGCCAGGAAGCTGGGCAGAGGCAAGAAAGTTGTTACAGTGCTCCCCGATACCGGAGAGAGATATTTCAGTACGGAGCTCTTTACACACTGAACAGTCAGAAAAACGGTTCTTGGGAATTGGCAGGGATTCGGGTTGGAAGACACTGGTCAAATCCCGTGCCAGGGCTCGCAGGCGAGAAATGAAATAGAATAAATATTATCAGATAAATTATAAGGAGAATTAAAATGGCAGACGGAAAGAAAAAGGTAGAATCCATTACTTCAATGGAAGAGGATTTTGCCCAGTGGTATACAGATGTAGTAGTTAAAGCGGATCTTACAGGCTATACAAGCGTTAAAGGCTTCATGGTTCTGAAGCCTGCAGGTTATGCAATCTGGGAAAATATCCAGTCAGAGCTTGATAAGAGATTCAAGGCAACAGGAGTGGAAAATGTATATCTTCCTATGATGATCCCGGAGAGTCTTCTCGAGAAGGAAAAGGATCATGTAGAGGGATTTGCACCGGAAGTTGCCTGGGTAACTCACGGCGGACTCACACCTCTTCAGGAGAGAATGTGCGTAAGACCTACATCTGAGACGCTTTTCTGTGATTTTTATAAGAAGGACATAGAATCCTACAGAGATCTGCCAAAGGTATATAATCAGTGGTGTTCAGTTGTACGTTGGGAGAAGGAGACAAGACCATTCCTCCGTTCAAGAGAATTCCTGTGGCAGGAAGGTCATACAGCTCATGCTACAGCTGAGGAAGCAGAAGAAAGAACAATTCAGATGTTAAATGTTTATGCAACATTCTGTGAAGAGGTTCTTGCAATTCCTGTAGTTAAGGGACAGAAGACAGAAAAAGAAAAGTTTGCAGGTGCGGTTGCCACATATACCATAGAAGCACTTATGCATGACGGTAAGGCACTTCAGTCAGGTACAAGCCACAACTTCGGTGACGGTTTTGCAAAGGCATTCGGAGTACAGTATACCGATAAGGACAATCAGTTAAAGTATGTTCATCAGACATCCTGGGGAATGACTACAAGACTTATCGGCGCCATCATCATGGTTCATGGCGATGATAACGGACTTAAGCTTCCGCCACTTGTAGCACCTACACAGGTAATGATAGTACCTATACAGCAGAAGAAGGAAGGGGTACTTGAAAAGGCTGAAGAACTCCGTAATCTTCTTTCAGATGTTGCAAGAGTAAAGGTAGATGCGACAGATAAGTCTCCCGGATTTAAATTTGCGGAATGCGAGATGAGAGGTATACCGCTCAGAATAGAGGTAGGTCCTCGTGATATTGAGAATAATCAGTGCGTAGTAGTAAGACGTGATACAGGTGAGAAACTCACGGTAAGCATGGATGAGTTAAAGGATAAGGTTGCTGAACTTCTTGTAACCATTCAGAAAGACATGCTTGAAGCTGCAAGAGCTCATAGAGATTCACATACATATACTGCTAAGGACTGGGATGAATTTAAGAATATAATAGAAAATAAGCCGGGCTTTGTTAAGGCTATGTGGTGCGGTGACAGAGCCTGCGAGGATAAGATAAAGGAAGAGACCGGAGCAACAACCAGATGCATGCCATTTGAGCAGGAACACATAGCAGATACCTGCGTATACTGTGGCAGGGAAGCCAAGAAGATGGTTTACTTCGGACGCGCATACTAGGATATGAAGATAAATATGCCTCGTGACGTGAGGCTGATAATTGAAAAACTGATAGAGGCAGGCTACGAGGCCTATGCTGTTGGCGGATGTGTCAGGGACAGCCTGATAGGTCGTGAACCCCATGACTGGGATATAACGACTTCGGCAACTCCGTATGAGATAAAGGATATCTTTAAGAAGACCATCGATACCGGACTTAAACACGGCACTGTGACTGTAATGATGAACCATGTCGGCTACGAAGTAACGACCTTCAGGATTGACGGTGAATACTCCGATCACAGGAGACCGGACAGCGTTACATTTACAAGAGAACTAAGAGAAGATCTCTTAAGACGTGATTTCACCATCAATGCCATGGCTTACAATGATAAGACCGGTGTGGTAGATCTGTATGGAGGTATGGATGATCTTCGTGACAAGGTCATACGATGTGTCGGAAATCCGGATGAAAGATTCGATGAGGATGCCCTCAGAATATTCCGTGCTGTAAGATTTTCTGCTCAGCTGGGTTACTCGATCGAAGCTGCTACGGCTGATGCTATAAAACGGCATGTGGAAGAACTTCGTATGGTCAGTGCCGAACGTATAGAGACGGAATTTACGAAGCTTATCACCTCGGATCATCCGGAAAAGATAGAGGAACTCTATGATTATGGAATTACATCTGTCTTTCTGCCGGAATTTGATGTGCTGATGAGGACGGAACAGGAAACACCGTATCATATTTATGATGTGGGGCATCATACCATAGAGGTTATGAAAAATGTTTCGCCAAGGAAGCATATGAGATATGCGGCTCTTCTTCACGATATAGGAAAGCCTGCGGCAAAAACAACGGAAGTCCTGGACAGAGAAGTTCATGGAAAGTATTACCATAACGTCGATCATTTTAAAGGACATAATGTGATCGGAGCCGATATGGTACCGGATATCATGAAACGACTCCGGATGGATAATGATACTATGAAGGCTGTGAGCCGCCTGGTGTATTTCCATGATGTGGGTATAAACGGTTTTTCAAAAAAGGGCATGAGAAGACTCCTCTCAAAGTTGGGGACGGAGAATTTTGAGGATCTTTATGAGCTTCGAATAGCTGACATGAAGGGACAGAGCGACTTCAAACTTGAAGAAAGAAAACAGCTCATCAGAGAATTCAGAGAATATTACGAAGAAATCGTGAAGGACCGGGATGCTCTTTCTATAAAAGACCTGAAGATAGATGGAACCGGGCTTATGAATATGGGAGTTCCAAAGGGGCCGGAAGTGGGAAAGATACTGAACGCACTTCTTGAAAAAGTCCTGGAAAATCCATCATTAAATGAGAAGGAAGAACTGGAGAGACTTGCTCTCGAGATGATTAACAGTGGCAAAAGGGAGGTACATGATGTCACAATATGATAATTTAGACGATTTTATGAAACATGCGGAGCCATTTGACAGTGATTTCGGAAAGCAGCCGGACCCGGCAGGAACAGCAGGGGGAAGTGAATCCGGCAGTTTTGGCGGAAGAGATATGACCGGCGGCGGACTTCGGATGAAGGATGATGGAGAGTCCGGCAGCGGACTTCGAATGAAAGATGACAGCGCTCCATCCGGAGGACTCCGTATGAAGGAAGATACAGACAGACCGTCAGGCGGACTCAGGATGAAGGCTGATCCCGAAGAGGCGGTTCCGGGCGCTCAGGCACCCGGCGGATATGTTGATATGAGTCAGTATGGGCAGAGACCTCAGGGACCACAGGGCAGCTACGGCGGACCCGGTCCACAGGGTAATTATCCGGGCGGACCGGCAGGTGGTGGTTACGGCGGTCCGAACGGACCGGGTGGTTACGGTCCCGGCGGAAATGCTGCGTATGGAGCAGGCGGATACGTATCACCGGGTAAGGACAGCGGAATCGGCAAATACATCGTCGGAGCAATCATAGTTATAGCACTTATCGCTATAGTCAGCGTTGCCCTTAAGATGTATAAGAACAAATTCATTCCGGGTGAGCTAAGCGGCCATACATATAAAAATGCTTATTTTGGAATACAGGCAGATGTGCCGAGTGATTGGCAGATTTCAGGCTATAACGGCGATGCAGACAAGGAGAAGAAGGACCTTGCTCTGGGTAAGACAGTTACAGAGGTTACTGCCAGCAGAGAGACTACGTCCTCTATCAGCATGTTCAACGTTCTGGTTGTAAACGGCAGGATTAACAGAGAGGCTATGGATATGTCTGCCATCATGACCAAGTATTCAGCTGAAGTTAAGGCTGAGCTTGAAGGTATGGGATTCTCAGATGTACAGGTTGAACAGACCAAGATGATGGTAGCCGGAAAGAACTGTGATGCATATAAGGTTTCTGCAAGGATTACAGCCGGTAATGCAAGCATGTCCCTTGTTGTAATGCAGGCATATATGGTAAGAGGCAAATATGTTGCAGCTATCACCTCCGGCGGACTTACAGAAGCAGATGCCAAGAAGGCACTTGAGCAGATTAAGGCGTACGCAGGAGAGTAATAGTTCTTCAGATTCATATTAATGAAATTGAATACACATAATAAAGCCCCCCGACAGTGATTAATCTGCCGGGGGGTTGTCATGTCTTATATCCATCGCTTTTAGTTAAGTCGGGGATAACCTAGATCGATTTCGGGAGGGATAAAGTTCAGCTATTGTACTGTAAACACCTTCCCAATATATGGTTTCTGCTCCTGGTATGGAGCCATTTCCAGAAATGCAATCTCTACAGGATTATTGGAAACAAGTACATACTCGAGATCGATACCTATCGTTTCATTTCTTCCAACTTCCTGCTCCATGACGGCAAGAGATTCGTCATTTCTGACCATATTGAGACCTGCACCATCCTGGGTTACGATGAATCGCGGCCAGTCAAAATTAAGGTCTGTATCCAGCTGGCAGATATCCTTGAAGCTTGTAGGATTACCTGTAAGCTGTGTATAGTCGAGGTGAATCTTGATATGCTTTCCATCTTCTTCGTCGCTGAAGGTGGCATCGCCGATAGCAATATGCATATCATTTATAACATCACCTTCGGTAGGCTGACCTGCGGTCCATTTCGGATCAGTCACTGGAATCAGATATGAATCCGATTCAGGCTTAAGTGGCATCTGACTTGGTTCAAAGCTTGTATAGAAGCAGTAAGTAGTCTCAAGTGATTTGCAGTAAGGATCGTCCAGGTCATAGCTCATCCAGAGCGGAGTATTGGCCAGTGCATGGTGCTCGAACTTGACTGAGATTGTGTCCTCATATTTCCAATCCATATAGAATTCAGCAGCACATCTCGTTTTTCCACCCGGACGCATAAAGTTGGTAGCATTCCTTGTAAATGGATTCTGGGCTTTATACATTCCGACCGTATAATTCTCTGAATCCCACCAGTTACCGTGATTGCCGAGATATCGCTCCAGTTCGATGCCGCCCTGGAAAGCATAGAATCTGACTTCGTCATCCGGATAAACTATTCTTTCACCTGAATTATAGAAATCATAGTAGATTCTTATGGCTTCATAGCCGTCAGGGGTTCTGAAGTATTCAGCACCAACAAGAGAAACTTCATATTTGTATCCCAGATTCTCAGGATCATAATCGCCGATGATCTTAGTCTGAGGAGTCATTACGGTGCCTTCTTTGCCAAGCTTAGAGTTATCATAAACAGTGGAATTAACGTCATTTGCAGCCTGATAATCCTCGTAGGTGTATACCTTTTTCTCCTCTTCATCATCCTTCGGAGCATTTTCCTCTTCGTACTTCTTTTCTTCCTCTTCGAGGTACTCGGAATAATTTTCATTCCATTCCTCGAATTCCTTCATGGATTCCTCGGCTTTCTTTTTATGAGATGCCCTGATGCCGTAAATAGTGGCGGCAATCCCGCCTGCGTTTAACAGCACAGTAGCGAAAAATGTAATGAGTGCCGTCACAAGAATCTTTTTCTTGTTTTTCTTCTCCTTGACCTTTTTCTTACCCCTAACCTCTCCTGTTGTAGTGTCTAACTTAGTGACTTCTGTTTTAGTAGGCTCGATTGGTACAGATTTCTCGGGTTTTGGCTTTTTATCTTTCTTGGCTTTAGCAGTCTTCTTAGTCTCTGCAGGATATACCGTTCCTGCTGGCTCCGGAAGTTCCTGGATTGTCTCAGCAGGTTTAGCAGGTTCTGTGATTTGTTCAGCTGGCTTAGCGGGTTCTGTGATTTGTTCAGCTGGTTTAGCAGGTTCAGTTACCGCTGATTCATGCTGATATTGTGACTGGTCATATTGAGTCTGGTTATACTGCGAGTAATCATATCCTTGGTATTGCGACTGGTCGTACTGAGCCTGTTCATATTGCGACTGATTATACTGCGACGCATCATATTGTGACTGCTCATATGCCTGATATTGCGATTGATCATACCCCTGTTGATACTCAGACCGGTCGTATCCCTGATACTGGGATTGATCATACCCCTGTTGATACTCAGATTGGTTGTAACTCTGGTATTGGGATTGATCATTCTGTGACTGGTCATACTGCGATTGGTCATACTGCGATTGGTCATACTGCGATTGGTCATACTGCGATTGATCATACTGAGATTGATCATACCCCTGGTACTGCGACTGATTATACTGAGACGCGTCGTACTGCGACTGGTCGTATCCCTGGTACTGTGACTGATCATACTGAGATGCATCATATTGTGACTGATCATATCCCTGATACTGTGACTGATCATACTGAGAAGCATCGTACTGCGACTGATCATACTGCGACGCATCATACCCCTGTCCATCATATTCCGGATTCATATTGTTATCATAATTATTGTCCATACTCAGTCTCCTTGAAGAATCCTACATTTCAAAAAAAACATTTCTCAGTGAATTTCGCTAAGTAGTATCGACTATTCAACCGAAATCCACATAGCCGGTCTGAGACCCAGTCCTACCGAATAACTGTACCAGCAGAAAAATGAACCATTTGACGTTATATATACCACATCCGTATGTGGTGCACTGAGTGTTCGAGTAATCCAGCTGGATTCGCAGGTCTGACGATCATAATATACATTTCCTGCATAGCGGATAGAATTGGTAATCTTCGCAGTGCGTCCGCTTGCGCCGACGAATCGAGAAAACGGATATTCATCGTCCGGACGGTAGTCATCCTCATCGCCCATATATTTAACAATCTCATCAGCTGAAAGAACAAAGACCTTATCATCCGTTTCCGGATCGTCAGTACGGGTCTGCTGTTCCAGTTCATTGTATGGAGCTTCAAGCCCTGACCAGTACTGGCGGAGAAAATCTGCATTCGAAAGATTACTGAGATGTGTCATCTGGATTTTAGCACGTTCCTCATCAGTAAAGCAGGTATTGATAAAATCTCCATTTAAAAATGCTCTGAGGCTGCAGTCCTGCCAGTTCATGCTCGGACTCTGCTCTGCACCGTCAGTATTGTTGAAGCAGTAGGAGTCGAGAACCTTGTCGCTTATAACAAGCATTTTTCCGTTTTCAACTGCGAGGACATCCCATACTATGGGCTCCATGCCGTCAGTTGTGTCATGATTCTGTTCGTAGGTGCCCATCGCAATCATATCGCCGACCTTGGCTTCATTTATCGGAACAGTCATCCCGTATCCGTTCCTGATATTTTCAGCAATCTGCGGGTCGACCATTTCAAATATATAAGTCTTCCTGTCGGCTCCGTCATACCAGAAGGTGTCCTCGTCGAAACCGTAGGTCCGCTTTTCCTTCTTAAACTTTACACATCCGTTCTCAAGAGTTACATCGCTCGGCGCCTTATCGAAACGATCCATATAGCTTCCGGTATTATCTCCGTTAAATGTAAATGAGATGACCCAGCCGTTATCTACCATGTCGTCAAATATATTTATATCGTCTCCGAGTTCCATGCCCTGATCATTTGTATATTCTTTGTAATATGTATTCATGGTCTCTGAATATACACCGCCTGTGCTGTATTCCTCGCCGTAGCCCATGAAGATGTATGTGCCGGCAGCAGGGTAGTTTCCGGAATCTGTATACTCTACACCGCCTTCTCCGCCATCGCCATCATCCAGGAACTCTGAGGCTTCTTCTGTCTTGGCTTCTGTACGGGGCTCCTTTTTCTTCTTCTCATCTGCCTTTACCATGATGAGGAGAATCAGAAAGCAGGCCAGTACGGTAAAAAGAAAGCCCGAGCCCAGACCGATAATGATACCTATGAGAACCTCATGTTTGCCCTTATTATTCATTCGCTGTCCTCCTGTCTATCTGCACTGAAGCCAGAATTCCTTTCCGTTCCATGGATCCTTCAGCAGATATTTATGCTCATCGATTTTCTCGTATTTGTAAGGCCTGATGCTGTATCTGCAGTCATCAAAAGGATATGGGGCTTCCTTCTGTCTGTCCTTTCTCGAACACCAGTAGAAAGTGTCGTCATCCACTGCCCAGTGATAGTAGGTCGTGCCGTAAGGACCATCCTCTTTAATAGTACCGTCAGCTGTAATGTCATACCAAATTCCGGCAGAACCATTTCCGTCCAGAGTATTCATTTCCCCACCGGCTTCGAGATACTGCCACATTTCCACAAATTCCTGAGGATTGGAAACGTTGTCCGGAAGATTTACACAAGGCTCCGGACCTACGTGGTAAGAAGTGCCGGCTGAGTCGTCATCATCGTGGAAACGTTTGATAACGAGCCTGTCCTCGCTGAGAGAGCTTATAATGAATCCGCTGAAATCAAGAGAACCTTCGGCACAAAGGATTCTGTAGTCAAATGATTCGTCCGGCTTCTCGTAATCAAATCCGAAGTCTCCGCAGTATCCTACATACCATACTCCTTCATAGAATGCGTCATTAAAACCGAGGCTTCCCATGCCAAGCACGGTATGTTTATCAGTAAAATAATAGCCGTAGGTATAGTCCGCGTCATCGCCGTCTCTGACCCAGAGCTTTCCTGCCAGAAGCTGTTCCATACGTTCCATCTCAGCCTGCTCTCCGGGACCACGCTCAACCTTTGAGAGGTCGAAATTGGTATTGCCTTTTTTGTCATTATTTACACCGGATGTATCGTCACCATTCGGCTCATTTTCATCCTTAACAGTGACATCTGTGATATCGGTTTTCTTTTCGGAGGTTTCCTCCTTTTCTTTGCCTTTCATTCCGCAGGCAGTAAGCCCCAGCGTGAGAGAAAGAAGCAGAAGCACAGGTACAAGTAATTTTCTTTTCATAAGCCGCTCCTGATAAATATTTTTTATTAAAATGTATTTGTGACGAAAAAATCTACTCATAATTATAGCATATAGCAAAAAACAAGTCACCATTCTATACGAAATATGACATATTGCACAATAAATCATTTTTTATTCATTTCAGATACGTTTTATTCATGATTTCAATCTCATAAATATATCGCAAAAAACCATAGATTGTGTTATACTAGTGCACAGCGTAATTAAGAATTGAATTCCAGCGGATGAGGAGGTTAGCATGGATTATTTAAAGGTATATGAAGAGTGGATAGAGAATCCTTTCTTCGATGATGAAACAAAGCAGGAACTTATCGCCATTAAGGATGATGAGAAGGAGATAAGGGAGAGATTCTCCGTAGAACTTGAATTCGGAACAGCAGGACTCCGCGGCGTTATCGGTGCAGGTACAAATCGTATGAATAAGTACGTTGTTGCCCGTGCAACACAGGGACTTGCAAATTATATCATTAAGCAGGGCGCACAGGATAAGGGTGTTGCGATTGCATATGACTGCCGTAACTTCTCACCGGAATTCGCTGATGTAGCTGCACTTACTCTTGCGGCGAACGGTATTAAGGCTTATCGTTTTGAGTCCCTCAGACCAACGCCTGAGTTATCATTCGCAGTAAGATATCTCGGATGTACTGCAGGTATAAATGTAACTGCCAGCCACAATCCTCCTGAATATAACGGTTACAAGGTTTACTGGGCAGACGGTGCTCAGATAACTCCTCCGAATGATACGGGTATCATGGATGAGGTAAAGGCCCTTAAGATTGATGAGTCAAAGACTATGGGGCTTGAAGAAGCAAAGGCTGCAGGACTTTACATTTCCATAGGAAAAGAAGTTGACGATGCTTATATAGCTGAACTTAAGAAGCAGATCAAGCATCAGGATGCTATAGATAAATACGGCAAGGATATCAAGGTTGTTTATTCACCTCTTCATGGTACGGGTAACATCCCTGCAAGAAGGATACTTGCCGAGATAGGATTCCCGAACGTATACGTTGTTCCGGAGCAGGAACTTCCGGATGGAAACTTCCCTACGGTTGATTATCCGAATCCTGAAGCAAAGGAAGCTTTTGCGCTTGCATTAAAGCTGGCTGAGGAGAAGGATGCGGACCTCGTTCTTGCAACCGATCCGGATGCAGACAGACTTGGTGTTTACGTTAAGGATACCAAGTCAGGTGAATATAAGTGCCTTACCGGAAATATGTCCGGAACTCTTCTCGCTGAGTATGAGATAAGAGAAACCAAAGAAACAACAGGACTTCCTGATGACGGAGTTTTCATCAAGACCATAGTTTCAACCAATCTCGCAGATCAGATTGCAAACTATTATGGAGTTAAGCTTGTTGAATGTCTTACAGGCTTTAAGTGGATAGGACGTGTCATCCTTGGTATGGAGGAGAGCGGTAAGGGAAGCTACCTCTTCGGATTTGAAGAGAGTTACGGATGCCTTATAGGAACACATGCAAGAGATAAGGATGCCATCGTTGCTACCATGGCACTCTGCGAGGCGGCTGCTTTCTATAAGTCACAGGGCAAAACACTCTGGGATGCAATGATAGATATGTATGAGAAGTACGGCTATATCTACGATGCGATCACAACCATTACCATGAAAGGTCTTGACGGAATCGAGAAGATCAAGCAGGTTATGGCAACTCTCAGAAATACAACTCTTACAGAGATTGCAGGCTATAAGGTTCTTGCAGTAAGAGATTATGATAAGGATACAATAACAGACCTGGCAACCGGTGAGGTTAAGCCTACAGGACTTCCAAAGTCAAATGTACTTTATTATGAACTTTCGGATGACGCATGGCTCTGCGCAAGACCTTCGGGAACTGAACCAAAGATCAAGTTCTACTATGGAGTTAAGGGCAGCAGTCTTGAGGATGCCGAGAAGCTTTCAAAGGAATTCGCAGAGAAGGTTCAGGAGCTTATCGATAAGTTATCATAAGGGGGATGCATAAAATGTTTTGTAAACAATGCGGTGCGCAGCTTGAGGATACAGCTGATTTCTGTAGATTCTGCGGCGCAGATATGAGAGAGATAAAAATGAGAATGCAGGCAGCGGCTGCACCTGCACCTGCACCGGAACCGCCAAAGTCGATGGCACCTGAAATGCCTGAGCCTATGAATTCCGGAATGCCTGAACCTATGTCAGGCGCTCAGGGAAATGGAATGATTCAGGATATACCTGATAACCCGTATGCTGAAGAATTAGAACCTGTCACACCGGGTGAAGACGGAACTACAGTACTTATGGGTGATGCTTATATACCGGGACATGGTGATGATGAAGCCGACGGCGCATTTATTCCTTCACCGGAATATCTTGGCGAAGAGCTTGGTGATTCAAGTGAAGCAGGAACAACAGTTCTTACGGGAGCAGAGTTTGTCCCGGGCTATGATGCATCTAAAGACAGTGCATTTCCTGATGCAAAGGCGCCGGTACCGGAACCGCCTAAGGCTGATGGCTTTGCAGATGTAAATGAAAAGAAACCAAATATGACACCTCCGCCGGTAGTGCCGATCATGGCACCAGGTCCGAATATGGGACCGGGACCAATGGGCCAGCCGCCGGTTGGTCAGCCACCTAAGGGTGGACCGGGAGCTCCTCCACAGGGCAGACCTCCACAGGGCAGACCGGCACCGGGACCGGGTTCAGGACCTCTTCCGGGAGTAAATGGAACCTATATGGATGAATCGGGAACGCTGGTTCAGACAGGTGCACTTGCACAGCCGGGCTTCAAGAACGGAACAGGAGACATACATGAGGTTTCATATCAGGGAGGCAACGGCGATATTGCAGTTCCGCCATACAATGATGTGGCTAATTTCGGCAAGGCTGAACTCAGGACTAACAGAAGCCTGCTTAAGTATATTTTCCTGGGAATAGTTACACTTGGAATCTATGATATCTGGGTGCTCTATACTCTGGCAGAGGATCTTAACATTCTTGCCTACAAGCATGATGGTAAGAGAACTATGAATGTAATGCTTGTAGATGCACTCGCTTCCTGTACTCTCGGTATATCTGTTCTTGTATGGAATCATAAAATGGCAAAGCGTATCGGAGATGAACTGCAGTTCAGAAATATCGATTACAAGATTAATTCCGGAACTTACTGGCTCTGGGGAGTGCTCGGCTCATTTATTATCGTAGGGCCGTTTATCTATACACATAAACTCCTTAAAGCTATGAACCTGCTCTGCACGAGTTATAATCTTTACGATAAGTAGAATGCAATATGTTAACTGAATGATGGTTGCCCGGTGATCTGATACCGTCGGAAACACCCCAGCATAAATGGGGATCCGGAGAGTATGATCGCCGGGCAATCACTTTTGTCTCGTAATGATGCGGGCAGCAAGCTTTATTTCAGGTCAGTGATTTATGAAAAGAAGAAGATTAGCACGAATATTAATAGGGACCTCAATTCTGGTGGCCGCGTTGATCGTGGGTATCATTATTTCGGCTGTTGTGGCCGGAAGAAAGAACAGGGAAAATTATATGAATTCCGCCGTTTCCGGTGAGGATATTAACACTGTGACAGCGACACCCGATGAAGCAATACCTGCGACTCCGTCAGCTGCGACCCCAGATGCAGAGGCTGATAAATCCGGGGATGATGATTCGGAAACAGTTACCGGGACTGTCACGGAGGATGCTGAAACATATAAACAGAAAGAGTATTCTCAGGAGGATGATAAAGCGGCGCCGAGATTCCTTTCATTTACAAATGAGGTCTATCTGAAGACCGGAGAGGATTTTGACATTCACCGGTATATAGGATACGCAGATGATATCGACAGAGATGTAGAGCTTTCATTTGATGAGTTTGATACAAAAGAAGTCGGAAGGTATCCTATCAAAGTTACGATAACGGATGATACAGAAAAAAGCACTACCCGTGATATGATAGTAAATGTGGTAAATGAGATTCCATCCGGCGGCGGAGATATTAAATTTTATAACTGGGAAGATTTTGCATCGAGATATAAAGCAGATGACAATATGATAGGAATAGATGTTTCCACATTTAATGGTGACATCGATTTTGAAAAGGTTAAGGAAGCAGGCTGTGAATTCGTAATAATGCGTATCGGAGGATATGATAATGGAACCCTCTATCAGGACGGAAAATTTGCTCAGAATTTTAAAAATGCGAAAGCAGCGGGGCTTAAGGTTGGAATTTACTGGCATGCGGAAGACAGGAATCCGATCGAGGTAAAGAACAGTGTGGCCTACCTCATGAGTATTCTGGACGGAGAAGAGCTGGACTTTCCTATCGCCTATGACTGGGAAGATTATATGAACTTTGAAGAGTATGGCATGAACCTTTATGACTTCGCGGAACTACTGCCGGCATTTAACACTGAGATAGAGAAGTATGGTTATGAAGCATCTCTGTATGGAAGCAAGAGTTATCTTCAGGATGTATGGACCATTCCGGAGGGGGAACCGGTATGGCTTGCTCACTATGTGGGTAATACCGACTACCCGGATTCATATTACATGTGGCAGCTATCCAGTATCGGCAATATCGATGGTGTAAACGGCTATGTTGATCTGGATGTATATTACGGGGATTCTTAGGTCGCTTTTCTTATTTTTTATTGATTTTATGTTCGTTTTATGTATAATGTATGTGGTGTTAAATACCACTAACACCAAAACCATTGTACTAGAGCCCCAATGGGGCAGTAAAATATAATAGAAATGAGGTAAATGTAATGGCAACAGTTGATTTAACCAAGTATGGCATCACAGGAACTACTGAGATTGTCTACAATCCTTCATATGAAATGCTTTTCGATGAAGAGATGAAACCTGAACTTACAGGTTATGACAAGGGAGTTAATACAGAGCTTGACGCTGTAAATGTAATGACAGGTATATATACAGGCCGTTCTCCTAAAGATAAGTTCATCGTTATGGATGAAAATTCAAAGGATACAGTTTGGTGGACATCTGAAGAGTATCCAAACGACAACCATGTAGCTACTCAGGAAGCATGGGCAGCAGTTAAGGAAATCGCACAGAAGGCTCTTTCAAACAAGAGACTTTTTGTAGTTGATGCATTCTGCGGAGCAAACAAGGATTCACGTATGGCAGTACGTTTCATCGTGGAAGTTGCTTGGCAGGCACATTTCATAAAGAACATGTTCATCCAGCCAACAGCTGAGGAACTTGAAACATTTGAGCCTGATTTTGTTGTTTACAACGCATCAAAGGCTAAGGTTGAGAACTACAAGGAACTCGGTCTTAATTCTGAGACAGCAGTAGTATTCAATATCACAAGCCGTGAGCAGGTTATCATCAATACATGGTACGGCGGAGAGATGAAGAAGGGTATGTTCTCAATGATGAACTACTACCTCCCACTTAAGGGTATGGCTTCAATGCACTGCTCAGCCAACACAGATATGGAAGGTAAGAACACAGCAATCTTCTTCGGCCTTTCAGGAACAGGTAAGACGACACTTTCTACAGATCCTAAGCGTCTTCTCATCGGTGATGATGAGCACGGCTGGGATGACAACGGTGTCTTCAACTTCGAAGGCGGATGCTATGCCAAGGTTATCAACCTTGATAAGGATTCAGAGCCTGATATCTACAATGCTATCAGAAGAGATGCTCTTCTTGAAAATGTAACTGTAGATGAAGCAGGAAAGATTGATTTCGCTGACAAGAGCGTTACAGAGAATACTCGTGTATCATATCCTATCGAGCATATCGACAAGATAGCTAAGAAAGTAAACGGAATATCAGCAGGTCCTGACGCTAAGGATGTTATCTTCCTTTCAGCTGATGCATTCGGCGTACTTCCTCCTGTATCAATCCTTACACCAGAGCAGACAAAGTATTACTTCCTTTCAGGATTCACAGCTAAGCTTGCAGGTACAGAGCGTGGTATCACAGAGCCTACACCTACATTCTCAGCTTGCTTCGGTCAGGCATTCCTTGAGCTTCATCCTACAAAGTATGCAGAAGAGCTTGTTAAGAAGATGGAGAAGGTTGGCGCTAAGGCTTACCTTGTAAATACAGGCTGGAACGGAACAGGAAAGCGTATCACAATCAAGGATACCCGTGGAATCATCGATGCAATCCTTAACGGTGACATCAACAAGGCTCCTACAAAGACAATCCCTGTATTTAACTTCGAAGTTCCTACAGAACTTCCTGGAGTAGACACAGGAATCCTTGATCCTAGAGATACATATGCAGATGCTTCAGAGTGGGATGCTAAGGCAGCTGACCTTGCAGCAAGATTTGTTAAGAACTTCAAGAAGTATGAGACAAATGAGGCAGGTAAGGCGCTTGTAGCAGCAGGTCCTGAGGCTTAGGCGTGAGGAGGGGCCCACGAAGTGGGAAGAGCCCTCATGCTCCGAGCGAAGCGAGGATGCGCTACGCGAAGCGGAGCATAGACCTGCGAAGCAGGGATATCATATGTGCGGAGCACATATGGCACCAAAGGCGTGAGGAGGGGCCCACGAAGTGGGAAGAGCCCTCATGCTCCGAGCAAGGCGTGTATTTGCAAAGCAAATCAACGCTCCGAACGAAGTGAGGACGCTCTGCGTGAAACGCAGAAATTCGGCAGAGCCGAATCAACACTGCGAAGCAGTGTTGGCGCAGAAGCGAGGATGCGCTACGCGAAGCGGAGCATAGACCTGCGAAGCAGGGATATCATATGTGCGGAGCACATATGGCACCAAAGGCGTGAGGTGCACTAAACAAACAATAATTAAAAAACGGGAGGACGAAAAATGTTAGTATCAGCAAAAGAAATGCTTGAGAAGGCTGTAGCAGGCCATTATGCAGTTGCACAGTTCAACATTAACAACCTTGAGTGGACAAAAGAAATCCTGCTTGAGTGTGAAGAGCTTAAGAGCCCTGTTATCCTTGGTGTATCAATGGGTGCAGCCAAGTACATGACAGGTTATAAGACAGTAGTAGCAATGGTAAGCGCTATGGTAGATTCACTTGGAATTACAGTACCTGTAGCACTTCACCTTGATCATGGTAATTATGAAGGAGCTAAGGCTTGTATCGAAGCTGGTTTCTCATCAATCATGTTCGATGGTTCATCACTTCCACTTGAAGAGAATATTGAGAAGACAAAAGAACTTATCGCTATCTGCAATGAGAAGGGAATATCTCTTGAGGCAGAAGTTGGCGGCATCGGCGGCGAGGAAGACGGCGTTGTATCAACAGGTGAATGTGCTGATCCTGAAGAATGCAAGCAGATTAATGACCTTGGCGTAACAATGCTCGCATGCGGTATCGGAAATATCCATGGTAAGTATCCTGCAAACTGGGCAGGTCTTCAGTTTAACGTACTTGAGAGCATCAAGGCAGTTACAGGTGACAGACCACTCGTACTTCACGGTGGTTCAGGTATTCCTGATGAGCAGATCAAGAAAGCTATCGACATGGGCGTTGCAAAGGTAAATGTAAATACAGAGCTTCAGCTTGTATTTGCAGATGCAACAAGAAAGTATATCGAGGCTGGCAAGGATCTTGAAGGTAAGGGTTATGACCCACGTAAGCTTCTTGCTCCGGGTGCTAAGGCTATCAGAGACGAAGTTAAGAACAGAGTAGAAGTATTCGGTTCAGCTAACAAGGCATAATTTATGCTATAATAGCGTGGCATCTTTTTCGGGTGCCACGCTTTATTTATTATGAGAAAGGATAATCGGGTGTCAGGAAAAAAGTTCATAAGAAAAAGAATAATAAGCCTGTCTCTGATTATGGCATTTTTCATATTACAATTCTCTATGGGGATTCAGGCTTATGCCGGTCCGGCAAAGGATAAAAAAGATGCAGATACCCTGGCAGAGGGATACAAGAATACGGCTGAGGCCTTGATGAAAGAGATTCAGGAAGTGAACAACCGTATCGTTGAGACTTCAGGCAGGATAGAAAGTCTCAGCCTCAGCATCGCCCGGTTGGACAAGGATATCGAAGAGGCCGATAAGGAAGTATTTGAGACTGAAGACTCGCTCGTTGCTGAGAGGAATGCTCTTGGGGAAACTCTTCAGCTGATATATGAATCCTCGGTCGGAGATAATTCTATGGCGATGGTAGTATTCACGGACAATATGGAGGACTATCTGAATCGCGGCGAATACGTGAGAGCTGTCAGTGCATATTCCGACAGTAAGATGCAGAGTATACGTCTTCTTCTGAAAGAGAAGATGGCAAAGAGCGAAGAACTTCAGAATCTGAAGGTTGAGAGACAGGCTGAGCTTGAGAAGTATGAAAATGTTCAGGGTGAGTTAAATGAGGAGATAAACGAACTCCGGACATTGGTAAAAGATGCCGAGGAAAAAGCGGAAAAAGCCGAGGAACTTTCCAACGAGCTTGCAAAGAAGGTCGCGGAACTTGAAGCGTATGAACGCCAGGTGCTGGGAGGCCGCAGTTATACAGGTGACATGAGCGGTGTCAATTTTTCGGGTAACGGAAGTACATATTATTATGTAGATCCCTATCCATACACAGAAAGTCAGCTCTATCTTCTTGCCGGAATCATACAGTGCGAGGCGGGCGGCTACAGCTATCCCGGAATGATAGCCGTAGGAAGCGTTATTATGAATCGCGTCACCAGCCCGAATTTTGCAAATACTCTTGAAGGAGTCATATATGCGAAGAATCAGTTTGAACCTGCCGGAAACGGAAGGCTTGCAGCTGTTCTTGCGCAGGGACCTGTGGAATCCTGCCATCAGGCGGCAAAGGAAGTACTTGAGGGCAAGAGAAATGTTCCGAATTACTACTTCAAGGCAGCCTGGTACGCGGAGGCTCACGGCATTCCCGGAGTTAATATTGGAGGCAATGTTTTCCATTAATTGCCGAATATAAAGGAGGTACACATGATAACTATTTCAGTTGATGATCAGCCGATGGTTTCGGATGAAATCGTAAAGATTATGACGGAGATCAACCCGGATGGAACACATAAGGGATTCAGTGATATTGATGCTGCGCTGGAATATGCCAGGGAGGCAAAGCCTGAGGTGGCATGGCTTGATATTGAAATGCCCGGAATGTCGGGACTTGAGCTTTCCATGAAGATTAAGACAGTATCTCCTAAGACGAATATAGTATTCGTAACGGGACATGAGCGATTTGCTTATCAGTCCTTCCAGCTTCATGCCAGCGGATTTGTTCTTAAGCCGGTTACGAAGGAGGCTTTGGAAAGAGAGCTTCAGAATCTTCGTAATCCTGTTGAGGAAGTAAGTACAGGGAAGATAAGGGTTCAGTGCTTCGGAAATTTCGAGGTATTTGACAAAGAAGGCCTTCCGCTTAAGTTTAAGAGGAGCAAGAGTAAGGAAATATTCGTTTATCTTATTGACAGAAGAGGAGCGCTCTGCTCTGTGGGTGAGCTTTGCGGTATCATATTTGAAGACCGTGAGGGCGACAGACAGCTGAAAAAGCAGATGAGAGTATTTCTTGCGAGCCTCAGGGAAGATCTTGCCAAAGTCGGATCGGAGTCGATTCTGGTAAATGGATGGAATGCCTACGGCGTTGACTGCTCACAGATTGACTGCGACTATCTTAAGTTCCTTCAGGGCGACAGCGTTGCCATCAATTCATTTATGGGTGAGTATATGATTCAGTATTCATGGTCCGAAATGACCCTCGGGGAACTCATTATGAAGGATTAATGAAGATTTAGAAGGATTAAATATGAAAGATACATCTGTAAGCGTATATCGTATATTTCCATTTGTGGTTTGTATAATGTTCCTGTCGATTGTAGTCAGTATGCTCTCGTTTATGATAAAGGCTGTATCAGGCACTCCGTTTAGCGTTTATGATTATCAGTTTAATGACAGGCTATATATGCTCTGCTTTCTGTTTACCTATATTGCTCTTGTAGGGATTATGTCATGCCTTTATCAGATAAGGGATGTAAACCATGAAATGAATGCGGCATATATAACCTCATTTGTTTATATTATCACTGAAGCGGTAGTATTTGTTCTTGCCTGGCTGGGAGATGTATTCAGCGAAAATACATTTGTCAGATTATTTGTGTACATATGCAAAATATTTCCGACGGCCTGTCTCCTGCTGGTAATTGCCTTCGTTCTTATGGGTATCACCCACCATTATCATGATCAGAGAAAAGATAAACTGTGTGTAAAGACAAGAAATCTGGTTATTTACTGGATATCTTCATTTGCAACACAGATAGTGATAAACATATTTTTTCACCTGACTACCATCAGGAAGTCAGCACCTATTCTTTTTGCTTTGTTCAGTATAGGGGTATTCCTTTATAATCTTGTGATCATAGTAATGGTCTACAAACGGATCACCGAATTCAGCATGGAATATTATATATATCAGTATAATAAACAGAGGGGGCTGGTATAAATGGGTGCAGGTGTAGATGTATATGATTTTATCAATCAGACGACGGTGCTGATCTCGATGATTCTCCTTTTGCTGGTTTTTATAGAAGCTTTTCAGATGAAAACTCACAATCGGAGAATCAGATTCTATATGTCTACCGTGGCAATCTGTCTCGGTGGACTGATGTTTAATATAATCTATCAGGAAAAATTCGCTTATGTAATGTATTCTCTGGTAATGCCTACCTTCACGCTTTACTTTATTGAAACAGAGAGAGATGACAATGAGGGCTGGGACGGATTATTCTGGATGTCTCTCCAGTTCCTTATATCTATACTGGTTATAGTGCTTGTTACCTACGGTGGCGGATATCTGGCTGAATGTATAGCCTTCCTGACACAGTATGTCGTAGTAACCGTAATGCTTCTTATTTCGGCAAAGCAGCTTTCGGCCAGCTTCAGTTTCCTTATAAGCCTGATATTCCCGATAATTGCGGTGTTTGCGGAAATGATAGATTGGGACGTTAAGGTTCTGGGATTGGGAGTTTCTCTTATGCTCCTCATCGTATTCTTTGGTTATCAGACGGATATGGAGAGAGAACTGATGGAGAATCGGGTCGAGCTTTCGGAGAATAAGGTATCTCTTCTTATGGAACAGATACATCCCCATTTTATTTATAATGCACTGCAGCAGATCGCATTGCTATCGGATGAGGATCCGACGCAGGTAAAGCCGGCCATACTCAGTTTTTCAAGCTACCTTCGTAAGAACTTTGAGGCTCTTACAAATGAAAAACTTATTCCGTTTGAGAAAGAACTGGAGCATGTTGATGCTTATGTGAAGCTTTCCGAGGTTTTACCGTCAAGAAACTTTACCGTAAAGAAAGATTTCAAGGTTACTGATTTTAATATTCCGGCTCTGACGCTCCAGCCGTTGGTTGAAAATGCCATTTATTACGGAATCGGAATGTCAGAAGAAGGTGACGAGATCAGAATTGAGACAAAAGAAGAAAAAGGATACATAGTAATATCTGTATCTGATGACGGTCACGGAAAAAAGACAGAGATTTCCACCCAAAAGAAGCATAAAAGTGTGGGAACTGCCAATGTAAAGGCCCGATTAAAGCTTCTTTGTGACGGAGAATTGGAGATAAATAAGTCTTCAAACGGCACTTCTTCAATAATCCGGATGCCGAAAGACCGCGTAATTACTGAAAAAAATGAGAAAAAATAATATTTTTAAAAATTTTTTTAAAAAAAGTGTATTTGTGTTGCACTTTTGTTGCGCCTTGCGTGGTATAGTTTAACCATAAAAGAAAACGAGCCAAGGGAAGTTGGCAAAAAAAATCAATCTAATTATTCCAAGGAGGATGGGAAAATGAAAAAGGAACTTATTACAAAGGTAAAGGCACTCGCCGCAAACAAGAAGGTTGTTATGGCAACTCAGATCGTAGCTGCAGCAGTTATCGCGGTTGTAGCAGCACTTACAGTATCAGGCAATGTATTTGCATCTAACGGTGCAGACTTCACAGGAGTTACAACTCCTATCGTAGGACTTATCAATTCACTTGTTAATCCACTTCTTCTCTTAGTCGGAGCAGGTGGAACAATCTTCTGTATACTTCTCGGTGTTAAGTTTGCAACAGCTGAAGAGCCACAGGAGAAGGAGAAGAGAAAGCAGTCACTCAAGACAGCAATCATCGGTTTCTTCCTTATATTTATCCTTGTAGTTGCTCTTAAGCTTTCTATCAATCCACTTACAACATGGATGCAGAACTCTACTAAGGGTGCTAATACAACAATCCAGATTGATAATACAGAGAGTACAGAGACAAAGTAATCAGGAAACTGAGAGCATAAGAATGAGAGATCGAAAGATCATCAAATATTTGACACCAGGGAACGGTTTCTCTGGTGTCAAACTATAAAAGGATAGAGCAAAAAATTGATTTAATTGACAATGGGTGTTATAATATTCCTTTAGTGAAAGTGTATTTTCTGATACGAAAGGAAAGGAGTAAGACATGCAAACAAAATATAAAGTATTACTCAATCTGCTCGTTGTAGTATTAGTCGCAGGACTCGTTGGATTTTTTGTAATGTCCATCGGTGATATATTAACCGCATCATTAAACGGACAAGGGTTCAAGCTCAATTGGCACCTTTTTATAGAATGGAAGACATGGGCTGTTGGCGCAGTAGCTGCCTTCTTCGTTGTGCTGATATGGCTGCTTTCAGGAAGCAATCTCGACTCACTTCTTATGGAGAAGAGCGGATCATTTCTCGGAAGCAAAAAAGGTAAGCCTGACGTAGTCAGAGGATCCCTTGAAAACAGCCGTTTTCTTACAGAAAAAGAAAGAGATAAGTATTTCCCGGAGCACGTTTACAGTGCGCTTAAGGACGTAAAGAAAGACGGTATACCTGTCAGAGCTGTCCTTGACAAGAAAAACGCACTCCAGGTCAACTTCCTTCCGGGTGCACATTCTCTTATCATTGGTGCTACCGGTTCCGGTAAAACCACTACATTTATTAACCCGATGATACAGCTCCTGGGTGCTACGGCAGCAGGAAGCTCGATGATAATGACAGACCCTAAAGGAGAGCTTTTTGATCTCCACTCGAAGTTTCTTGTATCAAGAGGATATAAAGTGCTACTTCTGGATCTCCGTGATACATATTCATCATCCAGATGGAATCCTTTGGAGGGAATCTGGGATATGTACCAGGAATTCGTTCAGGCCGGCAAAGGCATTAAGTTCCATAAGGACAATATGAGCGATTATCCTGATCTTAAAAGGATGGATGGAGATGGAGAACCGGGTGAACCATGGGTAGAGTGGCAGGGTAAAGCATACGCTGACCTCACTCACTGTCAGGACGACGTTTCCGTTACAAGACAGAGATTCTATGATGAAATGTATGAGGATCTGAACGACCTTATCTCAGTTATCTGTCCTATCGAAAATGAAAAGGATCCCGTTTGGGAGAAGGGTGCCCGTTCCATTATCATGGCAACCAGCCTTGCAATGCTCGAGGACTCTGAGGATGAACGCCTCGGAATGACAAAAGATAAGTTCAACTTCTTCAATATAAGCAAAGCGCTTACCAATTCAGAAGAAGAATTCAGGGCTCTTAAGGAGTATTTCGAAGGAAGAAGCAAACTGTCACAGGCTTATACCCTTTCAAGACAGGTTCTTTCGGCAGCAGATACAACACTTTCATCATATATGTCAATTACATTTGATAAGCTGAATATGTTTAACGACCGTGGACTCTGCGGTCTTACATCAGCAACAGACGTACAGGCTGAGAAGTTTGCAGATCAGCCTACGGCACTCTTTATGAAGATACCTGATGAGAAGGATACACGTCACGGACTTGCGGCGGTATTTATTCTCTGTATGTACAAGGCTCTTATCAAAGTTGCTTCAGCAAGAGAAGATCTTTCTCTTCCGAGAAATGTATACTTCATACTTGATGAGTTTGGTAACATGCCTAAAATCGAGAAGTTTGATAAGATGATCACGGTTGGACGTTCTCGTAAGATCTGGTTCAACATGGTTGTTCAGTCATACTCACAGCTTAACAACGTATACGGTGAGAAGGTTGCCGATATCGTTAAATCTAACTGTGGTATGAAAATGTTCATAGGTTCCAATGATATCGGAACCTGTGAAGAATTCTCAAAACTTTGTGGTAATATGACGGTACGTACCACATCTACATCTTCAAATGTAGGTTCAAAGGCCGGAGATATGAATATTTCATCTCAAACCCAGGTAAGACCACTTATCTATCCGTCAGAGCTGCAGATGCTTAATAACAAAGAAAGCACCGGCAACGCAATAATCGTTACATTTGGTAATTATCCGCTCAGGACCAAATATACACCAAGTTATCTCTGTCCTTACTATAAGATGGGCAGGATGGACATGGACGAACTTAGATCTCATATGTTCAGAGCAGACGAGGTTTATTACGATCTTGATGAAAGAAACGAGATCGTACTCGGAAAGTCTGAAGACGGTGATGATGTAGATCAAAGTGCATAAGGAGCGGAAAGAGAGCAGATGAAGAGACAAGAGAGAATGAATAAAAGAAAAAGATTTACTTTTTCTATGAGGTCAGCCGGGGCTGTCGTCATAGGTTTAATTCTTATACTCATTTTTAGCCTCACATCAGAATCTCTTATATCGGATCATTCTATGAAAGAAGTCTTCGCTGAAGGCGAGGATGATGAAGAAGAGAGGGAACTGCCGGATGATGATACGTCCGAAGAATTCACGACTGCGGATGAGACGGGCTTCCCTGACTATACCGGCGACGTAGACATAGTTACCGGTAATCCTGTCAACAAAGATAAACAGAGACTTGTTGATGGCTCAAAGATTGCTATGCCGGACGGATCATTTTATGACACTAAGACCGGACTCTACCTGTATGATATATATGGTGGAACCATTGGATGCAGTGTATGTGATGGAATGATAGTCGGAACAAGTGTTAACTTCGCAACATCCGGCGAATTCACGGCAGCAGTTTACTGCAATGGACAGAAATTGAAAGGTATCCCGGGAACGGTTTCAACTCCGGGTACATATATAGTTATTTCCTGGGATAACTCCAGTCAGGAACAGGTACTTTCATTCCAGATTGTGGAGAAGATAACAGGCAGAATAACAAAATATATACTTCCGAAAGGTTTTGCACTTAGAAGTGCAACACTGGAAGGACAGAGCATCAAATCAGGCTATGGAACGGTAGACTTCAGTAAAGAAGGATATTATGAGGTGGCCTACAGATGTATAAATGCAGATTTAGATTATTATCTGAATGTTACTATTGATCATACACCCCCAAACGTTATATTTAATTAGGCGTTTGCGAAACGCCGCAAGCCGCATAAATACGGCATTTTTTATTGCATAAAAAGAAGCAACCCCTCACAAAATATGGTATACTTAGAAGAGACCAATCAACCAAATATCCAACCTGAAAGGAGTTGCTATATGA
>JAFUVQ010000057.1 GCA_017477505.1 Eubacterium sp.
ATATATACCGAACTCAGAGTACAGAATCGGATATTTATCAACAACGAGCCACCGGAGAAAGTGGTAGACAGAATCATATCAGAATACGACCTGATGGACATATGAAGACTCATTGAGTGTCAAAAACATCGGAAGTTAAGAATTAACGCACTCAAATATGATAAAATACAAAAGGTGTTTTGACCATTATTTTGGGGTAAGGGGAATCTATACTGAATCCTTTATTAACGGTATCATAACTTTGAAGTATTGATACCGTTTTTGCAATGTAGTAAAATAGCGGTGTGAGCCTGTCTCATAACTAATAATCATAAATGGAAGGCGTTTTTTATGATATATGGCTATATAAGGGTAAGTACAAAAGGCCAGGCGAAGGATGGCAACTCCCTGGAATTTCAAGAACAGGAACTGAAAACCGCTGGCGCTGAAGTTATATATAAAGATGTCTATACTGGAACTGTGAAGGACAGACCTGAACTGGATAAGCTTATGGTAGCTATTCAAGAGGGCGATACATTAGTGGTTTCAAAACTGGATCGGATTGCTCGCAGCGTTGCGCATGGAGTTGAACTGATTGAGGAACTAAATGCTAAGGGAGTTAAGGTAAACATCCTCAACATGGGAGTTATAGATAAAACTCCGACCGGAAAGCTGATCAGGAATGTGATGCTATCATTTGCTGAGTTTGAGAGGGACTTGATTGTCCAAAGAACTCAGGAAGGAAAACGGATAGCTCGACAGAATCCTGATTATAGAGAAGGTCGTCCGAAGAAGTATGGGAAGAAACAGATAAATCATGCACTTAAGCTTTTAGAAACTCATTCTTACAGTCAAGTGGTGGAAATGACAGGGATAAGTAAGGCTACACTTGCTAGAGCTAAAGCACAGAAATAGATTATAGAAGAACTATTATATATTATATAAAAGGGTTATCTGTTATATTTTTAATTCTGATTGGGATATTTGGGATTAAAAAACTTTAAAACATTAATCACAGAAACAGGGTATAGTGTCGATGGATGGATTGGAGTACGAACAGTTTTGTGCTAAATATATAGAGAATAAGGGGTTTACTTCTGTAATAGTCACTGATTCCGGAGGGGATCAAGGAGTGGATGTAATTGGTTATAAAGATGGCGAGAAGTATGCTTTTCAATGCAAGTATTATGAGGGATCAGTTGGTAATAAAGCCGTTCAAGAGGTTTTTTCTGGGGCAAGATTCTATGACTGTACAAAGGCTGTAGTTATTACAAATAGTAAGTTTACAAACAGTGCTCGAGAACTTGCTTATAAAATCGGAGTTGCAAAAACAATCAAGGCAGCATGTGAGAAGGAAAAGCAGGCTTATGGACAATGGAAAGAAAGTTGCAGTAAACAATTCAGGTAAAGGGTTCTGTGAACAAAAATTCAGATCTATGTTTTTGTCCGGCACATTCACAAAGGCAGTCATGTATATCATGCTTCTTTGTGACAGTATCATTGCGGGATATTTTATTGGAGAATCAGGCGTTGCGGCTATCAATGCTATTACACCGGTGACAGGTATCGTAACATTCTTTGGCGATCTTGTTTCCACGGGCGTCGGCATAGTTTTCACAAGAGAAGTCGGGGCGATGAGGAAAAAACGAGCAAATGAAATATATGGTCAGGGACTCATCGTCAGCATTGCTATCGGTCTTATATCCGCACTTACCATTTTCTTTATTCAGGATATATATTTTAAGGCAAATGGCATCACGGGAGATATTCTCGGATATGCACTTGAGTATTACCGACTTGTCCCGCTCAATGCATTTTTGACCATCGTAATATTCTATCTTGAGCAGATGGTATATAGTGACGGCGACGAATTGTGCAATAATATTTGTTATGTATTCCAGATTGGTGGAAACATAGTTTTATCTGTCATATTAACGAAGTTCTTCGGTATGATCGGAATTATACTTGGTTCCGTGATCGGAAATGGACTGGGAATACTTGTATGCTGTTGGCACTTCTTCCGAAAAGGAAATACGCTCCGTTTTGTGTGGCATTTATCTATAAAAGACTTTTTGTTGACTTCGCGATACAGTATCGTGGATTCATCAGTGTATCTGTGTTGGGCGCTGATGGATTATGTGATGATAGGTTTTGTATCAAGGAATTATGGTGATACAGGCCTCATAACATTAGCTGTAGTAGTCAGCCTGATAGAGTTTAGCGTAGTCATGGACGGTGTAGGAATGGCGATGCAACCGCTCATAGGAACATACTTCGGAGAGAAGAATCATAAACTGATAAAAAGGGTTATGAAGGAAGGCATAAAAGCTGCACTCATTGAGGGCGTTATAGCTACAATACTGATCTGCATTTTCGCAAAACAATTCTGTGGCATATTTGGAATTGCAGATGGCGCGGCTCTTGCTCCGTCGATATCCGCAATACGTATCGTTTCGTTGGGATTCGCATTTTGCAGTGCTGTATCGCTCACTACTTCCTACTATATGCTTATTGATCGGATCGGAATGTCTGTATGCATTTCATGTCTTCAAAATGGATTGCTCTATATATTACTCCCAATAACGGGTTCGCTTCTCTTCGGAACAAATGGTATGTGGGCGGGTTTTGTTTTGGCACCGATTCTCACACTTGCAGGTGCTTTGCTGTTTGTTTATCTGAAATATGGAAAGGACAATTTTCCGTTTCTACTTAAGGGCATGGCTTCTGAAATTGTGGTAATAGATGATGTTTTGAAGACGGAAAATGTTAGTAAACTTTCAGACCGCGTTAGAGAAAGTCTGCTTTCGCATCATTATTCAAATCAGGAATCCAATCGTGCGGCTCTTTTTGCAGAAGAGATATGCCTGACTATCATAGAAAGGAATAAACAGCGTAAGAAGTCTGTATTGATCGAATTGTCATTGTTATTTGATGATGACTCGGTTTTAATTATAGAGAGAGATTCAGGTGAACTTTTTAATCTTACCGACCCGGATATTCAGATCAAAGGCTTGAGTGGATTTATACTCAGTGGACTTATGGAAGCACATAAAGAAGAGAAAGCGTATCTGGTAACAACGGGATATAATCGAAATATGATTAGATTCTCACGTGGCGTGTGACGAATAGTTGAATCCTGATTCTGATTCTATACGGTTCATTGGCGGGATAAGCGGAGACTAAAGATTTGTTTGTTATCAATTGAAGAGGAGGAAACACCATGAAACTGATCAACTATAAAGAGATATCTTTAATCCTGACTATATGTATGGTTTTAGCGATTCTTTCAGGATGTTCAAAAAATGGGGCGAATAACGGCTCCGAGGCAGGAGGAAAGGAAAGCTTTACATTTACAAACTGGGAACAGGATGCTGATTCTCTGAGAGCGCTTAAGGAATATGTGGAGGATGTGACTGATGAGAAGTCAGATCATTTCATTCCGGAAGAGGACCGTATAGCGGCATTTGATATGGATGGAACATTATATGGAGAGCTTGCGCCAATCTATATCGAGTGGTGGATGTATGCTTATCGGGTTAATGAAGATTCTTCTTTTATGGCAGATGAGGATGAAAAGGTAGTCGCAGACCAGATAGTTGAGGCGGCTAAAACCGGAAAGATACCAGAGAATCTTGAATATGATCATGCAATTCAGAATGCCAGAGCTTTTGCAGGTATGACACTGGAAGGCTATAACCAGTATGTCAGGGAATTTGTTAAGAGAGATGCGGTAGGTTTCAATAACCTGACCTATAAAGATGCATTTTATAAGCCTATGATTGAGGTCGTTGAGTATCTGAACAAAAATGGATTTACCGTATATGTTTGCAGCGGTACCGACCGTTTCATGTGTAGAGAGCTTTGTGACGGAGTACTTCCGATTGCTGATAACCATTTCATAGGAATGGATGTCATGCTTAAAGCAAGAGGTCAGGGTGATACCGATGGACTTGACTACACATATGCTGCTGATGACGCAGTTGTTCGTACGGATGAGCTTCTGGTAAAGAATGTTAAGATGAATAAGGTCAGCCTGCTGTCGCAGGAACTGGGAAAACCGCCGGTTCTCTGCTTTGGCAATAGTGGTGGTGATGAAAGCATGGGAATCTATACTACAGAGAATAATCAGTACTATTCCAAGGCTTTCATGCTTATTGCTGATGATGATGTTCGTGAATTCGGTAATCCGGAAAAGGCTGAAGAGAAGGCAGAGAAGTGGAGAGGTTATGGATGGGAAGTCATATCCATGAAGAATGATTGGAAAACAATATATGGAGATGATGTGACCAAAACCAATTAGTGGCATATCTGAAAACAAAGGACCAAACCCCAGAGTATGATACTTTGGAATCAGCCAAATACAAGTGAATAATATAAAGAGCTAAATAAGCCGTCAGGGACAAATGGTTATTGTAACCGGTTCCTGACGGCTTTTTTTGCGTTATAGGGTTTACCTATAATCAGTGATAAGAATTAGGTATTTTCAATAATTGGAAAAATGTGGCTTAATTGGAAAGGTCAAAAACCTACTAGTTCGATAGGTGAAAGGTATTATTAAGGAAGATGGGTGCTAAGATGGATAATGAATTAGAAACACGATGTATTCACTTAGATGAAGAAGTTAGTTTTGAAAAAACAGGCAGTATATCATTTCCAATTTATCAAACGGCGACATTCAGTCACGTGGGATTAGGCAAAAGCACAGGTTATGATTACAGCCGCGCTCAGAATCCGACAAGGGAGAGAGTCGAAAAAGTGGTTGCTTCTCTGGAGTACGGAAATGGTGCTGTAGCCTTTACTTCCGGAATGGCCGCAGAAACAGCTCTGATGGAGCTCTTTAAACCGGGCGATCACATCATAATCGAAAATGATCTCTATGGCGGCAGCATAAGACTCTTTTCTGAGATAAATCATAAAAACGGATTGGAGTTCACTGCTATCGATCTGTGGAAGGATGATGTCGAAGATTATATCCGGGAGGAAACCAAAGCAGTTTATGTTGAGACACCGACCAATCCTATGATGAACGTTACTGACATACAGCTGCTGGCTGATAAGCTGAAAAACAGGAATATACTGCTTATCGTCGATAATACATTTATGTCCCCGTATTTACAGAATCCTTTGAAACTTGGTGCAGATATAGTGGTTCACAGTGGTACAAAATATCTGGGAGGGCACAATGATACGCTTGCAGGCTTCATCGTAGCAAAGGATGCGTCCCTGGTTGAGAAAATCAGGTACATAGCGATGACTACCGGCGCAGTGCTTTCACCATTTGACAGCTGGCTGATATTAAGAGGAATTCAGACTCTGTCAGTAAGGATGGAAAGAGCGGAAGAAAATGCTGTAAAACTTGCTGAGTGGTTTGAAAAGCAAAAGAAAATAACAAGAGTCATTTACCCGGGGCTAAGATCGAATTCAGGTTATGAAATAATGAAAAAGCAGGCAAGGGGATTTGGAGCGATGCTTACACTTGAATGTGAGAGTAAGGAAGCAGCCGTCCGGATACTTGAAAAAACAAAGCTTATAAGATTTGCCGAAAGCCTGGGAGGAACAGAATCTCTGATAACTTACCCTATTACACAGACACATGCAGATCTTACTCCGGAGCAGCAGCTCAGGAATGGTATAACAGACAGGATACTTCGTATATCTGTCGGGATAGAATCCATCAATGACCTTATAAAAGATTTTGAACAGGCATTGGATTATTAGTGAGGAAATCATGAAAGAAAAGAATTTGGATTTTGATTTAGTTATCAATAGAAAAAATACAAATAGCTTAAAATATGATTTTGCTCTGAGAAGAGGTTACCCGGAGGATGTCCTCCCAATGTGGGTAGCGGATATGGATTTTAAAACTTCATCTTTTGTTCAGGAGGCTATAGAGAAAGCAAACAGCCTGGGAGTATATGGATATACGGAAACAGACGAAGAGTATTACGAAACAGTCAAAACATGGATGCATGAGCAGTATGGATGGGAACTTGAAAGTCAGAGATGGCTTATAAAAACGCCCGGTGTTGTGTTTTCACTGGGAGCTGCCGTACAGGCCTGTTCGGAACCGGGGGATGGAGTCATAATACTTCAACCTGTGTATTATCCTTTTTCAGAGATTATTACGGATAATGAGAGAAGCCTTGTAATCAGTAATCTTCTGGATGTCAGAAATGAGAATGGAGAGAGAAGATACACCATAGATTTTAATGATTTTGAAAATAAGATCATTCGAAATAATGTAAAGATTTTTATTCTCAGTAATCCGCACAATCCCGGTGGGGTTGTATGGACGGAAGAGGAGCTGAGAAGAATCGGTGATATATGTCTTAAACACAAAGTAATAGTGATAAGTGACGAGATACATGCCGACTTCATATGGAAGGGCAGACATCACGTATTTGTAAATCTGGACAAGAGATTCCGGGAGATAACAGTTACATGTACATCACCGACGAAGACCTTCAATATAGCCGGTTTACAGATATCAAATATCATTATACCGGACAATACACTCAGAAAGAAATTTAAGAAAAAAGTAGATGCCTTCGGCTATAGTCAGGCAAATCTTTTTGGAATCTGCGCCTGTGTAGCTGCATACAGGTACGGCGGCGAGTGGCTTTCCGAAGTGAAAAAATACATCAGGTCAAATGTTGAATATACGAAAAAATATATAGAAGAAAAACTGCCCGGAATAGAGATGTTCGTTCCGGAGGGCACATATCTGGTCTGGCTGGATTTTAAAGGTACGGGCCTGGGTGATGAGGAAATAAACAGAAGGCTGATACACGAATCTAAGTTATGGCTTGATGCAGGTAATATTTTCGGTGATGCCGGAAAAGGCTTCCAGAGAATAAATGTTGCCTGCCCGAGAAGTATTCTGGCTGAAGCACTTGAGAGAATCAGGGCAGGCTTTGAGATAAAGAGCGGTGAAAGGAAATGATATCGATGCTGGCAAATTCATATGAGGAATTACAACAGTCGCATCCATGCTTTGGAGGATATAAGAATTCGGGAAGGATTCATCTGCCGGTCAGTCCGGGTTGCAACATAGGATGCAGATTCTGTGACAGAGTTATAAATACCGAAGAGGACAGACCGGGTGTTACATCCATAGTTCTGAAACCGGAAGAAACGATAGAGGTTATCAGGGAGGCTTTGGAACTTTGCCCTGATATAAAGGTGGCAGGAATTGCAGGACCGGGAGATACACTGGCTACTGATTATGCACTGGAAACCTTCAGAATAGTGAAGGAAAACTACCCCGGTCTTTTGAAATGTATGAGTACTAACGGACTTATGCTTTATGAAAAAGCAGATGAAGTGATAGAAGTGGGAGTCGATTCACTGACAGTTACCGTAAATGCTGTTGATCCTGAGATAGAGGCAAAACTGAATAAGTTTATCGTCTATCATGGGAAAAGATATGAAGGAGTAGAGGCGGCAAAGATACTGATAGAGAATCAGTTGAAGGGGATAAGAAAAGTTGCCGAAGCCGGAATAACCATAAAAGTGAATACGGTGCTTGTACCTGAGATAAACGGTCATCACATAGAAGAGATAGCTAAAACCGTAGCAGAGTCAGGTGCAATGATATATAACATCATACCTTTGATTCCCCAGCATGAGCTTAAGGATTACAAAGCACCTACCTGCCGGGAGATAGATGAGGCAAGAACGAAGGCCGGTAAATATATAGATATATTCAGGCATTGCCAGCATTGCCGTGCCGACGCGGTCGGCATTCCCGGTAAGTCTGAATTCGGCGGGCAGATATACTTCAGAAGGGTGAATATAAAAGAAACATTTTCACATGGATAAAAATCATTTGACAAAATGCCTTTAGGCGGCTTACGGATTAACGTTATTAATTTTAAAAATATAGAAAGAATAGAAATAATAAAGAAAGCAGGAAGAAAACTTATGAGACAGATAGCTATTTATGGAAAAGGCGGTATAGGTAAATCCACAACAACACAGAACCTTACCGCAGGATTAGTTGAAGCAGGAAAGAAAGTAATGGTTGTTGGCTGCGATCCGAAAGCCGATTCAACAAGACTTCTTCTTGGAGGACTGGCACAGAAAACAGTTCTTGATACTCTGAGGGATGAAGGCGAGGATGTAAAGCTTGACCAGATTATGAGAGAGGGATTCCGCGGAACAAGATGTGTTGAGAGTGGCGGACCTGAGCCGGGCGTCGGATGTGCAGGAAGAGGAATCATCACATCCATAGGACTTCTGGAGAATCTTGGGGCTTATACGGACGATCTGGATTTCGTCTTCTACGATGTCCTCGGTGACGTAGTCTGCGGCGGATTCGCCATGCCTATCAGAGAAGGAAAAGCAAAGGAAATATATATAGTTGCAAGTGGAGAAATGATGGCTCTGTATGCAGCCAATAACATATCAAAGGGTATAAAGAAGTATGCAAGAAGCGGCGGCGTCAGAATAGGCGGAATCATTTGCAACAGTAGAAATGTAGACAGAGAATTAGATCTCCTCAGGGCATTTTCAAAAGAACTCGGAACAAAGCTTCTGTATTTTGTACCAAGGGATAATGTGGTTCAGCATGCAGAGATCAACAGAAAAACCGTTATCGAATACAGACCTGACTGCAATCAGGCTCAGGAATACAGAAATCTTGCTGAGGCACTTATCAATAATGAAGATTTCACTATACCGACTCCTATGACAGGAGACAGACTTGAGGAAATCCTTCTCGAGTTCGGACTCATGGAAACAGCAGATGACTATAAGATCTAAGATACTATACAGGAAAGAGGAAAAGTGATGAGTGATAGATTAGCTCAGACAGAGGTTACGATCAGAGAGAATCGACTTAAATCCATAATATACTACGCAGGAAAGGCAAGTGAGCTTGCCAGGGCGGAAGGTACAGAGAAGTTTGTATGTAAGGAAAGAAGCTACAGCCAGTGTAGTGACTGTGCTCAGATGACAGCATCTACAATTACATATTTTATACGTGATGCGGCAGTTGTGGTTCATTCACCTATGGGATGTTTTGCCAACACACCTTTAAATGATACGCAGTTCAGAAATTCCGCTATAGAGCGTGGTGAGGAACCTGACAGGGTAAGAGTTATCTGCAGCAATATATCCGAAAAGGATACTGTGTACGGCGGAACAGGTAAACTGAGGGAAGCAATCAATGAAGCAAAGAAAAGATTCAATCCGTCAGCCATATTTGTACATTCCTCATGCGCGGCAGGAATAGTCGGTGATGATATCGAAGGTGTGGCACTGGATATGCAGGAGGAGATAGGAATTCCTATCATCCCGGTTTACTGCGAGGGCTTCAAATCAAAGATATGGTCATCAGGTTTTGATGCGGCATATCATGGAATACTTAAGAATCTGGTTAAAGAGCAGCCGGAGAAAGATAAAAAGCTTGTAAATGTATTTAACTTCCTGGGAAGCGATACATTTACACCTCTCCTCGGAAAGCTTGGCCTGAAACCTAATTATCTTGTTCCGCTGGCAAGTGTAGACAGGATATCAAGGATGCCTGAAGCTGCCTGCTCGGCTCATATATGTGAAACTCTCGGAACCTATGTTTCCAGTGTACTCGAATCAGACTTTGGAGTTCCGAAGGTAAAGTCACCGGCTCCTTTCGGTATAAGCTGGACAGACAACTGGTTAAGAGAAGTTGCGAAGTATACTGGAACCGAAGATAAGGTTGAGGAGGTTATCGAAAGCGAGCATAAAAGGATAGCTCCCGAGCTGGAAAGATTAAGAGAGAAGCTTTCGGGAAAGAAGATATATGTCTTTGCAGGAGATGCCTATGCTCATAATGTGGGTAGTGTCGTGTCAGATCTGGGTATGGAAATAGTGGGAATGACAACACTTCATCACGATATGCAGGATGATACAGATGGAACAGAGAATACTCTGGACGCTCTTATCAGGAAGGCAGGAGAGATAGAGAACTTTTCGGTATGTAATAAGCAGCCTTATCAGGTTTTAAAAATACTGGAAAGATTAAAGCCCGATGTAATGATCGTTCGTCATATGAATATGACAATTCTTGGAGGAAAGCTTGGTATACCGAGCCTTCTGGAAGGTGAGACAAATATAAGCGCCGGATACGACGGAATAATAACTACGGGTAAGAGGATTCTTGCTCTTATTGAGACAAAGGGAATACTTAAAACGTTATCAGAGTACAATGAATTTCCATATACCAAATGGTGGAGAGAAGAGGAAGATCCGTTCTACTTTGAGAAAGGGGCTAAATAATGAGTCATTTAATAGAACAGGCCAAGTTTTCATGTGCTCTTGGCGGGCTTCAGACAGTGCTTGCAATAGAAAAAGGAATACCTATCGTACATGCCGGTCCGGGATGTGCGGCCAGACAGTTCTCCTATCTTGGAGCAGGCGCCGGATATCAGGGAGAAGGCTATGCCGGAGGAGGACAGATATCCTGTACTAACTCAACTCAATCGGAAGTAATATTCGGTGGAGAGAAGAAGCTTCGTGCAACGGTAGAAGGAACTCTCAAAGTGATAGATGGATCATTGTATGTTATTCTGGCAGGCTGTTCTGCAGGAATAATAGGTGATGATGTAAAGCAGATCGCATGTGAATTTGCAGATGAGGGATACCCGGTAGTAGGTGTGGATACTGCAGGTTTCAGGGGGAATAATTATCAGGGGCACGAGATTGTAGTAAATGCGATCATAGATCAGTACATTTCCTATGAAGTACAAAAGGCAAATGTAAGAAAAGATCTTGTAAATGTTTTCTCAGTTGTTCCTTTTCAGGATGCTTACTGGAGAGGTGACCTTCATGAGATAAAAAGGCTTCTGGAAGGAATAGGACTTGAAGTGAATATCCTTTATGGACCTGAAAGTAAAGGATTCTCAGAATGGATGGATATTCCGAATGCTGAGTTCAACCTGGTGCTGTCTCCATGGGTAGGTCTTTCCACTGCAAAGAAACTTGAAAGCTTGTATAAGACACCGTATCTGCATGTACCTGTGCTTCCGGTAGGCCTTAAGGAAACAGGAAGATTTCTTAGAAAGGTTAGTGAATTTGCAGGTCTTGATAAAGAAAAAACCGAAAGTTTTATAGCCGCTGAAGAAAAACAGTATAAGAGCTACTTTGTTTCTTTCGGAGATCTGGTATCTGATTTTGGATGCTATCTCCCGTATCATTTATATACAGTCGCAGACAGTACATATGGTATTGGAACAAGTAAATTCATTGTTGAAGAGCTTGGCTTTACACCTAAGGCTTTCTACGATATTGAGAATCCTGATACCGGGACGAAAGAATTGATAGAGAAAACTATCAAAGAAATAGATGACAGATATGACGGAAATATAATATTTGAAGGTGATAACAAGGTAATACAGGATGATCTTTCTGCCAGACTGGACGAAAGCAAAGTCCGTTCACTGGTTCTCGGAAGCAGCTGGGACAAGGAACTTGTTACAGGCAGGAACGAAAGTATACTTGTAAGACTTTCGCTTCCGATAACCGACAGAGTTATTTTAAACAAGAGCTATACAGGATATAAAGGAGCACTGACTCTGATAGAAGATATATATAGTGGTCTTTTTGCGGAGGGCATGATCACAAATACTACCCACGCGGACCATTAATGAAGGATTGATATAAATGAGTAGTTTAAAAAATGTAAGTTTCAGGGTCGCAGCAGCATCCCGGGATGGAATAAGAGTTGATACTCATTTTGGCTTTGCGACTGTATATCACATAATTAATGTGAATATAGAGGATAAAACATGGGAACTGGAGAGAATCCAGGAGATTGATTTTCCCGGAACAGAAGTAACGGGTAATACACGATGTTGGGGCCATGATGAGGGAAAAGTGACATTTACGGCAGAACAACTGAGAGGCTGCAAATATCTTCTGATAAGTAAGATAGGACCACATCCTCAAAGAGTTCTGGCCCGATATAACTTTGAATGCCTCGAAACAAATATGGAGATTGATGAGGCTGTAAAGAAAATAATAGAGTTTGAAACAAAAGTCGGAGGAAATGATTATGAGGAATAAGAATTTTATAAAAAAATTAGTAGGATTAGGTCTGGTTGCTGCATTGACACTTTCTTCAGTGGCATGCGGAAAAACTGTGGATAATACTACGGAAGCTGATAAAGATACATCTGGCGGAGTTAAGAAGGTAAAGGTTGCATGGCAGTCCAATTCCTTCCCTCTCGCATATGAAGATGATAACGGTAATCTGACAGGTTATGAGATAGAAGTATTAAAACTTGTAGACGAGCAGCTTACTGATTATGAATTTGAATATGAACTTGCCGGTGGACAGGACGCTCAGTATGCGGGACTCAGCTCAGGAAAATATGATCTGGTATTATCAAACGCTTTCTATACAAAAGAGAGAGATGAAGCTTATTCACTTCCAAAGAATCCTTTGGGCGCATCGCTGGTAGGAATAATCGTACCAAAGGGAACAGAGGGCGTACAGGATTTTGAAAGTGCTGCAAAGGCAGGCATAAAGCTTGCTCCGATTCTTGCAGGAGATGGACTTTATTACGTAGTCTATAAATATAACGAAGAGAATCCTGACAATCAGATAAAGCTCGAGGCTACGGATAATGCTGATTCCTTTATGAATGCTATCAGCTGGGTTGCTGACGGAAGATATGACTTTGCCGTATGGCCAAAGAATTATTATGAACAGCTTGTAGTTGCCGATGGTGGAGATCTTCATGAATATAATGATAAGCTTGATTTCTATGACTGCCGTTCCGTATACACATATCCGATTATCAGCAAGGATAAGCCGGAAGTTGCGGAGGCTATCAGTGAGGTGCTTGGAACTCTGAAGGATGATGGAACTCTTTCGGAGCTTTCACAGAAGTTCTATGGATATGATGCATTTATGTACGACACAGTAAAGAATGATTAAGGATAATTAGTTATTAACAGGTAGAAATAATGCGAGGATTCAGTTGGGACATTTTTATAGAGTTTTTGATCAAGGTACTTCCTTACCTTTATGTGACGATCATATATGTGGTATGTTCCGTATTCTTCGGTTTCCTGATCGGGCTGGGCATAGCTATGCTTCGATTATCGAAAAAGAAGATTTTGAGAGCGATTGGAAGTGTCTATGTGACAGTTCTGAGATCTGTCCCATCTGTGGTCCTGCTGTTTATAGTTTATTATGGACTGCCGTTGTTTCTCAGGACTTATTTCGGGATTGAACTCGGAGATATAAATACGATTCTGTATGTTATAGTCACATTCTCTTTGCTTCTTGGCTCGCCTATGTCAGAAATCATAAGAACATCTTACCTGTCTGTACCTCATGGGCAATATGAGGCAGCGGTTATGGTGGGACTTACTCCGGTGCAGGCAATAAAGAGGATAGTATTTCCTCAGGGATTTATTATAGCTCTTCCTAATCTTGGGAATATTTTCATTTTTATGATGAAAGAGGGAGCGCTGGCTTATACGATCGGACTTCACGATGTTCTGGGACGCGGAATGTATCTGTCCGGTCTTAAGGCTAATGTTTATAACCTTGAACTATATCTGGCGCTTGCACTGATATATTGGCCATGCACACTTATTCTGGACAAGGCATTTAAATATGGTGAGAAGCGACTTAGAGACAAAAATAAGAAAAAAGACAGGCAATTGAGGAAGGCAGTATGTTAGACGGTAGACTGATGCTGGAAAACTTCATAAAGATCGCAGCATATCTTCCGGTGACGATTAAACTGACTATAGGTGCTCTGCTTATAGCATTTCCAGTTTCATTTTTCTTTGCCTTTACGCAGCTGAAGAAGATTCCTGTTGTTTCTACACTGGTAAGAGTGTGGCTGTCAGCTATTCGCGGAACCCCGATACTTCTCCAGATGTTTACAATATATGCATTAATTCCGTTATGGCTGAATAATCTTTTCAAATTACTTGGAAAAGAAATAAATATCTATGACGTAGATCCCATATGGTATGCATATATTGCGATATCGCTTTCAGCTACGGCGTTCCTGACAGAAGCTATCAGGTCCGGGATACTCTCTGTCGATAAAGGGCAGAAGGAAGCCGGATATATGGTTGGTCTTAGCAAGTGGCAGGTGTATAAGGAGATTATCATACCACAGGCTATGACAGTTGCAGTTCCTATCATGGGAAATGTGATCGTGGACGTCATCAAATCCACATCTCTGGCATTTACTATGTCAGTAACGGAAGTGATGGGAAGTGCAAAGATAATCGGCGGTATGACTACAAAGTATCTTGAAATGTATATTGATGCTTTTTTCGTATACGTCATCTTCATTTTTATTGTAGAGATCATTTTGAAACGAGTAGAAAAATCTCTCGGCAAATACAAGAAAACCGGGTAGAGGAGATAAGAAGTGATAGAGATTAAAAATGTAAAAAAGAGCTTTAAAAATCTGGAAGTTCTGAAAGGAGTTTCACTGGATGTTGAGGATGGAGAGGTTGTAGTAATACTTGGACCATCAGGCTCGGGAAAGACAACCCTCCTCAGATGTATAAGCTTTCTGGAAAGAGCCGACGAAGGTGAACTAAAGCTGAATGATACAGAAGTCAGTCTGAAAAAAGCCGGTAAAAAACAGATAAATGATCTGCGTAAAAATATGGCATTTGTTTTTCAGAATTATAATCTTTTTGCCAATAAGACAGTTCTGGAGAATGTAATGGAAGGGCTCACTGTTGCACGTAAGATGCCCAGAAAAGAAGCGGAGGAAAAAGCTTTGGAAGCTCTGGAGTGGGTAGGCGTGCTTGATAAGAAAGATTCATATCCTTCGGAGCTTTCAGGCGGTCAGCAGCAAAGAGTCGGTATAGCAAGGGCAGTGGTACTTCATCCGGAGGTTATTCTGTTCGATGAACCGACATCTGCACTTGATCCCGAACTTGTAGGAGAAGTTCTGGCCATCATTAAAAAGGTGGCCAAACGCGGAATTACAATGATAGTTGTAACTCATGAGATAGCTTTTGCCGAAGAGGTTGCTAGTAAGATAGTCTTCATGGATGGCGGAGTCGTGGTAGAACAGGGGAAACCAAACGAGATTCTTGTATCACCGAAGGAAGAGAGAACAAAAGAGTTTCTTGCACGAGTTTTGCCAAAAGATATGTACTATATATAAAAACTTATATTTATAAATCAGGGAGGATATTTAAATGGGAAAGATCAAAGAAAACTCATTGGAATTGATAGGTGGAACGCCTATCTTGAAACTTAGCAGATATTCAAAGAAAAGAGGCGTGGAAGGAGCTACGATACTTGGCAAACTTGAGTTCCTTAATCCTGCCGGCTCTGTCAAGGACCGTATAGCTCATGCGATGATCGAGGATGCTGAGAAGAATGGAGTGTTAAAACCGGGCGCAACTATTATAGAACCGACCTCAGGTAATACAGGTATAGGCATAGCGGCGGTTGCGGCTGCAAAAGGTTATAGAGCTATTCTGACTATGCCTGACACCATGAGTGTCGAGAGAAGAAATCTGCTTAAGGCATACGGAGCAGAGATAGTGCTCACAGAGGGTGCCAAGGGAATGAAAGGTGCCATTGCCAAAGCGGAAGAACTGAAAAATGAAATAGAAGGTGCTGTTATTCTGGGACAGTTTGTCAATCCGGCAAATCCGGAGTGCCACAAGAAGACTACCGGTCCGGAGATATGGGATCAGACAGATGGAAAAGTAGATATCTTTATCTCAGGTGTAGGAACAGGTGGAACGATAACAGGAGTCGGTGAATATCTTAAGTCACAAAATCCGGACATAAAGGTAGTTGCGGTAGAACCCGCGGGAAGTCCAGTTCTTTCACGAGGAACAGCAGGACCTCACAAGATTCAGGGAATCGGTGCAGGATTCGTACCTGATACACTGAATAAAGATATTTACGATGAGATAATTACAATTGAAAATGAAGATGCTTTTGCTGAAGGGAAAGCATTTGCATCAAGTGAAGGAATTCTGGTGGGTATATCATCCGGCGCTGCACTTAAAGCAGCTCTGATTCTGGCTTCCCGTCCGGAAAATGCAGGAAAAACAATAGTTGCACTGCTTCCAGATTCAGGAGACAGATACCTGTCTACGGCATTATTCAGGAACTGACAGTCTGCTTCAGGGATTCGCTCTAAAAATCCTGTTACCCAAATGAGGGTTGTATATGTTTTTTAAACGATATATACTGTGTGTTGTATGAAAACCATAAAGAGGTTAGGGGTTTAAGATAAGGAGGAATAGTATGAGGAAGAAATTATGTTTGGTTTTGGCAGCTGCTATGATGCTGGGACTCGCGGCTTGCGGAAAGACAGAAACAACGGAAGAACTTACAACCACACAAACTGTTACAGAAGCTGATGCGACGGAGGCTGATAAAACAGAAGCTGACGCAACAGAAGCAGGTGACACGGAAGAGACTACTGAACCGGAGGCATCAATCCCTGAGTACAGTGTACCTGATGAGTTTACATTTGACGGTGAATTCAAGGTTAAGATTCTCGGTTATGAGTATTTCGATACCGGGGAGAAGTATGAGTACAATATTGTAAATATTTATTATGATTTTACAAACCTTACTGAAGATGAATTCAAGAAGTATCAGGCAGTTTATTGGGCTGCAACTCAGGATGGTCAGGATCTTGAGAAGGATCCTAACAGCAATATAACTTTCAGCAATATGGATTATGTTGATAACACATGGATATTCCTTCAGCCGGGAGTGACAGGACGTGATTATGCTCAGTTTGCATGCATTAAGGACAGCAAGAGTCCTATAACCGTTAAGCTTGGAAAAGAGAATGAGAATTATCCATATACATTTGATGTATATCCTGAGTGGGAAATGCCTGATATGAGAGCTGAGAAGTTTGAGTTCGAGAAGGTTCCTGAACCGGCATTCGGTCCCGGAAATATTACCGAAGGAGCAAATGAAGGCAGATACAATATCAAGATCGAGGGCGTTAAGGAGTATTCAACTGATAATCAGTTCAATGCAGCCGGCGAGCTGGCACCATATGATATAATCGGTATTGAATTTACGGTTACCAACAATCTCGACAGAGAAGAAAGTCCGTTCATGCTCTTCATGAATGACTGCTATGTATTCCAGGATGGTGTATCGCTTAATAACTGCGGTTCAGGTAAGGGCTCTGTAGATGAAGGAAAGACTCAGAAGGATCTGCCACTCTATCAGAAGCTTCAGCCGGGGCAGACAGCAACCTGCTGCGTACATTATAAGCTCAGATCAGACAGCAAGATAGAGGTTCTGTGCAGAAAGTTCGTAGGAAAAGAAATATTCCTGGATCAGGTGCTTGATGTAGAAGTACCTCAGAAGTAACAATAGATACAAGAAGATTTTCTTATAAGTGATAGGGTATACGCAGGTATATCCTATCTTTTTTATAATGCCAATAATATGCATCATTAATTTAATATTGCTCATAAACACAAGGACACCGTTCATAATAATCATTATTCTGGACGGTGTTCATTGTTAAGATAGTATTCTTATCGTTTAAATGATATAATTACACTGGTGATGCTTTACGGATCAGATTGTCTAAAAAAGGAGAATGACATGGAAAATGTAATGATTATGGAACACCCGTTAATTAAGCATAAGATTACACTTCTTCGTGATAAGAACACAGGAACGATGGAGTTTCGTAACCTTATCGAGGAGATAACCATGCTCGAAGCATATGAGGCTTTTAGGAATCTTCCCCTAAAGAATGTGGAGGTTGAGACTCCCATTGAAAAATGTATATCTCCAAAGATAGACGGTAAGAAAATGGTTATCATACCGATTCTCCGTGCGGGAATGGGTATGGTTAACGGTGTACATGCCATGGTTCCGGCTGCGAAGGTCGGTCATATAGGGCTTGCCAGGAATGAAGTCACTCATGAACCGGAAAGCTATTATTGCAAGCTGCCGTCAGACATAAGTGAAAGGCTTGCTATAGTCCTTGATCCGATGCTTGCAACAGGCGGTTCTGCTGTTGAGGCGGTGAATTATATCAAAGAAGCCGGCGGAAGTCATATAAAGTTTATGTGCATTATTGCAGCTCCGGAAGGTTTGGAGAAGCTTGCAAAAGCACATCCTGACATAGAAATATATGTCGGTAATCTGGACAGAGGTTTAAATGAAAATGCTTATATATGCCCGGGACTCGGAGATGCGGGTGACCGTATTTATGGAACTCTTGGGTAAATTGTATCAGTATGGAAACATATAAATGAGCAGCAGGTAGTTAATAAGAAGTAGCCCCGTAGACATTTTTAACAGGATGGACATGGCATGATCATTCAGCATAAATATTGCATCATTTTTATGTGTTTTGCTATTCTCCAGATAATATGTGCCATACAGGCATTTAAATCTGAAAAGCCTATAGGCAGATTTACAGGTATATTAAACCTGGCTATTATGACTCCAATTATAGCCAACATAGTGATTATCGAATCTAAAAGTCCTGTATTATCGTATTTCGGATATTATCTGTCATACATCGGTATGACAATGATAATGCTGGCACTGACTTTCTTCACTGAAAGATACTGCATGGGAGTAGATGAGAACAGAGCACATACAAGACCATATTTTATACATGTTATGGCAACGGTCGATATCGTTCAGATAAGTCTGGGACCTTTATTTAATCATGTCATAAATCTGGAGAAGACTGAGCTGGATGGCAGGGTGTTCTACCGTGATCTGCCGCGTATAGGTCTTACCTTCCACAGGATTGTGGATTACGTTATTTATGGTGCTGTTCTGCTCATTTTCATAATAAGTATCGTAAGAACTACAAAGCTTTATCGTCAAAAGTACATTATCATTTTCATTACTATGATACTTGCGGGTGCTTCCCAGTTTGCATTTATCAGATCCAGAATCCCTATAGACAGGTCAATCATTGTCCATGGTTTGTTTGGACTGGTCGTATTCTATTTTTCCATACTGTACAGACCTCTCAGACTTCTTGATGCAATGTTGTCATATGTTGTCTCTGACATGAATGATGCGGTATTTGTATTCGATAATTCAAATAAATGTGTATGGGTAAATGATCAGGGATATTCACTGCTTGATATGGATGAGCATAAGCTGAGCAGGGTTACGGACAGGCTTTTTAATAAGTTCACAAATATAACGGATAAGGGGGAACACTGGTCTGAGAACAGGGTGGTGGATGACAGGTATTACATACTTGAGAAAAAGGCCGTAAAAACAGACAATAAGAATCTTGACGGTACATTTCTCGTGATTAAGGATGATACCAAACGGCATAAGGATATAGAAAGAGAGATATATAACTCGACACATGACATCCTTACCGGGCTTTACAATATGGAACATCTTTATGCAAATGTCGAGAATATTGTTCATGCTTCTGATGAAGTATTAAATATCATTTTCATAAACGTGAAGAATTTTAAGCTTGTCAAGGATACCTTCGGCAAGGATTTCGCTGACGTGGTTCTGATCCGTATAGCCAACTGGCTGAAGGCAAATATAAAAAACGGTGTTTATGGACGGCTTATAGGCGATACATTCGGAGTGTGTATCCCTAAGAAGGATTTTGATGAAGACCTGTTTCTGGAGGAAATGGGCAATTTTGTAGTAAAGAACCGTAATATAGAGCATAAGATCAATATCCATATCGGTGTATATGAAATCACAGATACAGAAATGGATGTATCTGTTATGTTCGACAGAGCACATCTTGCGATAACCGATATTGAAGAGAATTATAAGACTGTAATAAGATATTATAATGACGAGCTGAGAAAAACCATCATGGAAGAGCAGCGCCTCGCCACGGATCTTATTAATGCGATTGATGTTGATAATATCAGACCTTACCTTCAGCCGATAGCGGATAAAGACGGCAAGGTTGTCGGAGCAGAAGCACTGGCAAGATGGATGCATCCTGACCTGGGATTCCTTCAGCCTAACAGATTCATTCCTGTATTCGAGAAAAACGGAATGATTACAGATCTGGACAGACATATATGGAAGGATGCCTGCAGGATTCTCGCCAGATGGAAGGATACTAATCCTGATATGTTCATTTCAGTTAATATTTCTCCGAAAGATTTCTACTTTGTTGACGTTCTGGAGGAGATAACAGGGCTTGTCAAAGAGTATGATATAGATCCAAAGAAACTCCGTATAGAGATTACGGAGACTGCGATGATGACGGATTCAGAAGAGAAGATGGCAATCTTTAATAAGCTGAGAAAATCCGGATTTATTGTAGAAATGGATGATTTCGGCAGCGGATACTCGTCACTGAATCTTCTGAAAGACATGCCGGTGGATGTGCTGAAGCTTGATATGCATTTCCTGTCAGATGAGAATAACAAAAGGTCGGATACGATAATCAGAAATATCATAAATCTTTCAAATGAATTGAACATCATAACACTTACAGAAGGAGTTGAAACAGAGGAACAGTATTATCTTTTGAAAGAAATGGGATGCTCGCTGTTTCAGGGTTATTATTTTGCAAAGCCTATGACGGTGGAGGATTTTGAAGCCAGCTACCCCTAGAGGATTTTGAAACATATGCTCATATGGGCGATACGTATAAAATCCGGAAAAGTAAAAGAGCTCGTCGGGGTAGACAAGCTCTTTTGGAGAAGGTATTTTTGTTACTATGGGGTGTAGCAAAAAACTATATAATGTATTGGGGGGTTACAAATGCTATTATATACATTTCCTTCCTAAAGTGTTCACAAAATTACATTTTTTTGAAATTCTTCTTTGTGTATTTTTTACAAATACCTATGCTAAATGCGCCTTTTGGATTAAAATGCCGGGAGGCGCATTGTTAATCAGCCGGTAATTGTATTAACGGAGATTCATACACAGGTATTCCAAATATATAGTTTGCCACACCCTGATAAATATGCTACAATACGTAGTTGCCGCGCATGACGGCGGTTTTCTGTGTGAAATTTGCACGAAGGAATCGCGTTTGCTGAATCCGGAATTGCATTTGCAGAACCCGGAATCGCGTGTGTTGCGGACGAAATGTCAAATAATATGGAAACATTTGGTAATAGGAGGAAATGTTATGCATTGGTCTGATGTCATTGCAGCAGAGATAGTTAGAAAGAATCCGGATAAGGAAGTATATAAATGTGCCGCTGGTATAAGCCCGTCCGGCTCTATCCATATCGGTAACTTCAGAGATGTGGCTACAAG
>JAFUVQ010000004.1 GCA_017477505.1 Eubacterium sp.
ACTTCATTCGCCTGTCCGCTTAATACTTTCTCAAAATATTCTTTCTCATACTTTTCGAGTTTATCGCTGTTTTTAAGCTCGGAATGTCTCCCGAACTCCTCCTGTAATAGTCCTGAGATTTTTACAAAGGTTGCATCCCAGGAATCATATTTAACATCTTTAAATGTAAGAAATATCACGGGATACTTCCCCTGATGCTTTCTATACTTATCCCCACACTTCCAGATAGCTTTGTCCGTAAAATACCTGCTTGTATCTTCATCGGATATTTCAAAGAAAACACGGAGCATATCCATATTTAGAGTCTTTCCAAAACGTCTTGGTCTTGTAAACAAGGAAACAAAAGCTTTACGATCCAGAAACTCTCTGATCAGAAGAGTTTTGTCCACATAATAGTATTCCGACTGTGCACGGATATAATCCGATATTCCTACCGGAAGTGGTTTTTTTTCATTCTCTACTCCCGACTTGATATATTGTCCTGTAACGATACGCTTATCAGCGGGACGCTTTGCTTCATCCGGTATCTGCCATTTCTTTCCAATCTTAACAGCTCCGGGAATCATACCTTCCTTGCAAAATTCCGTTACTCTGCGCTCTGATATTCCCCATACCACAGCCATTTCCTTGCAGGATTTCATATGAACCTTCCCCCTTTGCATCTATCATTTCCTACAGTATAAATATTATTCGGAAGGATGTCAACGTAATATCGATTTCCTTCCGAATATATTTCCGAACAAACCCTTTATAATGTGGTTGATTTTTAGGATACCCAAGCGGGTATCCTAAAGAAACAGCATAGTCCTCGACAAATCGAATTGCTTTATAATACTCTTCTTCGCTATGATCATCATATGGTCACATTTTCCACCCCTAGTATTTTGCTCAGGACACCCACAACACATCCTCATTTTCAAGTATGATCTTATTTCCTTCCAATCGGATATCATACGAATAGCCCCTCCCATACCTGGGACCATACAACATATTTACAAAAGCCTTCTTGTTCTCAATATCCCAGTAAAAGTCTCCGGTTGCCCGTTTATAATACATGCCGGATCTTTCCATATCTTCATCGCAGGTCACATCTTCCTGCTTAGGAACAAGCTCGCCGTCCTTATATATCCATGCCTTAGCGAAAGTACGTCCGTAAAAATGTTCCGTCTTCTTTACTGCATCGTACTCCCTTAAAAACATATACCTTGGAGGAATTCCATAATCTATGCGATTGTCCGTTTTCCTAGCCTCTATTTCTTCGCGTTCTGAAAGCACACCAAGATACAGCTCAATACATTTGTCTATTAAAGCACTTTCAATTGCGTTAGTATCAATCAATTGAAATATCTCCTTTCCATCAATAAGGTATACTTCTTAATATGATTATCCTATATTTGGGCCATGTGTCTCCTTAAAAGGTCATATATTCAGTCTACAATACTTCTGTTATCAGCTTCTCAAAACTTTACTGTCGATAAGATTCATGGCTGATGAAACATTTATCATAGTCATCTGAAGCGCAAGCATTTCAAATGCTGTAATCATGAAGTCTGCAATGAGGTCTATAGTAAATGCTATCGCAAGAGCTTCCATAGGTATGCCCAGCTGAGTGAAGAGTATCGAATATGCTATCGCTCCTCCACCCGGAACAGGCGGTGTCGCGATTGATACTATTGCACATATGAAGACTGCTATGAGCAGCCATCCTACAGAGCAGGATACGTGATGTACGCCTGCAAAATATATGACGAGTATCGAATTATACATAGCCGAAATAGGTTTATGCATGACCATGCCGAGAGGAATTCCGAAGCCTGTCAGTGAATCATCGATTCCATAGCTCTTCTTGCAGGTTGATACATTTGAACTGAATGAAGCCGCCGATGACGCGGATGTAAATGCAATCAGGAACGAAGGTATCACCTTCTTCAGCAGAGTCACAAAGTTCACCTTTCTTCTGAGCGCTGTTCCGAGAATGAAAAGGAATCCGGCAACTATATGTGCAGCTATGATCACTATGATCAGCTTCCATACGGAATCAAGCTGCGATGCCGTATTCGACCATATAAGATTGATAATAACAAGAAATACGATAAATGGAACGATCTTACTTATAACATTCATTAGAAACTGAACCATAAGATTGATCTGCTCTATCGCTGTGGCTATGGCTCTTGTCTGTCTTCCAAGATAAAGAAGGGCAATTCCTATAACGATAGCCAGAAAAATGATCTGAAGTATGTTTCCGTCTACAAAAGGAGAAACGATATTCGAAGGGAATATATCAAGGACCATCTTCAGTATGGACTGAACCTGTGAGCCTCCCTCCGAAGAGCCGCTGAGCCCCGGTCCAAGTATAGGAAATACCACCATACTTCCAAGCGAAACAAGGAAGGTCATACCGACAAACCTGATCAGCATGCCTCTTCCTATCCTGCCCAGCATCTCTATATCTCCGATCCCGTATATACCCCAGCATACCGAAAGAAAGACCATAGGTCCCGCTACACATCCGAGGATATTGAAAAATGTATCGTAGAACGGTGTAACTATATCATTCAGCAGGAATCCAATAACCGAAGGCGGAAGCAGGAATTTCCCTACTAAACCCACGAACATTGCAATGAGGATAGTTATGCAGAGTACAGTCAGCTGCCCGGGTGATTTTCTGTTGATCCGATACAGAAGATTATTCTTTCCTCTGGTATATGAATATTCAGGCCTTAGATTCAGATAAACCAGAAAACTATCACAATAATCACCGTAATCTTCTTTAATGGCACTGAATGGTTCTACCGCCTCGCCGTCCATTTCCAGTTTTATGAAATTTCTGAATAACCTTTTCCCTGCGATAAGGGTCAGGTTCCTTCCTTCACAGCCTTTTTCAAGCCATGAAAGAAGACATTCCTCAACAGAAAGTCTGTACCTCTGCTTGTCCTTTCTGTCAGTTTTAACCCGGTCACAAAACGACATGACCTCCTCTGATATCTCATCACAGGCTTCAGGAGTAAGATTATATTGCTTTTTGATCATAAAATCTGACCTCTTAACTACAATATCATTGAAAGTGAGATTCTCTTTTTCCTCTCATCAACTGAAAGTACTTTGACTTCTACTATGTCTCCAACGCTCACAACATCGAGAGGATGCTTTACGAATTTTTTCTTTGTCAGCTGAGATATATGAACAAGTCCGTCCTGATGAACTCCTATATCTACAAATGCACCGAAGTCAATTACATTTCTTACGGTACCCTTAAGTATCATACCTTCCTTAAGATCCTTCATTTCAAGAACGTCACTTCTTAAAACTACCGGAGGAAGGTCAGCTCTCGGGTCTCTTCCAGGTGCAGACATTTCCTTTACCATATCACGGAGCGTAGGTTCACCGATTCCGAGTTTTTCAGCCATGGCCTTATAATCATTTATAAATATCACAGCTCCCTCTCTGATGGAATCCATGCTGACATTGCATTCCTTCATCAGCTCACCTGCAGCCTTGTAGCTTTCAGGGTGAACCCCGGTATTATCCAGAGGATTCTCGCCACCTGATATACGCATGAAACCTGCGCACTGCTCGAATGCCTTAGGTCCCAGCTTCGGAACTTTAAGAAGTTCAGCACGGTTCTTGAAGCTGCCGTGTTCCTCACGGTAAGTAACGATATTTCCTGCTATACTCTTATTGATTCCCGAGATATAAACCATAAGTGCAGCCGATGCAGTATTAAGGTCTACACCTACGCTGTTAACGCAGTCCTCTACTACGCCCGAAAGCGCATCACCCAGCTTCTTCTGATTCATATCATGCTGATACTGTCCTACTCCTATGGACTTCGGATCTATCTTAACAAGCTCTGCAAGAGGATCCTGCACACGTCTTGCTATGGACGCAGCACTTCTCTGTCCCACATCAAATGTAGGAAATTCCTCGGTTGCCAGCTTACTTGCGGAGTAAACCGATGCACCCGCCTCATTTGTTATAACGTAACTTACCTTTTCAGGTATCTCCTTGATTATCTCGGCAACGATTATTTCTGATTCACGGCTTGCGGTTCCATTTCCTATGGAAATAAGGTCTATGCCGTATTTTTTGATCAGCTTCTTAACCGTTTCTTTTGCTGCCTTTATCTTCACTTCATTTGTCGGTGCCGTAGGATATACAACCGCCGTATCAAGAACCTTACCCGTCGGATCGACAACTGCAAGCTTGCAGCCTGTTCTGAAGGCCGGATCCCATCCGAGAACCGTATGGCCTGCAACCGGTGACTGCATAAGAAGCTGGTGAAGATTCTTGCCGAATACCGTTATAGCGCTGTCCTCTGCTCTTTCAGTAAGTGAAGATCTGATCTCGCGCTCTATGGATGGAGCTATCAGTCTTGAGTAGGCGTCAGCCACTGCTTCCTGTATATATGCAAATGAAGGGCTGGCTTCATTTGAAACTGTCTGATTCTTAAGATATCTGAGGATATCCTCTTCAGGTGCCTCAAGCTTGATGGTAAGGAACTTCTCCTTCTCACCACGGTTAAGGGCAAGTATCTGATAATCGGTAAGCTTCTCTATAGCCTGGCTGAAATCATAATAATTCTCATATACTGATTCAGCTTCGGCATCCTTGGCCTTTGATACAAGAATTCCGTTCTTCTCTGTAATCTTTCTAATAATGGTTCTGTAATCAGCCTCATCGGAAACGCCTTCGGCTATGATATCCTGCGCACCTGCGATGGCTGCCTCAGCTGTTTCTATCTCTTTCTCCGGATTGATATACTTCTCTGCTTCCTTAGGAATATCAATGTTATCCTGCTGGAGCATGATCACATTTGCAAGTCCTTCAAGTCCCCTCTCTCGAGCGATATCAGCTCTGGTCTTCTTTCTCTGTTTATATGGTCTGTAAAGATCTTCTACTGTTACAAGTGCTTCTGCAGCAAGTATCTTAGCCTTAAGCTCGTCAGTCAGCTTGCCCTGTTCTTCGATAGATGCGATGACCTGCTCTTTCCTTTCCTCAAGGTTCCTGAGATAAACCAGTCTCTCGTGAAGATTACGAAGCTGCTCATCATTAAGTACACCTGTCTTCTCCTTACGGTAACGGGCAATAAACGGAATAGTATTTCCCTCATCGATAAGAGTAACGGCTGCTTCAACCTGCCATTCCTCAACGCCCAGTTCCTTAGCTATCTTTGCTGCAATGTTCATTTTTGTTTGTTTCCTCCATATTGCTTTATGTTGCTTATTATGATCAAGATGCCTCTTCCTTCAGAACCGGCACCCCAATAATCCTTATACATATGCACGCTTAATCCACGCCTATGCCACGCTTATACTACACTTATGCCACGCTTATACTACACTTATGCCATGTTATATACCATGTCAGATTCACGTCTTCGACATGCCTAAACCTTACGTATGAGCAGTTCTACAACGAATCCGTTATCATTGTAGTATTCAAGGCCGCCGCACTGTCGCTCCATATAGTTCTTCACCAGATACATACCGATACCGTATCCGTTCTTTCCCTCTGAACCTTTGCCACGGAAGTATTTTTCCGTAAGAAGCGGCAGATCGTCCGGGCTTACTCCCGGTCCCTTGTCTCTAATGGTAATCTTTACATATCTGTTACCCTGCTCCTCCATATCCGAGAACCTGATATATATATTGGTCCCCGCATATTTATTCGAGTTGCCGACCACATTATCTATAACCTGCTCCATGCGGAGTTTGTCAAACAGAAGAAGGCATGATGGCATTTCATTTTCAAAAATGATATTTCCGAAATCATGCAGATTCCGAAGATACTGTTCTATCACTTCACTGCTTTCTTCAACCGGATTTACATCAACTCTGCCCTGTTCTTCCATAGTTAGCTGGAAGACATTGTCCATAATCTCACTTATGGTTCCCGCTTTTGCGGATATACTTCCTATCTTCTCGATAGTATCATTTATTTCCGTTGCTTCCTCATTTTTGTCTTTAAGCTTCTTACGAAGCTTCATATCCATAACCTCACAGGTCGCCTGAATTGTAGCAACCGGAGTCTTTATGTCATGACTCAAATCCGCAACCAGTTCCTTCTTCGCCTTCCACGCTTCTATCTCCCGTTTTCGGGAGTCCTTCAGTTCCTCACGCATAAGGTCAAAGCTTTCGGTAAAGCCGCTGAAAAGCGTTCCTCTTCTTATAGGAATCTCAGCATCAAGGTCTCCCTTCGCAATATTTGCAGCATGCCTTTCCAGCTCACTTATAGGTCTGATCTCTACGAAGTAAAACAGGGTTATGAACAGATATCCCATTAGCGTCATCAAGGCCCATGTCACAACCGAACCGATAAAAAGGTTGCGTCTTCCCACCTCAAAGTTCTGGTTTATATCTCCCCATATCTTCCTATACACTACAAGTTCTTCATCGGTATAATTTCCCAGAATAACCGTACTGAGACCATTATTATAGAAAATAAAAATGATCACGCCAAGGCATATCAGTGTAATAAATGTAAATATGATTGTTATATTTCTGATACTCTTCAATTTCAGTACCTCTAAACAAACATCCTTCTTAACGGGCGGTGCACTACAATGAGAGAATGTATCCTGTACCCCAGATAGTCTTGATTATCTTCGGTTCATTTGGATCCTCTTCCATCTTCTCTCTGAGTTTTCTTATATGAACGTTAAGTGTTCCGTCTCCATAGAAGCTGTCGCCCCATACCTCATCAAAAAGTGTTTCCTTGGTGACTATGGTATTCTTATGATCATAGAGACACTTGAGAAGTGCAAACTCTTTAGCCTTAAGGCTGATACGCCTGCCGTCCAGGATTACCGACATGGTCGGTTCATCCAGACTGAATTTTACATTTCCTGCCTCCGATGGACTTTCAGAAACAGTATTCATCTCCTTCAACTTCTTCAGCTGCTCAACTCTGTTGAGATTCACCTTGACTTTGGCGAGCAATACCGAGAGGCTGTAAGGTTTTTTAATATAATCATCGCCTCCTATGCTGAGTGCGATAAGAACATCATCATCACTCTGCCTTGCGCTGATAAACAGTATCGGAAGCTGATAATCCTCTCTCAGTTTCTTACAGACTTCAAAACCTGATCCATCACCGAGATTAATATCAAGAAGAATCAGATCCACTTCATTTTCTGTCAAAAAGGCATAAGCAGCCGCGGCTGAGTCCACGAACTCAGTCTTTATTTCAAACATATTAAAGTACTCGGCTGTCATTTTAGCCAGCTCTGCTTCATCATCTACTATCAAACAGTTATAGTGCATTTTACATCAACTTCCTTATCATTCTGCAAAATAATATAATACAACATTTTAACTGAGAACGCAAAAAAATGACAGGATATCTGTCATTTTTTTGTATTCTTCTCAATCTACCGTCTAGTCCTCTGTAATCATCTCAACAGGCTTAAGTCCATTAACCTTAAGTCCTGCAAATCCTGATGTAAGGATTGCTATTGTAATAATTCCCAGAATAGTGATTATCATGTAAATAAATGATATATTAAATGGAATGCTCTTTACCGCAAAGAGTGAGAACGCTGTTTTTATAATTCCGCTGCCTGCTGCCTCTGCAAAAAGTACACCTATCAGAGTTCCGGCAAGTATAGCAGGTATATTTGAAAGCATGATCTGAACTATAAGTTCCCTGCTTGTCTGCCCCATTGCTTTGCTGATTCCCATTCCACGCCACTCACGGCTGATCTTTGCCCTGATTACAAGTGATTCAACAAACACAACTACGAGCAGTGTTATAACAAGTATTATGATACAGAGCATCTTCATGGCTAAAACCAGGGAATTAAGTGTTCCTTCCATCATCTTCTGTGAGTCGGTAAGTGTGAGACTAAGGTCCTCTTCCTCAGCAAATAACTTAACTTCACTCTCTATATCGGAAAATAAAATTCCTTCTTTTCCGTATACATAGTACTGGCAGCTTACATCTCCCGGTATCAACCTGTCTGCACCCTCTACTGTCATATAAAGGGTACGTCCCATTCTTTCAACTCTCTGATTAATACCTACTATAAGATAATCAGCCTGTTCATCAGCAAATTTAACTGTGATAACATCACCAACCTTGAGACCCATATCATTTGCAACACCGAGTGTTATCATAATCTCATTTTCAGTCTCCTGAGCTCTGCCTTCAATAATTGAAGTATTTACGGTCTGATCCATGTCATCTACTGCATATGTGAAAATTGTCTGCTCCTTATCCCCTGATATGGCTGTCGGCTCAAAGCTGGTCTGGGCAAATACTTTTTCCACTCCGTTCAGATTCTTAAGACCTTTAACCATTTTCCCATAATCTGATGAATTATCATCATCAACAATAGTTGCTGTAGGCATCTCAAAACCCATCATTTTTACAAGCACATCCGGACTCTTTCCAAAATTATCATACATTCCGAAGCCTATAAGTGTTGATATGGCAAGTATTGCTGCTATGAATACCATGATAGCATTCCTGCCTGCATTTCCAACGGAATCTTTAAGTGAAAGTATTAACGATACAGGAAGAGGTGTTTTTTCAAATGAGAAGTGGTTTCTTCTGAAATTATGTGCGTTGATTCCTCCCCTCAAAGCATCGAGAACAGATATCTTCTTATAGATTCTGCTGATAATAAGTGCTGCAAAAGCCACCACACCTGTTACCAGAATAAGTGATGCGACTGCTACAAACCAGTTGACCGGCTGATCCATTGAAAGCCCGAGAAGTGAAGTTACAACGACTCCAAACCCACCAAATGTCAGTATTCCGAGTACAACTCCCAAAACACTTCCGATTCCTGCCACAAGAACCACCTGAATTACCATTGCAGTTCTGAGTTCTCTTACAGTATAACCACTTGCCTCAAGAATTCCTGTATTCTTCATATTCTTCTGAATGAAATTCTTGATGCTGAAGGAGATAATGACGATCGCTATGATCATTATCATCACTGCAAATACAATTATCAGTATCATTGTCAACTGTGGAAGAAACTGCGATCCGCCTCTCATCATCTGCCAGTTGGCCAGAAGATAGTCTGTATAGTTTTCTTCCGGATTCATTTTTGAATATACTGCTATCTCCTCTTTATATACATCAGAGATGTCTTTCTCCAGATCCATGGTTGAATATGTATCGAATTCAGTATCATCTATACGGCCTTTATGCATATTTGACTTAATGACCTGAGTCGGATGATTCTCAGCCATTTCATCTATAATTTCACTTGACATATTCACACTGAATATAGTCAGATTCATGGTTGAACAGAAATACGGATCTTCCAGATATCCTGCAACTTTAAAGTCGTAAATATCATCCCCCAGCTTAAGCTGAATGGTATCCTCTTCAGCGAATTTTCCCTTCATGTTGAGCGGAAGAAGGATGTCATGCTTTCCTAAATCCTTGTCAGGTATAGCCAGATCTGAAATCTTCACTTCCTCATTAAAGCTTTCAGCAATAAACTTATACTGAAGAAATTCCGTATCCTTCTTATTCCTGTATTCACAGTTGATAGTTACTGCAGGAGTCATTTCATATTCCAGAATATGTTCATTTTCCGTAAAAGCCTTTTTTGCAGATTTTACTTCGGCCTCTGTATCATGGTTGAACAATATAACATGTGGTCCATGTATCTCATCAAACTTTGAATCCATGACTTTGTTCATGCCTATAACTGCCGACATTCCATCAAATATAAGGAATGAAGCAATCAGTGTAAGAAGGAGAAATGTGACCATGTCACCCTTCTGCTTCTTCATATTATCTTTTGCAATCTTGAATAATTTATACATGAGCTTTCTCCTTATAATCTATCGATGCCTTACCATCCCATATCCCGGAGGAAATCTGTAAGTTTCTGATGCCTTTCAAGTGCCTTCTCCCTTTCAGGATTTGATTCATCTCTGTAATCCCCGAGATAAGGTCCAAGTTCACATTCACTTGAAATAACTCCGTCTGCCAGGTATATTATCCTGTTTCCTCTCTCTGCTGCTTTTACCGTGTGGGTTACCATCACTATACTCTGTCCCATAAAGTTCAGGTCGGAAAGAATATCAAGTACATTTTCCGTATTCTGTGAATTAAGTGCTCCCGTCGGCTCATCTGCAAAAAGAATCTCTGGATTATTGATCACTCCTCTTACTACCGCAACTCTCTGCTGCTGACCACCGGAAAGCTGTGTAGGAAACTTTTTCCAATCCCTCTCCCCGATCTCGACCTTTTCAAGAAGCTGCTTAGCTCTTCCTGCGAGAACCCTCCTGTCCTTTGTTTTCAGAAGTCCGCTGACCATTACATTGTCAAGGGCGCTCATGCTGTCATTAAGATAATTCTGCTGGAATACGAAACCTGCGTGATATCTTCTGAAAAGTGCCAGCATATCATTACTGAACTTTGAAATCTCGATTCCGTTATCGGATGCTCCGGACTTCTTTGAAAGCTTTGCAATCCTCTTATCCTTTTCATCAACATAGTATGTGATATTTCCAAGAGTAGGTCTGTCCATACCCGAGAGTGCATATAGCAGTGTACTTTTGCCCGAACCGGAATTTCCCATGACTACCGTGAAATCCCCTTTATATATACTGAGGTTCAGGTTCTTAAGAACATGCTGCTGAATCGATTCATTTGAAAATGTCTTTGAAAGATCCTTTGCTGTAAGAACTGCTTTTTTCTCCATAATATTACTCCTTTATTCTTTAACACGTTTAAATCTGTACTGTGACATCCTTACAAGTTATCGGATGTCGTTTATCTGTTGATGCTAATATACTACACCCGGGTATGTAAGTCTTAATCTATGTCTTCTCTAATTCTTATCTATTTCTTAAATGATATTGCGGGAAACTATCATATAAAAAGAGAGCCGCTCATACACGACTCTCTCAAATCATCATAATATATATTCCAACTGTCATTTACAGTGCTTATTCTTTAAGGCTGCCTTTTTGTATATTCTCCTTAATGATTTGATCCGTAATCTCATATAACTTCTCTGATCCAAGCTTTGTCCCGGATTGGCGGCCATAGACACGTGAAGCGGTCACATTATGTTCTATCCAATCTCCTCCATCATTGCTGTTATTAAGCATAAGAGGCTGGAAATTATCCATGGCATGAGCAAATTTGGATTCAGCTGTCTCATACTCTTCGAATTCATCAAACAAGCTAATCAAATCCGCCTTCTGATCATCAGGAAGCAACGAAAATATTCTCTCCTTAGCCTTTTCCTCCCGTTCTTTTTGTGTTGCAAGACCTGCATCATCGTATGCATATGTATCTCCGGCATCTATCTCAACAATATCATGAATAAGACACATCAATATAACCCTGGTTATATCAACTTCCTCATTTGCATATTCACGTAACAGGTACGCCATTATAGCCATATGCCATGCGTGCTCTGCATCAGTCTCATTTCTTCCATGTCCAGACAAATGAGTCTGGCGGTAAATATTCTTTTCTTTGTCAATTTCAAGCGCGAAAGCTATCTGTTTAGCAATTCTTTCATCCATCCAATCATCCTTGGTCATCAGGCACACATGACCTGTCCTTGTCTCTGCCATCAGCGGCACATCTACATTCTCTGTCCGCCACTGATACTTAAAGCCGCATTTTTCCATAACGCGTCTTGATTTTATATTGCCCTCATAATATCCTATCCAGACCTTCTGCATCCCACAATCTTCAAATGCGTGACGAAGCATTTCTTTTACTGCTTCCGGCATAATGCCCTGACCCCAGAACGGTTTTCCAAGCCAGTAACCCATCTCACACTCATCATCCACGTCGGTCATATCGGTATAACCATTCAGCTTCAGTCCGATGGATCCGATAGGCTTTCCATCTTCTTTCATGCAGATTGCATATGTCTCTTTTCCACACAACACATTCTTTATCACATCCCGACTCTCATCTACACTCTGATGAGGCGGCCATCCTGCAATCGGTCCCACATCCGGATCTCTGGCATATTTATATAAATCCTCTGCATCGCTATCTTCCCAACGGCGCAGAATTAAGCGCTCAGTCTTTAATACTTTTGTAATCTCCTTCCGCAAATACACCATGTCTACAAGTTGAATACCTTCCTCATATATCGGATGATCATAATTATCCAGGAAGAAGTTTTTGATTATATGATGTCTTTTGAATCCACATTTTTCATAAAATGGTATCGTGAGTGGACTATCTCCGGTACCGACCTGCAGGGTTGTATATTGTCCTGCATACTTATCGGAAATATAATTTATGAGAAGCCTTCCATAACCTTTGCCATGCGATTCCGGCACTGTAGCTATGTTCTTGATCTCAAGGATGCCTTCGCCTTCATCGGTGACAACACATTCCCCTTTTACACCATTATCATCAATCACATACATCGTACCCTTGTCCAGATATCTGTCGATCATGTCCTCCTGCTCATCAGCAAGGAACAGCAGATCCATATAATCTCTTTTATTGTCTGCAATTTTATATATTCTCATAATTCACCCACCGTTATATACTCTTCAGCATTCCCATAGATATGAATAAAACTATCGAAACATTTTCTTCATGAACTGCACACGGCTTAGTACCATTCGTCTTGTAGTCGGTGCACTCAGTTTGGTATCAAAGCCATGCATAGCACCACGTACTTCATCAAGATGCACATTTATCCCGGCTTTTCTCAGCTTCTTTGCAAATAGAATGCCATCATCGTGAAGACAGTCATACTCTGCCACTTCAATATAAGCCGGCGGGAGGTCAGCGAAACTCTCTGCCTGTACCGGAGAACGAAGGAATGTCGGAACCTTTTCCGGATTGGCATTCATTATAGGCACAAGTTTTTTAGCAAGAGTCGAATTCCACATAGGTGTGTCGGTATACTTCCTGCAGGACTCACTGATGAATCTGTCATCCAGCCAGGGATATAACAATGCCTGAAATCTTGGAAGCGGTCTTATACCACGGTCTCTTGCCAGCATGCAGGTTGTTGCTGCCAGCATACCCCCTGCACTGTCACCGATAACGCCGATTCTGTACCTGTCAATTCCCAGCTCATCAGCATGGCTTACGATACATTTATATGCGGCAAAGAAATCCTCCTGCGGAGCCGGCTGGGGAATATCTGTATGCAGGTGATAATTTACAAATGCAACCTTGAACTTGCCATATTTTGCATACTGCATGGCAAGATCTATCTGGCTTGGTGATGCCTCGAACATGAATCCACCACCATGGGCATCCAAAAGGCATGGAAGCGGCTCCCTGCAGCCTCGAGGCGATATAAGATAAATGGTAATCTTCTTACCTTTATACCCCGGAACTTTCAGCTTCTCAACAGTAACACGCGGGTCCCTTTCAATATTAAATTTAACAAATCCCCAAATCTTCAAAAGCCCGCTTGCAAGGCGGATCATCAAAGGATTAGTAGGTGATGAAAAATGGTTAAATGGAAAAAATTCATTACTTATATTATATCTTCTACTCATATCCTTCTCCTTAATCTTAAAAACATCTATCCTGCTTCTTCAAAGCAAGTAGCCGGAAACAGGATAGAATCTGTAACTCCCAAGCCATATTGTAGCATAAAAAAAGTACAGTAAACAAGAAACTGTTCACTGTACTTTTAAGTGCGGAGACGGAGGGATTCGAACCCTCGTGCCCCGGAGGGCTAACGCATTTCGAGTGCGCCCCGTTATGACCGCTTCGATACGTCTCCATGATAGAGGCTGTGCATTTCGGCACAGCCCCTTAATATTATGCTATTTTTTTGTTTTTGTCAATTACTGATGCCTGTTCGGCACTGCGTGCCGTCGATTTCTTCGAAATCGAGCCTGGGCAGATTCGGCACTTCGTGCCATCGATTCCTGCGGAATCGAGCCTAGGCCCCTCAACTTCGCCACCTGCCCGCACATGCACTGTCGTGCATGCACGGCACCGTGGCTGTTCGGCACTGCGTGCCATCGATTCCTGCGGAATCGAGCCTACTCAACGGTAACTGATTTTGCGAGATTACGTGGCTTGTCAACGTCAAGTCCCTTTGCATCTGAGGTGTAGTATGCCACCAGCTGAAGCACTACTGCCGTTGCAAATACCGAGAAGTACTGCTCAGTCTCAGGGATTCTGATCTGTCTGTCACAGATTGTCTTGTCGTCTATCTTTTCATCTGTACTTACAAGTATTACGTAAGCACCTCTAGACTTTACTTCCTTGATATTTGATATAACCTTGCTGTAAACATCTCTCTGGGTTGCGATTGCGATAACCGGTACATTTTCCGAAATAAGTGCTATAGTACCATGCTTCAGTTCACCTGCAGCATACGCCTCTGCATGGATGTATGAAATCTCCTTAAGCTTAAGGGAAGCCTCAAGGCTCATAGTATAATCAATTCCACGTCCTATATAGAAGAGATCAGGTGAATTCTTGATATAATTTGCAATCTTCTCGATATCATTTCCCATATCAAGTGTCTTCTGAATGATCTCGCCTGCACCCTCAAGATTCTTTATAAATGAACGTGCATCATCCTCTGACATGATACCCTTTACAAGTCCTATCTTGCAGAGCAGGAGGTACATAGCTGCAATCTGTACTGTATATGCCTTAGTGCTGGCAACCGCTATCTCAGGGCCTGCATGTGTATAAAGCACATAATCACTCTCACGGGCAATAGTAGAACCCTTTACATTTACAATCGAAAGAACCTTTGAGCCCTTTCTTCTTGCAAGGCGGAGTGCTTCAAGTGTATCTATAGTCTCGCCTGACTGTGAAAGCACGATAGTAAGTGTCTTTTCATCTATTATCGGATCCTTATATCTGAACTCTGATGCTATCTCAACCGTAACAGGTATACGGAGTTTGTTCTCGATTGCGGCCTTTCCTACAAGTCCGGCATGCATTGCTGTTCCGCAGGCAACAACAGTTATTCCGGTAATATTCCTGAACACTTCATCATCGATTCCGTCATCCAGAAGATATGGAAGTCCGTCCTTTACTCTCGGAGCAACTGTTCTCTCAAGAGCTTCCGGCTGTTCATGAATTTCCTTGAGCATGAAGTAAGGATATCCGCCCTTCTGAGCAGAATTGATATCCCAGTTAACCTCCAGGAACTCAGGCTCAACCCTGTTTCCCTTAAGGTCCTCAACCTTGATAGAATCTTTGTACATTGTAAGTATATGATATTCAGGAACTACAAAATATCTTCTTGAAAATGGAATGAGAGCCGTAAGATCTGACGCAATAACAGAGCCTTTTTCACTCTCTGCTGCAACCATCGGACTTACATTTCTGATGGCATAGATCTTCTCAGGAACATCTTCAAACATTATACAGAGAGCAAATGATCCTGCAAGTTTGCCAACCACTTCTTTAATTGTCTTCTTGGGATTTCCTTCATAGAATTTATCGAGAAGAGCTGCTACTACTTCAGTATCAGTCTCTGACTTAAGACTGTTCTTAAGACCGTACTCCGAAATCAGCTCACGGTAATTCTCAATAATACCGTTATGAATGATAACTACCTTACCAACCTGATGAGGATGAGCATTTGTAGCTGTAACGCCACCGTGAGTTGCCCATCTGGTATGACCTATACCACAGGTTGCATCGCATTTTAACTCTTCAGCTGCTTCCTTAAGTTCAGCAACCTTACCGGTCTTCTTCATAAGGACGATACCGTCCTTCTTATCCATCATAGCTATTCCTGCACTGTCATATCCACGATATTCAAGCTGTGCAAGACCGTCAATAAGAATATCTTTTACAGGTTCATTTCCTGTAAAACCAATAATACCACACATATTAATTCTCCTCTCTCCGCAAATGGCCCGGGAAAAACCACGTACAAAAAGACACGCGGTCATCGGTTTAAAACCATATATCGCGGAAACCATTATTTTTTAGTTGCTTTCAGGACACTGTACTTCATTTTGTCACCCGGTCACCCGAATGGTTTGTTGAAGCACTAACGTACATGTGGTACGGAAGAGCATCCGCCGAATATCTCGATAACCCTTCACCTCGTCAACTGCATATGAGCCATGAATCACTGTCAGACTCAATTTACAGTCTGGCGCTAAGGTTTTTAACCTTTCGAAAGTTCCCTCTCCTTTTCAGGAACCTTGTGTATATTACCATAATTCCGGCTTCAAAGCAAGTATACAGGAATTATACAGGACTTCGAAAAAAAGAACCGAAGACCAAGTCTCCGGTTCTCTGTTGATTACTCTACTACGTATGGGATGAGTGCAACGTGTCTTGCTCTCTTTACTGCTACTGTAAGAGCTCTCTGATGCTTTGCGCATGTTCCTGTGATTCTTCTAGGAAGTATCTTACCTCTCTCTGAGATATATCTCTTAAGAGTATTTACATCCTTGTAATCAATATTCTCGGCCTTTGCAGCACAGAAAGCACAAACCTTCTTTCTTCTACGTATAGGTCTTCTTCTCATTGGTGCAGAATCCTTCTGCTCTTTCTTCTCGTAAGGCATAACCATCCTCCTAATAATCGTAAATCAGGATTTACTTAAATGGAAGGTCATTCTCAATCCCTTCCGGAATATTCATAAATCCGTCCGCACTTGCATCCTTCGGTGCTGAATTGTAGCTAGGTGCGTTGTAGTTACCACCGCCCTGATTCTCTTCAGCAGCCTTCTTGCTCTCTGCAAATTCAATTTCCTCTGCAATTACACGTACTGAATAAACCTTCTCGCCATTCTTGTTTGTGTAATTGTCGTTCTCAATACGTCCTACTACTAAAATCTTAGAACCCTGCTTGAGATATCTTTCAACGAATTCTGCCTGTTTTCCAAATGCTGTACAGTTGAAGAAATCGGCTGTTGCCTCGCTGCCATCCTGTGACTTTCTGTTAAATCTCTTATCTACAGCGATTGAAAATCTTGCTATTGCAAGCTGATCACCATTTGCTGATGGTGAATATCTCATCTCAGGATCTCTTGTAAGACGACCCATCAAAATAACCTTATTCATATTGACCCCTCCGAATCTTTTAACTAAGCGTCCTGCTTAACTATGAGGAATCTGAGGACATTATCATAGATACGCAGATGTCTCTCGATGAAATATGGAGCATCTTCCGGGCCTTCGAAATGAAGGAAATAATAATAACCCTCGAGCATGTCCTGAATTTCGTATGCGAGTCTCTGCTTACCCTTCTCATCGATATCAGTGATTGTACTGCCTGACTTAGTAACACGATTCTTTACTCTTTCAAGTGTAGCAGTTCTAACGTCATCATCAACCTTTGAGCTAAGTACTAACGCGATCTCATACTTCATGTTTTGCACCTCCTTATGGTCTAGTGGCCTACCCGTATACCGGATAAGCAAGGAAATATATTATAAAAATACATCACAGGCAATAAGAATAACATATTCCTATTGCCTGTGCAAGTACTTTTTCAACCGATTTTACGGTTTATTCTGTTAATACATTTTACCTCATTTTTTGAGGCAGCCATTATCAGTTACCAAACTTTTTAATGAACCTTACAAGGAAGATAGCACACTGAGCTCGGCTTGCGTTTTTATTAGGGTTAAGGTACTTAACACCACCCTTTGTCTGTCCGCTCATGATCTTCTCTGCTGATGCCCAGCTCATGCTCTCCTGGAATGCTGCTCCTACTGTTGTACCATCAGTATACTGCGCAAAGTTTGCGTCTCTGTTTCCTGTGTTGATACCGAACTTCTGAGCAAACTTCATAAGCATGATCGTAATCTGTGCACGTGTAATATTGTTGTTTGGTTTAAATGTTCCGTTGCTGAATCCGGAAATGATTCCGTTTGAACTAGCCCACATTACTGCATTGTAGCACTGCATGCTGCTGTTTACATCACTGTAAGAACCGCTTCCGCCTGTTCCTTCCTTGATATAACCAAGTGCGATTGCTGCCTTATAAAGCATTATCGCGAACTGTGCACGTGTTACATACTTTGCAGGCTTGAAGGTTACAAGACCTTCTGAATTTGTACCATAGCCGCCGATGATATCATTATTATAAGCATAAAGAACTTCGGATGCTCCGGACTCATTATTTCTCATATCACTGAATGGCCACTTAACTGTTACTTCAAATGTAGCTGTCTTTGTATCATATGTCTTAGGATCTGTATAAACAACTACTACTGTCTGTACACCAGGTGTAAATGAATCGTAGCCTGATACCTCTACATCTTCGCTTGTAAGCTGAACTGAATCACCCTTTGTACCGTCATCATATTCAGGTGTAACGCTGCCGCCTTCAAGCTTAAGAGGATTCTTATCGATATAAACAAGCTGTGTAGGAGGTATTACTGTTATAGCCTTAAGTGTCTTTGCATCTGAAGGTCTTTCTTCAACTATAACCTTAACTGTTACATCCTTAGTTCCTGTACTGTCAGATACAGTACCATTTACAGTGAATTCACCGACTGTGTTATAGCTGTCAGCTGCTATAGTGCTCCAAGCTACATTTTCTTCTGTCTTGTCGCCATTGCTCCATGTACATTCAACTGTAGCAGGAATCTTAGGCGCATTTCCTTCCTTTGTCTTAACATCATCAATCTTAGCAATACTTGTGATAGTTGCAGGATTTACCTTTACGGTAAATGTAACTGTCTTCTCCTGAACAGTTCCGTCAACGGTAAATGTTCCGCCGCTTCTGCCCTTATAGTTTACTGCTGTCTGCTGAGCTGTATCCCATGTGATTCTCTCATTCGTTGTCTTACCGTTGTTCCATGTTACTGTAGCATTTGTAGGATACTTTGGTGCTAATCCTGATTCTATAGTTGTTTCTGTAGGTTCAAATACTACTGATGTAACTGTTGCAGCCTGAACTGTAACCTTGATTGTTGCTGAAACTCCTGCTGCATTACCTGTTACATTGAAGGTTCCTGCAGAAGCATAGCTTGAAGGATTGATGTAATTCCAATTTACATTTTCTGTTGTAACTTCCTGGTTGCTCCATGTTACGCTTGCTGTTGCAGGAAGTACCGGTGCAACCTGAGCGATTGTTGTAACATCTGAAAGTCCGCTTACAGATACTGCAGTAGCTGCATTTACCTTGATTGAAAGTGTTACTGTTCTTTCCTGAACACTACCATCAGGCATTGATACCTTTACAACACCGTTAACTGAATAGTTACCACCGGTTCTGCTCATGTATGCAACTGCATTCTGACCTGCCTTATCCCATTCAACAAGTGACTTTGTAGTTGTATTATCTGACCACTTAACTGTTGCTTCAGAAGGATACTCAGGCTTTGTACCTGATGATGTCTCTATACTGTTCTTCTCAAGATAAACATTTGAGATAGTCTTATTGGATACTGTTGCCTTAACGGTTACTGTAGCTGTTACTGTGCAGCTTACATTTGGAACCTTATCAGGTGTAACTGTTCCGTTTACTGTGAAGGTTCCTGCAGCACTGTACTTTGAAATGTCAATGCTGTCCCACTTTACATTTTCATTTGTATTATCGCCATTGCTCCAGCTGATACCTACTGTTGTAGGAAGTACCGGTGCTGTGCCGACCTTTGTTTCAACTGCTGTAGATGCGCTTCCTGTGATAGTCGCATTCTTTACTGTCACTGTAAATATAACGCCCAGTCCTGCTGCCATACCTGAAACTGAATATGTACCGCCCTGGATCTCATTATACTTAACTGCTTCCTTCTCAGCCTGGCTGTAAGCAACTGTCTCCTCGGTCTTTGTTCCGTTTGACCATGTTACTGTAGCTGTAGCAGGATACTGAGGTGCTGTTCCTGACTCAACTGTTGTTCCTGATGCAGGGAGAACTGCTGATACAGCTGTAGCTGCCTTTACTGTTACATTTACTGTTACTGTAGTCTTTACATTTGAAGGATCTGTTACTGAACCGTTTACAGTGAAGCTGCCTGCTGCACTGTATGAAGCTGCTGGAACATTGTCCCAGGCTACTGTCTCTTCGGTACTGTCTCCATTTGACCAGATAACGTGTACCTTTTCAGGGAGAGCAGGTGCTGTGCCGACCTCTACTGTAATGTCTGCCGGCTTATCTGCTTCTGAAATTGTAGCAGGGGTAACGATTACCTTGAGAAGTACTGCCTTTTCCTGAACTGTACCGTTTACATTGTAGGTTCCGCCGAAACGGCTCTGATAATCAACTGCGTCAACGTCTGCCTTAGTCCATGTAATCTTTTCATTTGTTGTTGTATTATCTGACCACTTAACTACTGCTGTTTCAGGATAGATAGGTGCTGTTCCTGATGGAACTGTAATTGTTGAATTTGAAAGTGTAGCTGAAACAACTACAACAGGATCAACTTTCTTCTCTTTTACGATAACCTTAACTGAAACTGTTGTCTTTGTTCCGGAAAGATCTGTTATGGTTCCGTCTACCGTAAATGTACCGGCTGTAGCATAATAATCCTTAGGTATTGAAGTCCATGTGATCTTCTCACTTGTAACATCACCGTTTGACCAGGTTGCTGATGCATTTTCCGGAAGAACCGGTGCTGTTCCTTCCTCAGTTGAAACATCACTGAGAGCTGCTGTGTTTGCGATGGTTGCAGGAGTTACGACTACCGTAAATACTACACCCTTGCCGCATACAGTACCATTTACGCTGAATCTTCCGCCTTCTCTTGCGGTATACTTAACCGCTGACTTATCCTCGAAGCTCCAGCTAATCTCCTCTTCTGTGACTGTATCGTCATTCCAGGTAACTTTTGCTGCGTTTGGATATTCAGGTGCTGTTCCTGAAGGAATTGTAGTACTTGTATTTGTAAGTGAAACAGTTACTGCTTCTCTTGCGTTTACGATTACATTTATATATACGAGATAATTTGAACCGTTACCGTCTGCTATAGTTCCTGTAACCTTGAATGTTCCCGGAGTATTGTACTTAGCAGGGTCAATAGCTTCCCATGTTACAACCTCAGCTGTGATATCCCCGTTGCTCCATGTTGTTTCAACGATTTCAGGAATTATGCTTGAAGGATCCCCGCCTTCTATAATAGTAAGATCGGCAAATGCCCTTGTCTTCGTTATGGTTGCAGGTGTTACATTTACTGTGAAGCTGAGATTTGTATCAGATGCTGTACCTGTAACAGTAAACTTGCCACCATCCTTAGCTGTATAATTAACTGCTGCCTGCTCTGTAGTATTCCATGTGATGGTTGTTGAAGTTGTAGAACCATCTGACCAGAGTATTGTTGCAAGTGAAGGATATGTTGGAGCTGTACCTGAAGGAGTTGTAGTTTCTGTAACTTCAAGGTATACCCTTTCCTTTGTAACTGCGCCCTTAACAACTGTTACTTCAGCTTTAACTGCCTTAGTAGCTGTAGGTTTAACTGCATTTACAGTTCCGTTTACAGTGAATACTCCGGCTGTAGCATAGTCTGATGATGGAATGCTGTTCCATGTAACACTTTCTGTTGACTGGTCACCGTTGCTCCATACTACATTTAATGTTGATGGAAGAACCGGTGCCTTCTTCTCTTCTGTAGTAACACTTACTGCATCTACTGATGTAATTGTTGCTGAAGATACTGTGATAGTAAGCTTTACTGACTTTTCAGCTGCAGTACCGCTAACCTGATAGCTGCCACCCACTCTTTCTGTGTATTTAACCTTTTCCTGGTCCTCTTCGTTCCAGTAAATAGTTTCTTCTGTTGCAGTTCCGTTTGACCAGCTTACAGTAGCCTTCTCAGGATAAGTAGGCTCTGTACCTGAAGGAACTGTGATACTTGAATTCTTAAGAGTAGCCCTGAGAGCTGTAAGTGGATTAACAGTTACAGTTGCTGTTACATCATAGCTTGCAGTCGCACCTGATGAAGGAGTAACAACACCATCAACTGTAAATGTACCGGACTGACTGTAACTTGCCTCACCGATTGTATCCCATGTTACATTTTCTTCAGATTTTGTACCGTCATTCCACTGAACTTTAACTTTAGTAGGCATTACAGGAGCAACTGCAAATTCAGTAGTTACATTTACAGCGTCATAACCTGTAATAGTCTTTGTTGCGACTGCCTTCTTAACAACAACTGTGAAAAGAGCTTCTCCATCTACTCCTTCCATAGTACCATGAATGGTATATGTTCCGGCTACGCCTGACTCAGCTGCTGTCTTATCATCTTCGTCCCAAGTTACATCCTTGGACTCTGTCTTTCCATTTGCCCAAACCACTCTTGCTGTAGTTGGGTATGTTATAGTTTCTCCCGCTTCTATCTCAACACTTTCAGGATTAACTGTAATGCTTTCGATACCGATAGCTGTAACATTGATTACAACACTTACTGCAGTTTCATTTCCCTTATGATCACGAACTACACCATTCAGTGTAAATGAACCAACTGATGCATAGCTCTCAGCAGGTATATCGTCCCAGATTGGAACTCTTGTAGTATTATCACCATTTGACCAAGTAACATTTGCAATTCCCGGTGTTGTCGGCTTGTAACCTACAAATGTACTTATAGGTGAAAAGTCAGCAACTGATACGATAGTTGCATCCTTAACTATAACTGTTACAGATACATCTTTACCTTCGCATGTACCGTTAACAGTATAGCTTCCGCCTTCGATTGAAGTGTACTTTACATTTGCCTTATCAGTTTCATCCCAGGTAATAGGTTCCTGAGTAGTTGTTCCGTTCTTCCACTTTACAGTAGCCTTTGCAGGATACTGAGGTTCTGTACCGGAATTAACTGTTATAGTTGAAGGTGTAACAGTAACACTTGTGACAGCACTGTCACTTACGATTACTCTTACAGATACAACAGCATCGTAACCACTGATGGAACCGTTAATAGTGTATGTTCCAGGTGTACTGAACATTGTTTCATCATATTCATCCCAGATTACTGTAGCTGTTCCTGTGTTTCCATTTTCATATTTAACAGAAACTTTTTCAGGAAGCTCAGGTGTCTGACCTGCATCTATCTCTATATCAGAAGGATCTGTATGAGATTCAATTGCTACAGGAAGTACAACAACCTTGTATCCTGCTACACCCAATAACGTTCTAGTTGAATCATCGCCCTTTGTTCGATTTACATATGCCTTAAGAGCTACGGATACTGAACCACCTTCTGGGTTATTCAGTATATTATTAACTCTGTTCTTCTGTGCCTGAGCAACCGGCTCAGCATCAACCAAAACCTTGGAACCATCAGTATAATGAGCATACAGTCTGTCAGGATAGGTAGGCTGAACACCATTCGGTGTAGTAGTAACTGTAGTACCGTCATAAAGTGTAAGCTTAACCCATGTTATAACCTCGGCAACCTTCTTTGTTAAGGTTGATGAAGCCGTTGTTATTTCAGTATACTCGGTTGTTCCTGCAACATAAGTATCAGGAAGAGCTATTTTCCCGCAGGTTCCGCTGTTGGCAAGTACCTTAGGTGTCTTTATGGTTTCAAGACCGGTACAGCTTGTAAGAACACCTACAACACTCTGCTGACTCTTGCTCATATCAAACTTACTGAGATCAAGCTCTGTAAGTGAGCTGTCACCCTGGAACATTGATGTGAAATCAGTACATTTTGCTGTATTAAGTCCCGAAAGATTAACTGTCTCAAGTGCAAAACATGCCTTAAACATATAGGACATATCAGTTACATTTGGAGTTGAAAATGAACTGAGGTTAATTGTTGTAAGCTGTGAACAGAGATTGAACATGTTAGCTGTACTGGTTACTGACGGAGCGCTTACCCCTGTAAAGTTAACGCTTGTAAGTCCCGTACAGGTATCAAGGAATCCTTCAAGTGAAGTAACCTTACTCATATCAAATCCGGAAAAGTCAAGACTTTTAAGAGTTCCGCAATTATAGAACATCTGCTTCATGTTCGTAACCTTGGAGGTATTAAAACCTGAAAGGTCAACAGATGCCAGCTTACTGTTATAATAGAACATGCATCTCATATCCGTTACATTCTGTGTATTGAATGTATCTGTTTCAACGGATGCAAGTCTGGTATCATTATAGAACATGTATGACATATCCGTTACTTTGGCAGTATTAAAGTCATCCTTAACATCAGTAAGGGCGGTACAGCCATAGAACATATGACTCATGTCCGTTACATTTGACGTATTGACACCACTCATATCGACAGTAGTAAGAGCTGTACATTTTGCAAAAAGCGCTGTACAGTCATCAGGAAGTTTAACTCCTGATTCAAGTGTAAGATTCTTTATAGCAGTGAATCTTGCTGTGATGGAAACATAATCTTCCTCAACCATGCTGATCTTTGCGGGAGCAATCTGGGTTGTATAATTTGTTCCCCCAATAGTTGCTGTAGCCGGAATTGTTACTGTTGTAGCTGTTCCCTTATAATCACTGATAAGGATATTACTTCCGCTTAATGTATAGGTGAAATTACTCTGCCAGGAAGTATCTCCCAGGACATCCATGTCCCCTTCTTCCGGAATTTCGATCTCCGGAATATCCTCTTCGGCATCCCCGGCGGTTGCCAAATAGGAAACACTACTTGTTGGCATAGCTGCCGCAAAGCTGTTAACAGGAGTCATTATCATGGATCCTGCCATAGCGAATGCAACAAACTTACCTGCCAGTCTGTTAATCCTCATTATTTGTAGCCCCTTTCTGTATTATTCTTTTATATAATTGTTTTTAATATTGCATGATACATATTATGAATACATTCCTATATGAGAGACACTGCCCATTTACTCATTTTATATAAAACACGGAAATTGCTGCCGCATTTTATATGATATGCTGTATTCACGTTACTTCTATGATTGATAGTACCCCAGGAACTGCTTCGTACGCTCTTCCTTCGGATGTTCGAACACCTCTTCCGGTGTTCCGTGTTCAAGTACGATTCCATTGTCCATGAAAATAACCTTATCCGATACATCTTTTGCAAATGACATTTCGTGGGTAACGATGATCATGGTCATCTTCTTCTCTGCCAGTTCCTTAATAACCTTCAGGACTTCTCCCGTAAGCTCGGGATCAAGTGCCGAAGTAGGTTCGTCAAAGCAGAGAATATCCGGTTTAAGTGCAAGTGCTCTCGCAATAGCAACTCTCTGACACTGACCACCCGAAAGCTGATGCGGATAATTCTGCATCCTGTCGGAAAGCCCCATCTGATCAAGGAGTCCTTCTGCTTCTGCCTTAATCCCGGCAAGGATTCTGGCCTTATCCTGCTTAAAGCCCTTCTCACGCTTTGCCTGAAGTTCACGGGCAAGCATTACATTTTGAAGTGCGGTATATTGAGGGAACAGGTTAAATGACTGGAAAACCATTCCGAAATGTAATCTGTTCTTCCTTCTTTCCGCATCCGTCAGAAGTGCCGGATCATCCGCATCGAATATCCTCTTATCTCTGACTTTGATAATGCCTCTGCTGGCCTGTTCAAGAAATGTAATGCATCTGAGCAGCGTAGTCTTGCCGCTTCCTGATGAACCTATTATGGAGAGAACCTCACTCTCTCCCAGAGTAAAGCAAATATCCTTAAGCACTTCTATACTTCCGAAGGATTTGCCGATGTGTTCTACTTCAAGAATATAATTCATAGCATCCTCCTTACCTGAAATACTCAAGTTTCTTCTCAACACGTCCCAGGATAACTGTCAGAACGCCGTTACATATAAGATAATAAACACCTGTGAAGAAAAGCGGCCAGATTGCGCCTGATATACCCTGAGAACCCTTCATGAATGCCTGTCCTGCCCAGATTACTTCCTGAAGAGCTATGATCCTGGCAAGAGATGTATCCTTTACAAGGGTAAGAATCTCATTTGTCATAGGAGGAAGAACATTCTTAACCATCTGAAGAAGCTTGACCTTAAAGAATATCTCTCCCTTTGTCATACCAAGAACGAAACCTGCTTCGTCCTGCCCCTTCGGGATACTGTTCATACCGCCTCTGAAAATCTCAGAAAAATAACATGCGTAGTTGATTATGAATGCGACCGCTGAAGCAGCGAATCTTCCCGACTCATTACCACCCCAGATATTGTTTCCGAGAACCATGCCGGGAAAGTAAAAAATGATAAGCAGCTGAATCATGAGAGGCGTTCCTCTGATGATCCAGATAAATATCCCCAGTATCCCTTTCAGGATTTTCAGGTTGGATCTTGTTCCGAATGAAATAAGAAGCCCGAGGGGAACCGCTCCGATAAGCGTTACGAAAAATAGCTTAAGTGTCTGAAGAAATCCAATATTTAAAGAATGCAGCACTATAGGCAGCTGCTGAAAGAAAAGTTCCATAACTGAATTGACTCCGTTACTTTTTGAGGATAGACACCACGAGCGCCGTAAATCCAAGTGTTTCCGGCGCTCATGATAGTTATAATTACAAATGAAACAGGAGACTAACGCTCTATAACAGCTGCCTGTACTCCATATTTCTCAGCAATCTTCATCGTAGTTCCATCCTTAAAAGCGTTATCAAAGAATGTATTAAGCTCACCTAAAAGATCTGAACCCTGTCTGAAGCCTACTCCGTAATCTTCGCTGTTAAGTTTTACTGTATATGTAAGCTTCTCATAGCTTGTTCCCGGGCCGACCATAGCTGCAGCCATAAGTGAATCGATGATTGCTGCATCTGAAGTACCTGCTGCAACCTCCATGAGTGCTGCTGCCTGGCTTGAAACCTCAGTTTTCTTAAAACCATTTGCATCTGCTTCAGCTGCACCTGAACTACCTACCTCTACTGCAAAGTTGAGGTCCTTAAGGCTGTCAACTGTCTGATACTTATCTGCCACGTCTGAAGGAACTATAACAACCTGTGCATTATTGCAGTATGGAAGTGTACATGCCATAGTACTCTTAACTTCATCAGTAAGTGTCATACCGTTCCATACGCAGTCGATCTTGCCTGTGTTAAGCTCAAGAACCTTATTATCCCATTCGATTTCAACAAACTCAGCCTTAACGCCAAGGCTCTCAGCAAATGCATTTGCCATATCAGCGTCGAAGCCTACCCAGTTTCCATTTTCATCCTTGTAATCCATTGGCTCAAAGTCGGTAATACCTACAACAAGTGTACCCTTTTCCTTAATTTTAGCCATGTCTGTCTTGTCTTCTTTCGCGCCACATGCTGCTGCCGAAATACACATAGTAAGCATAAGCACAACTGCTGTGATTTTTTTAAACATTTTATACTCCTCCTTAACATTAGTCACACAAAAGCTTATCAATAATATCAGAAATCCCCCTACAGGTCAATGAACTAATTGTGAACAATCAGTAACAAACTATGGAAAAATGTAATGATTTGACATCAGAAGCTTTAGTTGCTATGATGGGCTAAATCAAAAACCAATTAGAGGCTCCGAGTGATGCCGTGCAGTATAGAATTATGAGGAGGAATTAAAATGCCATATTACGAGAACAGCTACGATAATGCCATGAAAGATTCTGAAGTTGATTTCAATGATGTGATGAATATAATGAAAATGCTTGACGATTTTGCGGATTCCGAAACTGGCAGACTCAGGCTAAAAGTTGCAGAGGATCCAAACGCAAAAACCGAAAGCACTTATCACCACGGAAGATGCGACGTTGGAAGCCCCTGGGCAAAGGGAACTCCATTTGACGAACTGTCATGCGTGGTTGAAGAGCCTAAAAAATAATCAATTCTTCTTTTTCTTAAGTTTTTCAATACCCAGTGCCCCGAAATAGCTTATCAGGAATATGATCAGCGCAAGTATCATTACCTGCCATACCGGCAGTTCCTGGGTTCCGTTAATCTTATATAGAATTACATTTGTAGTCATGACAACAAAGAACCAGTGGATTATATAAATCCTTGTGATATTACGGCTCACACTTTGGAAGAAGCGGTTCAGTTTTTCCGGAGCATGGGATGTGATCAGAAAATAGATTCCCAGCATTCCCAGCGCGCAGACTATGTATGAAATAACATCAAATGTTTCTGCATGATAATATGCATTCTCCTCTTCCACGATAGTCGCTCCGCCGGCCATCTTTCCGAAATGAAGTCTTGACTCAATAGCGAAGTAAACCCAGTATATTACTGCCAGAACAGGAAAAACAGGCAGATAAAGCTTCTTTTTGTCTTTCACTCGTATAAGAATATTTCCAAATATATAAGCTGCAACCGGAAGTAAAAACCAGTTTAATACCGGAAAATCCGAAAGAACAAAGCCATTTGGTTCCTCGGTTCCGATGAAATGCCCCATGATGATATTTACCGGGGTTATCCCGAAATTCATATGCCTGAAGCGCCATCCGATAAGTGACATGATAAATGAGATCAATAAAATGACACCATCATTTAATTTAATCTTCTTCAGAAAGCCAAACAGAATAAGTGTGAGCCCGGCAAACTGGAGAATATCATTTCCAAAAATCTTATATACAACAGGAACTACGAATTTGTCATATTCACCGGTAAGAAAATACCCGATCATATAAGGAATTCCGAAACGTAGAATATTGAGGAGAAATCCGGCAATGAAAAGTATGAGTCCTCTTTTCATGATGTCCTTCTCATTGAAATGTCTGGAATAAACCAGACTTATCCCCATACAGAACATAAATATGGGAGCTCCCAGCGGCGCACCGATAATAACATTAAACAAAAACGGAATCGGCTGGTTAATTGTTTCCTGTGTACAGCATTCTATCACACAATGTACAAATGGAAGGCTTATAACCGGAATAGCTCTTGCCAGATCCAGTTCAGGCTGCCTGCCTGTATTGATTTTTTCTTTTGTTATCCAATCACTATACTTCATCATTACTATTTACATTTCCTTTAAAAGTAAAACTGAGCATAGTCATGTCATCAAACTGAGGTTCTTCTCCTGCAAATTCCCATACAGCATCCTTTACATTTTTGACGAGTTCTCTATCTGATGTTTCTTTATTGGAATTAAGAACTTCAACAAGTCTGTCAAGACCAAATCTTTCACCATCCGGACGCTTTGCTTCATTTACACCATCCGTATAAAGGAATATCCTGTCTCCCGGTTCGAGCTGAATCTCATAAGATACAAATTTTGCACCCGGAATGAATCCAATAGGAGGACCATGCATTGTCTTCTCGATTACATAATCTTCATCTTTTTTCATTATAGCCGGATAATCATGCCCAGCATTACAAGCATCTACATGTCCCGTTTCAAGATCTATAATTGCAAGCCACACGGTTACAAACATAGACTCTTTATTGCTTGAGGCTATCATATTGTCTACATGGGCAATAATGCTTTCGGCTGAATCTCCCTGTGCAGCACGGGATTTAAGCAGGCTCTTTGAAATTGCCATGAAAAGTGCAGCTCCGGCACCTTTATCAGATACATCAGCAATAAGTATTACAAGACGACCATTGTCCGTCATATAGTAATCATAGAAGTCACCGCCAACCTCTCTGGCCGGTGTCATTGTTGCATAAAGATCGTTGCCCTTAAGCTTATCCTCAATAGGTTCAATCTTAGGAAGCATTCCGATCTGAACCTTGGAAGCAAATTCCAGTTCAGTTTCTATTCTTTCATTTTCTGCAGCCATAGCTACATTTTCATTGATATACTTTTTGATGTCATTACCCATCTGTACAAAAGAATCAGACAATTCCTCAAGTTCATCACCTGTATGAATATCAGAAACGAGTTCTTCATCCTTATCAATGGAATTCAGCATATTTTTAGCCTGAGTATTCAGCTTTTTGATAGGCCTGATAAGTATAGACTTGAAATATATAAAAAGAATCCATCCAACAACAAATGTAATGAATAAAACACCGAGGACAAATGAAATAATACCTATAAGTATTGATTTCATAGTACTCTGATAAGATATATCTATATCAATCAAGGCAACGGGATCACCATCGCTGTTAAATATAGGATAAAATCCGGCAAGAATCGTCTGTCCTTCATAATCATACTTTGATACAAATTCAATCGGATCCTTACGGAAGGTGGCATCACGGGTGTCTCTACCGCTGGCCATATAATTCTCATGTTTATTCTGCCATTCCTGAGAAATCTGATCATCTGCCGACATCCATATATAAACAAGATCATCCTCGTAAGGAACAAAAATACAGAAGGTCTCTATATCCGTACCTGTACGGGTTGTATTTAGATAATCAAGAACAATATTATAATAATCATCAACCTCTCCGGTTTCTACATATTTGAGCACCCGATCACCATCTATAAATGCTGAAGCACTTTTCAGGTATTCATAAACTGTTTCCTTATATTCTTTCATACGGAAATTATAAAAACTTATTCCGACCATTAAAGCAGAATACAAAACAAGCAAAAGCTCAAAAAGTAAAAAGCCGCATATAATCTTTCTTCGAATGCTTCCTTTCCTAGACATATAAAAACTCCTAACAAGAATAAAGCATGTCACGCCTGAGTGCGTGTCAACTTATAACAGGAAACTCATTTCCATATTATATGAAAATACAGCAATACCAGAATAGTATATCATATCAAATACAAATATCATATAAAAAAAATACACTTCCAATTATGGAAATGTATTGATTTGTGCCCAGAGCCGGAATCGAACCAGCGACACGAGGATTTTCAGTCC
>JAFUVQ010000058.1 GCA_017477505.1 Eubacterium sp.
ATTTTTTTTCTTTTCGGAAAAAATGAAGAAGAGTACAAGACCGATAACGGCCAGAATGTTTATGGCAGGAACAATCTTAGTCCAGAAAAGAGTATACCCGGGAGCATAGTAATCACGGTCGGTTCTCGTAAGGACATTACTTCCCGATATCAGAACGGAAATGATTATATATATCAGGCGGAAGTATTTCTCCATAAACTGTTTGTCAGTTCTGATAATCTTTCTGTTGATGAGGGAAAGAGTGAAATATGAAAACAGTGCCGACAGGACATATACAATGGCACCGGGCAGTGTAAAGAGCTGCCACTTCACATCTATATATGCAGCCATGGTAGCGGTTCCGATGGGTATCTGCATAAGTACAATATGGAAGGCAAGATTATTTATTACACCCATTACCAGATAACAGAATGAACTCTTCCAGAGCAGGCTTTTTACGAAATACCTTGCGAAGATATAAGGCAGCAGTACTTCAATGATGTTAAAGAAAATATATGCTACCGCATAAACCTCATCGGATGCAAAGTATCTGACGATGTCAATAAATACAATGATCCCGAGATGAATAAGATAGGTATATAAGATATGTATTTTTCTCTTATACGGCAGTACGAGACCGGTTATGGTTGTAAGACTTACAGCCTGTACCGCAACTATAAGCAGATAACAGATTAACGTCATAATGTCACTCCGGATGCGGTTGTTAGTTTAGTATATGGGTATTATAACACCGGCACAAAAATACACCGGTATGATTATATCATATGAGTATCATCCGGGTAAGAAAAAAGTAACGCAAAGGATGACGGAATATGGTATACTATAGAAAGATTACTATGTTTCCGGGGAGAGGGGTTATGGCGGAACAGTTATATACAATACCGGTGAACGATGCTTTCAGTGAAGATTGCGAATGTCCACTGTGCAGCATTTATAAAAAACTGGAGGAGGACGCCATAGAATTTACTATGGGACCTTCATACATGGAAGATGATAACCGTGAAGTTACGGATAAACTGGGGTTTTGCAAAAGACACGTCAAAATGATGTATGCGAACAAAAATCGCCTTGGTCTTGCGCTCATGCTTGATACTCATATGAAGAAGGTCATGCGTGATCTGAAAAAGGCGGCTGAAAGTCCGCAGCCTAAAAAGTCTCTTTTCGGCGGTACGAAAGAGAAGTCTGCAGTTGAAGAATATGTCGGGTCACTGGACAGCAGCTGCTTTGTCTGTGACAGAATCGAAACAAATTTTCCCAGATATGTAAATACGGTTTTCCATCTTTGGAAGAAAGACAGTGAGTTCAAGGTGAAGTTTAAAGCGTGCAAGGGCTTCTGTATCCATCATTACGGAATGCTTTACAGCCTTTCAAGAAAGGAAATGTCAGGTACACAGTATGAGGAATTCCTTGCTGCTCTGAATAAGGTTTTCTTTGATAATTTTGAAAGAGTTGAAGGAGATGTTTCCTGGTTTATAGATAAGTATGATTACAGAAACAAGGATGCTGACTGGAAGAATTCCAGAGACGCGATACCGAGAGCCATCATTAAAGTAAATGATGATATTGTTGAGTAGAGCTGACGCAGTCCCTGATTTATAAAGAGACAGAAAAAATGAAAAAAAGAGTTTTAATGATAGTGACCATAGCAGTCATGCTGGTTCTTCTGGGACTGCTTCTGCTGTGGGAAAACAGAAGCGATAATACAGGTTCATCTACTGAAGATGTTACTGTTGCCGTAAGTACTGAAGATAGCGGACTCACGGTTATTACGGAGTCGAAACCGGATACGGATGATAACGAAACTGTGACGGAGTCGAAGCCGGATACGGATGATAAGGAAACAGTGACCGAATCAAAGCCGGATGCGGACGGAAATGAAATCAACCGTGATGAACTCTACTACAGATACAGCGAGCTGGAACTGAAGAAACTGTCGGGCACCAATATCTTCACAAAGTCAGCCATAGAACATATCTTCAAGGGCAATAATGCCAGCGGATATCATTATGAGGGTATTAAGGATACCCCGGGCAGAGCTGATCCTGAGACCAGGTCAGATCCCGATGACAGCGGAGTATATACCGCCAGGGTTACGGTGAACGGAAAGAATAAAAAGGGCAACAAAGGCTACTCGTCATTTTTCCCTGTAGAACTGTCGCCTCAGGAGGTTGTGGACGCAATTACCGAAGCGTATAATGGAAGAGAACTTGTGAGCGGAAATACCTACGAAGGTGTTTCGGAGAACGGTATAGTCATAGATATGTATCTGACGGATGACGGAAAGATAATCTCAGCATTTCCGATCTATGATAAATGATGAAGAACAAAAAGCGGCGGCATAGTTGCTGGCAGTAACTATGTCAGATGGTGTGATAATGTAATCGGGATGAGGGTGAAAAATGGAGTGCAGTTTCAGAATACTGAGATTAAAATCCGGGCGTAAACGCCTTGTCATGGAAATTGACGGAGAAGAGAATATAGCCCTTTCATCCATGATTAATACAGAGATGCCGAATTTCGGCGATGATATTATGGAGGCGGTGGAAACTGCCCTTAAAGGTGAGGAAACAGGGTTTGGCGGAAATCTGTATAGTATCATTTGCAATAAAGATTTTACAGTGGTGGAGAATCAGATGGTTGAGGAGGAAGTATCACGTGTTCCGACCATCGAACTGAAGGAACTGCTGGATCAATGGAATGAAAAAACGAAAAATGAATTGGAGGTAACCAAGATGATCAAAGATGATTGCATTTTCTGCAAGCTTGCAAACGGAGTATTCCCGACCAATACGGTTTATGAGGATGATGATTTCAGAGTCATTCTTGACGCTGCGCCCGCAGCAAAGGGACATTCCCTCATTATTCCGAAGCAGCATGCCGATAATCTTTATGAGGCTGATGACGAGATGGCTTCAAAACTCATGCCATTGGCAAAGAGGGTTGCAAATGCCATGAAGAAGAGCTTTGCCTGTGATGGTGTTAACGTTCTTCAGAACAATGAACCGGCAGCGGGACAGACTGTTTTCCATCTCCATGTTCATGTCATTCCAAGATATCTGAATGATAATATTGGACTTATCTGGAAGCCTCAGGAGGTTGATTCTGAGGAGCAGGCGAGGATTGCAGAACTTCTCGGCAGCAATATGTAAAACAAATGGAAGGAGACCAAGCAATGAAGATACTTTTTTATGCAGCTAAGATTTATGATAAGAAATCTTTTGATCCGGTTCTTAAAAACTTTCCGGAAATCGAGATTGATTATATAGATCATGAGCTTGAGCCAAGAACAGCAGCCCTCGCTAAGGGATACGATGCGGTATGCGCATTCGTCAGTTCAGACGTGGGAGCCGCAACTCTCGAAAAACTTAATGAGTGCGGTGTAAAGATCGTCCTCATGCGTTGTGCAGGTTACAACAATGTAGATAAGGAAAAGGCTAAAGAACTGGGTATTACGGTCAAGTGCGTTCCGGGATATTCTCCCGAATCGGTTGCCGAGCATGCCATGGCACTTGCTCTTGCGGCAAACAGAAGACTTTATAAAGCATACAATAAGGTTCGTGAAAATGATTATACACTTAAAGGACTTCGCGGCGTGAATTTCTACGGAAAGACAGCAGGTATAGTCGGAACCGGTAAGATAGGTGCTGCCATGTGCAGGATCTGTAACGGATTCGGAATGAAGGTCATCGCATATGATGTTTATGAGAATCCTGCTCTTAAGGAATTTGTAGAGTATGTTTCCCTTGATGAACTGCTTGAGAGGAGTGATCTCATATCATTACATTGCCCGCTTCTTGATTCCACATATCACATGATCAATATTGATGCCATCAAGAAGATGAAGGATGGCGTTATACTTGTAAATACTTCCAGAGGCGCGCTTGTTAATACAAATGAACTTATTGAAGGTATCCGCCTTGATAAATTCCTTGGCGTAGGTCTTGATGTTTACGAAGAAGAAACAGGAAATGTATATGAGGATCGTTCCGATGATATCATGGCACATTCCGTTACGGCAAGACTCCTTGCGTTCCCGAATGTTATCATTACTTCACATCAGGGCTTCTATACGGTTGAAGCTCTTGCAGCTATTGCGGAGACAACTCTTCAGAATTTCATGGATGCAAAAAATGGCGTAAAGACAAACAATGATGTTGCTTAAATCGGGACATAAGGGACAGGCTTAACTACCTTGTTTTGGGATAGGAAATTGAGATGAAGGTGCTGACAAAGAAAAACATTTTCTATACTTTGGCAATGATAGTGCTTGGAGTGGCAATAAACCGGCTCACATCTACGCTTGCGTCCATGGCGGGAATTCCACTTTATATGGACAGTATCGGTACCATGTTTATAGCGGCCCTGGGAGGCAGCTTCCCGGGCATGATGGTCGGATTCATAACTAACATGATAGGAGGCCTTTCGGATTCATCGACCTTTTATTACGGTACCATAAATGTGCTTATAGCCATGGTGGCGGGGCTCGGTTCAGAAAAAGGATATTTTGAAAAGTTCCACAAGGTTTTCCTCCTGCTTCCCTGGTACCTTCTTCTCAGCATTCCGTGCTCATGTCTTACATATATACTTTTCGAATTTCAGATAGGGGAAAATGTATCGACGCCGATGGTCACATTTTTGCATAATTTCGGGCTGCCGGTACTATTGTCACAGATCATAGGTGACTTCGGAGTTGAGATACCCGATAAGTTCCTGTCACTCCTCATAGCCTTCGGACTGTATAAGATCGTTCCGCTTCGTCTGAGAGAGATGTTTGCAGAACTATCAGGAAAAGAGCAGAGGAAAAATGTGCATCGTGAAAATGCGGAGGCCGGAAGCTCACTTCGTACCCAGCTCGGTATATGGCTTATGCTGGCCGGAATGCTGATCGTCATCGTTGCATTTCTCATTTCATATAAAACATATATGGAATCGAAGGTGGCCGGATTTCCTGACGGAACCTATGACATAAAGCATCTCAGAACAGAGACTCTTCTCTATAGTGGCAAGATGCTTTCAGCAGTGCTGGGACTTCTTCTCTGTGTGGTTTCATTTGCCATGGTTCTTGCCGAACGCGTGGTAGTCACGCCTCTCAATCGTATGGCAAGGGAAATGAGGCACTTTGCATATGACAGTGACAGTGGAAGAGATAAATCTGTTTCAAATATTGAGGGACTGAATATTCATACCGGTAATGAGATAGAGGAGCTGTATCTCGCACTTTCAAAGACGGTAAAGGATATAGATAATTATATCGATATGACCAACATACAGGCGAAGACTATCTCCGACCTGAATGTAAATACTATCACGGCACTTGCGGATATAGTTGAGAGCCGTGACATGACCACTGGCTTCCACGTTAAGAGGACTGCGGAGTATTGTGAGATACTGGCTGTGGAACTTCGGAGAGCGGGGAAGTACACAGATATATTATCTGACGAATATATTGATACTCTCAGAGTGGCGTCGCCTCTTCATGATATAGGAAAGATCAAGATTCCTGATGCCATACTCAATAAGCCGGGAAGGCTTAATGAGGAAGAGTATGATATAATAAAAACGCATACAACCCTGGGACTTGAGATGCTGCGTAATGCATCCTCCACCATGGGTTCAACCGATTATCTTCAGATGGCTGAGGACATTGCCTATGCCCATCATGAGTGGTGGGACGGCTCTTCCAAAGGCTACCCGAGAGGAATATCGGGAACGGACATACCGCTTTCGGCACGTATCATGGCAGTGGCCGACGTGCTGGACGCACTGCTATCAAAAAGACCATACAAAGAGGGCTTTTCCCTTGAAAAAGCTTTTGAAATCATGCAGGAGGAAAAAGGGACGCATTTTGATCCCGATATTATCGATGCCATGGTTAATGCAAGGGATGAAATAAAGAAGGTCAAAGAAGAGTATGGTGATTAGCAGAACAAACGGGGACTTTAAATCAGTACCCGGAAAGGAACATACCAATGGAAAAAATCAGAAAACACATCAGTAGCATCATAGCGGTCATACTATCCTTAGGTATCATCCTTTCAAATGTACCGTTTGATGTAAAGGCAGCGGAAACACTTGATGATTATGTGACTGAAGGAAGCTACAACTACAACGAAGAAGGGGGAAATGATGCGACATGCATTTTCCGTGATGACTGCTTTATGAGATCATCTTATCTCGGATGTACTCATCTTTTGCAGCTTTCCATGGAAACAGCACTTGCTTCCATAAATATGAACGGAAGCAATCCGAATCCTCTTGAGGCAGATGTTGTAGCTGAAACAGGCAGGATTACATCAATGCTGGAGAGCATAGGATTTGAGGATGCCGTAACCAACAATTATTATAAGCAGCCTACTCTGGAGAATTCCTCGGGTGTTGCCCTGGGACATAAAGAGATAAAGGCTAACGGAAAGACTTATACACTTATCGCAATCCTTCTGAGATCCAATGGATACAAACAGGAATGGGGAGGTAACTTTGACGTTGGTGACGGCGATTATCATGAGGGTATTAAATCCGCCAGAGACGAGGCTCTTCGCTTTACAAAGCAGTATATAGCAGATAAGGGTATTAGCGGAGACATAAAGGTATGGATAGCAGGCCACAGCCGTGGCGCTGCGGTTTCAAATGCACTTGGCGGCTTTTTCGCAGGAGGCGGAATTGATTATTTCGGCGGAACTGTAAGTATTACTCCTGAGGATGTATACTGTTATTCACTCGGCCAGCCGCGAATTGTAAAGAACGGTATTGATAAGAATACCGAGCTTTCGGTTGAAGGCGCAAGAGGCGGTATCTATGCGGATGATACACCGGGGGCTGCATATACCTATACAGGCGGCGGCACTACTGATACCCAGGCTGAAATATATAACGGTTTAAAGAATTTTATACCTGATTACGATCTTATAACACAGCTTCCTCCTGATGAATGGGGATTCGGTTACTATGGAAAGACTTTACCACTGGATGATGGCGGAAATATTTCAGTTGATGCCATGAAAGCTGAACTTAAGACAATCAATCAGTCAGTATATAATGATTTCGACAAAGGTGATTACAGATCATTTACTCCAAGCACATTTGACCTTGCTACGCTTCAGATAGTTCCCGATCCAAATCCGACGGGAGCTACTACAACGACTGAATTCATGAAGCAGAGAGTCAGCGCACTTGCCCATGTCGCACCGACTAATAAAGAGTATGTATCGGGCGGAGCTCAGGATGTGCTTAGATCCGCAGGAGGCCTGTATGGCACGATAGCAGGTGCATTTTCAAATGGAATTCCTGAAGACAAAGGTATCCCGGCAAAGGCGATTTTCGCAACTTATCTTGCTTATGCAAGTGAGAGACTTATAGAAGAAGGACGCGCAGCAAATGAAGAGGAGTCGGTTGCCATTGCATTTGCTGATGCACTGAAATTCTTAACCGGTAAGGAACTTGATCCGAATACTGCCACAGTTGATGATGCCATTCTTCTTTTGACCGGATATATAGACAGTAACCCGGATTCCGCACTGGTAAATACACTTATGAATGCTGTAGCGGATGCACTTCCTGAGGGGTCCACCGAAAGATCTTTTTTGATAGCTTTTACTTCATATTTTTATGTTAGTGAGAATGGAGAGCAGCCTACATTGCAGCAGGGATTTCTGGCTTTACTCAGAGCCTGCTATTCAGGACCGGATCCCAGGTCAATGGCACCTATGATGGGAATGAGTACGGCTGAGGATGTCAGATATGGTATTCTCTATCCGCTTCTTGTGTTTGTTATCGGTGAGGCGGCAGATGCAACTACACTTATAGGATCTGACAGCCAGGACAGACTTGTCGGAAACGCTCCATTCAAAGGCTTTTGTGACGTTATACCTGCTATGGTGTTCACAGTAAAGGATGACGCCGGAAAAGTAACTATTCCATATACCAATATTAATGATGCGGCTGACAGAGAAGTTGAATCAGCTCTGGAACTTTATCTCAGAGATGCTGTTGAGGCATCAAAATCCGACGGAGATGCGGTATATCGGGATGCTACGAGACATCTTGATACACTTGAGGCAAATATTCCGCAAACTAGAAGGCTGCTCACCAATTTACTTTTCTATACGGAAGGTGTGCCGTACAGTACGGATTCTGTCGTAAAGAATGCAACTACTTTGTTGGCAAATGTATCGATTATACCTATGTCACATTATCCGGAGATTTATCTTGCCTGGACAAAGGCGGCAACACCTACTTCCTTCGGATTCAGTGATCACTATATAGAGAAGATTGCAGGAACACCTGCTACATGTACCAAGGACGGAACTGTAGATCAATACATACTTCATGATCTTGGACAGGAAACTGTATTTAATGATAAGTATCTTTCAAAAGCACTTACCCGTAACGAATTAACAACTCCTATGCTCGGACATGAACCCGGAGATAAGGTTGTGGAGAACAGAGTAGAAGCTACTTACGAAAAAGCAGGCAGCTACGAAGAAGCTACATACTGTGTAAGATGCGGCAGAGAGTTATCAAGAGTAAAAGTGGAGATTCCTAAACTGACAAAAGATGAGAAGAAGGATGATCCTAAGAATGATAACAAAGATAAGAATACACAGAACAATCAGAACAACCAGAAGAAAAACAATATAAAGACAGGTGATGCGACAAATGTTGTTCTTCTGGCAGTCCTTATGATTCTGTCAGCAGTTATAATAATCGGAATACTTGTCTTAAAACGAAGACAAAAATCGGATCCAAATCAGAATAGCTGACATGATTTTTTACAGATTCGAGATAAAGTGTTCAATCCTTCCCATGGCCTCCATCAGTTCTTCAATGGAGTATGCATAGGAGATTCGGATGAAGCCTTCACCGCAGTCGCCGAAGGCATTGCCCGGTACGACTGCGAGCTTCTCCTTCATGAGAAGCTGAGTGGCGAAATCATCACTTGACATGCCAAATTTCTCGATGCATGGAAATACATAGAATGCGCCGTAAGGCTCAAAGCAAGGGAGTCCCAGTTCTTCAAATTTGGAGAGCAGGTACTTCCTTCTTTTGTCATAAGATTCTCTCATTCTGGCGATATCCTTGTCGCCTTCCCTTATGGCACTTACAGCTGCGTACTGACTGGTGGTCGGTGCACACATGATAGCAAACTGATGAATCTTCGTCATTTCCTTTGCAATTATTTCCGGCGCCATGGCGTAACCAAGCCTCCAGCCAGTCATGGCATAAGCCTTGGAGAAACCATTTACGATAATAGTTCTTTCCTGCATTCCGGGGAGACTTCCGATACTGCAATGCGGTGCATCTCCGTAAGTCAGTTCAGAATAAATCTCATCTGAGATTACCAGAATATCCTTTTCCACGCATAGCTCAGCTATAGGGATAAGGTCTTCCCTGGTCATGATTGCACCGGTAGGATTATTCGGGTATGAAAGTATGAGAACCTTGGTTTTTTCGGTTATTGCTGCTTCAAGTTCCTCCCTGGTCAGCTTGAAACTGTTTTCATTTTTAAGACTTATAGTAAGGGGAGTTCCGCCTGCAAGTATGGTGCAGGGAACATACGATACATAGCAGGGTTCAGGTATGATGACTTCATCACCGGGATTGATGATGGCCCTGAGTGCAAGATCAATTCCCTCACTTCCGCCTACGGTAATAAGGCATTCTGTCTTAGGGTCAAATGAAACGTCGTACTTTCTGGCATAGAGTTTGCAGATTTCTGTGCGGAGCTCCATAAGTCCTGAATTAGATGTATAGAAGGTCTTTCCCTTTTCAAGGGAGTAAATACCCTCATCGCAAATATGCCAGGGCGTATCAAAATCCGGTTCACCCACACCGAGGGAGATGGCGTCCGGCATTTCATTTACAATATCAAAGAATTTTCTGATTCCCGAAGGTTTAAGATCCACAACCTTCTTACATAACATATCTTTCATGGCATTACCTTATTCCTTTCGTCCACCTCCCTGCTGGAAACGTAGGAGATGTTATGGTCTTTATATTTTTTAAGCACGAAATACGTAGCTGTGGAAACAACAGTCTCCATAGGTGCGATTTTGTCATATACGAAGTGAGAGATGTCCTTCAGAGTCTCGCCTTCGATAATAAGATAAAGATCGGAAGTAGAGCCTGACATAAGATAAACAGAATCCACCTCTTCAAATCTGGAAAGCCTCTCGGCAATTCTGTCGAAGCCTTCGCCCCTTACAGGAGAAATCTTCACACCGATAAGTGCGGTAACCTTATCCGTATCGGTATTATCCCAGTTGATCATAGTATGATAACCGCAGATGATCTTCTCCTTTTCCATAGCCTGAATCTCAGACGCTACTGTCTGTTCATCTATGCCTATCATCGCCGCAATATCCTTCGGCGAAAGACGGCTGTTCTTCTCCAGAATCTTTAAAATCTCTTCTCTCATAATATTCCTTTCCGGGACACAGGGGATTGCCCCCATTGTCTCATTTTTTATTTTTATATTGTTTTATCTCGATGTTTCCTCTGAAGAGGAATGTAACTGCCTGTGCTCTGTTTATCGTGCTTGATGGTCTGAATTCTGTAGGGGTAACACCGCTTGTGATATAATGCTTTTGTGCCCAGACTACAGCAGCATGCAATTCGGAATGTGCCGGAACATCTGAAAATTCAATTATGTTATCGCCATCTTAATGTGGGAGTACCGTTGTTCCACAAAAAAGAACCTACGGGTACCGGACCCGTAAGTTCCTCTGTTACTCTTATTCACCTTCAGGATTGTCACCCGGTACGGGTTCTCCGTCTGTTGTGTCGCCTTCGACCATATCGCCGCCTTCGACCATATCGCCGCCTTCAACCATATCGCCGCCTTCGGTTGTATCTCCTTCTGCAGGTGCTTCGTCCGGCATTGATACCTCTGTAGTATTCAGTATGGCCGCGTCTATCTGTCTGAAATCATCATCACTTATATAAAATGAATTGTCATTTGTAAGTATCCTGAGCTTGATTGTAACCGGCTCCTTGTAGGACATGTTTTCAGAGGCGTTTCTGAGAATATCCATGATTCCGCGGGCAAATTCATTTTCATATCTTTCACGCTCGTAATCATTATACTCGCCGTTTGCTACTCTGGTATTGAAGTCATCTACGTACTGTCTTACCGTATCATTGGTCTGATTCAGTATGTCTATAGGATGGATGGTCACATCTACATAATAGATATTGTTCTCCACATAGGCATCGCCGACCTGGAATTTACATTTTGAATATATCGTCTTTGCAAGGTCAACCATCTGGGGGGCGAGCTCATGATCTGATGAGATGTCCAGGTCATAGTAAGCTGAAAGGTTGTTGGCAAGACGGGATGCATTCTGCAGATAGAGTGCTTCGGCCTCCTCATCCTCGGCGCCTGTCGCTCTTATGTAATCCTTAGATACGCCTACATAATTTGCAGTGATAAGACTTTCTACATAGTTTTTGTATTTGGACTCTTTGTTGTTCATTCCGCAGCCTGTAAGAGCCAAAGCCATGACAAGAAGCAGGGCTGCCAGAGTGTAAAATCTCTTCATTTATAAAACCTCTTTGTTTTATTTCTATTCATAATCAGCACTAATATGATATATAAAACAATTCGAAAAGTAAAGTGAAAAAGTAAGTGCATAATAAAAACACATGTGCTATACTTTGAATGTGTTTTTTGAATTACGACCAATCTTTTGAAAGGGGAATTAATATGGACGTATCATTTAAATCAGTTTCTTTTGGCGGTTATGACAAGAAACAGGTGGATGCATATATCAGTGAGACTCAGGCGAAAGAAGTCAAGCTTGAAGAGGAAATCGCAACTCTCAAGGAGAATGCCGCAAAACTCAGCGACACAGTTAAGAATCTTCATACTATGAGAGAAGTTAATCTTAATGAGTCTAAGGGAACGATTGATAATCTTAAGAATGTAAATGAATCTCTTCAGGAGGAGATCGACAGACTCAAAGAAGAGCTTGAAGTATATAAGAAGAGAGATATAGAATCTGCTAACAGATATGAGTCTATCTCCAAGACTCTTCTTTCTGCAAGAGAGTCAGCTGACAATCTTACTCAGAAGACAAATGAAGAGTGTGAGAGAAAGATCGCTGAGGTTAATTCTCAGTGTCAGCAGATGATAGATGAGACAACATCACAGTGTGAAGCTCTCAAGATAAGCACACAGAATGACTGCTCAAGACTCCGTTCAGAGACTGAGACAGCATGTCAGAATAAGAAGGATACAACCTATGCTAACTGCGAAGAGCTCAGCAGAAGGACAAGAGAAGAGGTTAATGCTCTTATAGCCAAGACTGAAGCTGACTGTGCAGGAAAGGTTGCACTTGCTAACCAGCAGTGTGACGAGCTTAAGGCAAATACAAGAGAAGAAGTTGCAAGAACAAGAGCTTCTATCAAGAAGGAATGCGAGAGCATCAGTGCATTTGTATCACAGCTTATGACATCCGTTGAAAGTGTCAGCGAAGCATGTGTCAGGACAAAGGAACTCACAGACAGTGCCTTTGGTGATGTTTCTCCAAAGGAAGATTAATCAATAGATGATTAAGGAAGAGGGGACGTTCTGCTTGCTGGAATGTCCTCATTTTATGAGGAGAGAAGGATTTTGAAATCGGAATTAGAATATCTTCTTGCAGGACTTGAGGAATCCAAATGTGTTGTATTGGTGGTTGGATTCTCCAAAGAAGGTTCCCTCAGAAGAAGGATGACTTACATATCCCCCAATGCGAAGGATTTGGGAATCAATCAGAGCGTTCTGGTAAGCGGTTTCCGCCTCCCTGAGGATTATATCCATATAGAGGACAGGGCGGCTTTTGTTGAGGCTGTTTCTCTTGCCAGACGTGAGAACAGGGATATTTCTTATGAAGTCCGTATTATCGGGGATGACGGGATTGTCAGAAATGTGGATCTCAGTATCAAGATTTTAAATGCAAGTGATGATGAGGCGGAGATAGTATTCTTTGTAAGAGAGAAGGATTCTACCCCTATTGAAGAACTTGCCAAAATCAGAAAGCCTGATTATAAGCTCAGCAGGGATTTCATGAAGAACAGCGAAGCCGGAACAATATTCAGAGTATTTTCCATGAGCTTCGGGCTTTACTCTGCCATCGTGGACAGGGATGGCAGAATTGTTGCTGCGCCTACAGGTCCGTCAAATTATGTAGGGGTTTTCTATGATGTTTTTGAGAGACCGGAGTATTCCGAACTCTTTGCGGCATTGAAGAAAGTTGCTGAATCAGATATAAGTGATGATTCGGACGACAGACTCATACCTATGGATGTTCGTCATCCGGACAGCAGGATAACCATGCTTCCGATAGTTGCTGACGGCAAGACCGTCGGATATTGGATACTTGCCGCATTTACCGAAGATGAGACACTCTGCCTTTCCGGAATAGGAGAGACACACAGAGCGGCTGTGAGAGTAATGGGCGATTATGTCAGGAGACATTTCATTTCCGAAGATAAGATCAATGGAAGAGCAGCTGCCAGAAAACGTATAGCGTTTGAGATGAAACGCCATGAGATTCTCGAGAAGTGCGTCATGACAGTAAATGATGACCGTCATACCGCATTTACAGAGTGCTTCAAGGAAGTCGGCGAGCTGTTTGATACCGGTTTTATAGGAAGCTACAGGTATAAGCATGGCAGACTGGTACTCACAGCACACTGGATGGCAGATGAGCATTCGGATGAAGCCGTAAATACACTTGCGGATATAGCTACATTTACAGATAGTCTTGAGGGTGACGAAAGAAAACGTTTCCTTGAGGAATGCTTTATTGTAGATAAGACCAATGTGACAAATAAGATAAGAGTCACTGTATTTAAGGGGCTCGCCAGAGCGATGATCGTTGTTCCTATCTTTATAAATGATGAATGTGTAGGACAGGTTGCGGTTATAGAGACTAAGAAAGAAAGAGTGTGGAGCGAAGAGGAGATAGACTTCGTAAGAGGTATCGTGCGTACCTTCGGAGCAACTCAGCAGCTTACAGATATTGAAAGGCGGCTTGAGAAGAGTAATATCTCCATACTGGATGTGCTGAATTACCTGAATGCGACGGTATTCATAAGAGATTATGCTTCAAATAAGGTTCTTTTCTCCAGTGATGCTCTGAATAAGACACTGGGCAAGGACTTTACCGGCATGGACAGTAGGCTTCTGATACAGGATGATGCATCCCGGTTTGCACCTGAAGCCATGATTGAGAAGATGCACAAGGTCGGAACCGTCAGAGAATGGCAGAAATATATGGATCTGTTTGGGGAAAATGTAAATATCACCGAAGTTGATATTAACTGGCATAATGGTGTCCCCGCAGTTCTTTACATACTTAAAAAGGTTAAGGACGGACCGGTCCGTATCTGACCGAATTAATAGATTGGAGAGACTTTAAGAATGTCTAATGATATTGGTATAGATCTTGGAACCTGCACCACTCTTATATATGTAAGAGGTAAGGGTGTAGTACTTCGTGAGCCTTCGGTTGTGGCTTACGACAAGGATCTGGATAAGATAGTTGAGATAGGTGAGGAAGCAAGAGTTATGCTGGGAAGGACACCCGGAAATATACTTGCCATCAGACCTATCATGAGAGGCGTAATCTCTGATTATACAACTACGGAGAAGATGCTGAAGTATTTCATAAGAAAAGCTGTAGGAAGGAATTTCTTCGGAAGAAGACCGAGAATAAGCATATGCGTTCCTTCGGGTATCACAGAAGTTGAGAAGAGAGCGGTCGAAGAGGTTACCTATAATGCAGGTGCAAGGGATGTTACCATCATTGAAGAACCGGTTGCTGCAGCTCTCGGAGCCGGAGTTGATATCGACAGACCTAACGGCAATATGATAGTAGATATAGGCGGCGGCACAACGGATATAGCAGTCGTTTCCATGGGCGGAACCGTAATCAGCATGTCATGCAAGGTGGCAGGCGGTGATTTCGATGAGGCCATTGGTAAATATATCAGAAAGAAATATAACCTCCTTATTGGTGAGAGAACTGAAGAGGAGATCAAGATAAATATAGGAACCTGTTACAAGAGACCGGAGAATATCTCTATGGATGTAAGAGGAAGGGATATGGTCACAGGATTACCTAAGACTATCACTGTTACATCAGATGAGACCGAAGAAGCTCTCCGTGAGCAGACCGGACAGCTTATAGATGCTATCCATTCGGTACTTGAAAGAACTCCGCCGGAACTGGCTGCGGATATCTCGGACAGAGGTATAGTCCTTACCGGAGGCGGTGCACTGCTTCATGGTATAGAACAGCTCATTGAAGAGAAGACAGGTATAACAACACTTACCGCCGAAGAAGCACTTTCAGCGGTTGTTATAGGAACAGGAAAGTATGCACTTTAATTATATGTCAACCATCCCAAGGGGTGGTTGGCTTTTTTAACAACAGTGACAGAAACGGATTTGGCAGGCAGGTATTAGCAGCAGTGACAGAAACGGATGTTGGCAGGCGGATAAAGAATGACAGTAGAAGGTGTTATCGAAAAAATAATATATTCAAATGAAGAGAACGGCTACACAGTCATGTCAGTTGAAGCTGCAGAAGGTGAAGAGGTTCTGGTGGGAAATGCATTTGGTCTCACTGAAGGAATGTTCATCACTGCAGAGGGTGAGTACGTTTTCCATCCGCAGTACGATATGCAGTTCAAGTTCACTTCCTATGAGATATCTATGCCTTCGGATGAGGAGGGAATCGTAAGATATCTCGGCTCCGGTATTGTTAAGGGCATAGGAAATGCTCTTGCCAAAAGAGTGGTCAAGATGTTCGGTCAGGATACGCTCCGTATTCTGGAGAAGGAACCGGAGCGCCTTGCGGAGGTGAAAGGTATCTCAAAGGACAAGGCAAGAAAAATAGCATTATCCTACAATGAAACTCATGAATACAGAGACGCCATTATGTTTCTTTCAGGCTATGATATTTCACCTGCTCTAGCGATGAAGATATACAAGGAATACAAGGACAGGATTTACAGTATCATAGTAAGTAATCCCTATAAGATAGCTGAGGATGTGCCCGGAGTCGGGTTTAAAATGGCTGACAGTATAGCCATGAAGACCGGGATAACCGCTGATTCGGAGTACAGGATCAGGGCGGCAGTCATTTATACACTCAGTCAGATAGGACTTGACGGCCACATGTACCTTCCGAAGGATATTCTGAAGAGGGAAGTTGCCATACTAATAGGAGCAAGGCCGGACGACGATGCATTTGATGAAGAAGTCGATAATATCATAATCGACCTTTCCATCAAAGGAAGCATAGTAATAGAGAAGAGCCCTTCGGGCGTTGAAGAAGTATATACCGGCTGGAACAGTCATGTGGAAAAGTACAGCGCGGATAAGCTTCTGTCACTCCGGATGGAAGAGGATATTCCGGAGGAGGAACTGGCGGATTCCATAGGTGAGGTTGAGAAGGAAACAGGAATCGTTCTGGATGATGTTCAGAGGAAGGCTGTAGAGACCGCCATAAGCAGCGGAGTTGCTGTGATAACAGGCGGTCCCGGTACCGGTAAGACTACTATAATAAATGCTATCATCAAGTATTTCAGCCTTAAGGGAATGGAAGTCAAACTGGCAGCGCCTACAGGAAGAGCTGCAAAGAGGATTACCGAGTCTACGGGTTATGAGGCGGAGACGATTCACAGACTTTTGGAATTTGTCGGAAAGCCTGATGATGACATACAGGATTCAAGAAGATTGAAGTTTATGAGAAATGCGGACTGCCCTCTCGAATGTGATGCTGTCATCATAGATGAGGCGTCCATGGTGGACAGCCTTCTTATGTATTCGCTTCTTCAGGCCGTAAATTATGGAACAAGGCTTATAATGGTGGGTGATACAGATCAGCTGCCATCCGTCGGAGCGGGAAATGTTCTTGAAGATATCATCAGCAGCGGACGATTTGCCGTAACGGAGCTGACTCAGGTATTCCGTCAGTCCGAAGAAAGTGATATAGTAAGGAATGCTCATCTGATAAGAGAAGGTAAGCACCTTGTGGCGCATAATAAGAGCAAGGATTTCTTCTATATTCCTAAGAGAAGTCTTGCGGATGTAAAGACTGAGATAGAAGAACTTATGACGAAGAATCTTCCTGATTATCTCGGAGTGGCATCCCAGGATATTCAGGTCATCACTCCTACCAAGAAATACGACCTGGGGGTTGAAGCCATGAACAAGAGGCTTCAGGCAAAGCTTAATCCGCCGTCCCCGCGTAAAGTTGAGAAGGAGAAGGGTGATGTGATCTTCCGTGAGGGCGACAAGGTAATGCAGACCAAGAACAATTATAAGCTCGAATGGAAGGTATATGCCGATGACAGACGTATGAAGATAAGAGATGAGGGCGTCGGTATATTCAACGGAGATATGGGAGTCATAAATTCCATAGACGATACATTTGAAGAAGCAGAAGTCATATTCGATGACGGAAGAGTTGCGGTATATGATTTCAGTACCATGGAAGAACTTTCACATGCCTTTGCCATAACCATACATAAAAGCCAGGGCAGTGAATATGAGGCGGTTATAATACCTGTTTATGGCGGCGTCGGCAGGATATTCAACAGAAACCTTATCTATACTGCGGTTACGAGAGCCAAAAGTCTCGTGGTCATGGTGGGTGAGGACAATGAAAGACACAGCATGATGCAGATTATAAACGGGATGATAGATAATACGGAGGAACAGGAACGATACACAGGGTTCGCGGAAAAACTGATAAAATTCGACGTGTAGAAGATCTGATATTTCCGCCCAGATGCGCTATCTGTGATAAGGTGATGGCCGGAAATGAGGGGAGAGGAGTGTGCCGGAAATGTATTACTCTGCTTCCTTATATAGAACAGCCAAGATGCTTCCGATGCGGACGAGGGATAAGTGATGCTGAAGAGGAGTACTGTGAGGACTGCCTGAGGATGACAAGGCATTTCGATGGTGGATTTCCTCTGTTTAAGTATGTTCCGCCGGTATCGGATTCTGTAATATCCATCAAGTATGAGGGACGGGAGGACTATATAGAATTCTATGCAGGAGAGATAGTCCGGGTACATGGAGATGCCTTCAGAAATCTTGGTATAGAAGGACTGGTTCCGGTTCCGTTAAGTAAGAAAAGATATAAGAAGAGAGGCTTCAATCAGGCTCTTTCACTGGCTGAGGCTGTGGGTGCCCTCATGGGGATTCCGGTTCTTGACATTATGGAGAGAACCATAGATACTCTACCACAGAAAGAACTGGGACCTGAAGAAAGAATGAAGAACCTTGAGAAGGCCTTCGCCGTGAAGAAAGATGTATCTGTGCCGGAAAGGCTCATGGTGGTTGATGATATATTCACGACCGGGGCGACGGTTGATACAGTTGCAAAGCTGCTGAAGAAAGCGGGAGCGACTGAGGTATACTATACGAGTATCTGTCGGTGATGGTATACTGAAGGAATCTGAATCCATAAAGATCAATAAAGATAAACAATATAGAGGAGCAATTAAAAATGAAAAAGGTTTGTGTAATATTCGGAGGTATGTCTTCCGAACATGATGTATCATGTGTTTCGGGAGCTACTGTAGCTGATTCCCTTAAGAAGGACAGATATGAGGTGATACTCGTGGGTATCACAAAGGACGGTCACTGGCTTAAGGTTGACAGTGTAGACAGCATAAGAGACGGAAGCTGGAGAAAGAGTTCCGTCAGTGCAGTGATATCTCCGGACACAAAGGGCGAAATCATTATAGATTCAGACGGAAATGTAACGAGAGAGAAGATAGACGTAGTTGTACCTGTACTCCATGGGCTTTTCGGCGAGGACGGAACTATTCAGGGGCTGCTCACTATGTCGGGAATTCCTTATACAGGCTGCGGACATCTTTCATCCGCCATTACCATGGACAAATTTTTCACCAAGGTAATCGCTGACAGTATAAATGTAACTCAGGCAGCTTATGTTCCCGTAAGAGATTATGAATTATCGGATATGGATTCAGTCGTTGCAAGAGTTGAGGCAGAACGTGAATATCCTGTATTCATTAAGCCTTCAAATGCAGGCTCATCCATGGGCGTGAGCAAGGCAAGAAACAGGGAAGAACTGATAGCCGGTCTGAAAGAAGCGGCAAAGCATGACAGTAAGATACTTGTTGAGGAAGCCATCAACGGCAGAGAAGTGGAATGTGCTGTTTTCGGAACAACAAGAGAGCCTAAGGCATATGGAGTCGGTGAGATAGTAGCCGCAGCTGAATTTTACGATTTTGATGCAAAGTACAATAACGCAGAGTCCAAGACCATCATAGAGCCTGAGCTTCCTGCAGGAAAACGTGAAGAGATCATGGATATTGCCGTGGCAATCTACAGAGCGTGTGACTGCTACGGTTTTGCAAGAGTGGATTTCTTCCTTGAAAGAGAAACCGACAGAGTGGTTTTCAATGAGATCAATACCATACCCGGCCATACTGCCATAAGTATGTTCCCGATGATCATGGGTGCAGCGGGAAAGCCGCTCAGTGATTATCTTGATGAACTGATAGATATGGCAGAAAGCAGGTAATTAAGCTTTTTACTTTTTGGCAACGCTGTCAATAATTGAACATATCATGGATATTGCATCTTCGCCGGAACTATCTTTCATGGCCTTGATGTATTTATCCTTGTTATCCTGTACATCTTTTATAGCACTCAGTATTGTTTCATCTGACAGCTCATCGTCTTTAACGACCTTACTGAAGCCGCTCTTTTCAAAGGATTCGGCATTAAGTATCTGATCGCCGCGGCTGGCATCAAGCCCGAGAGGAACGAGGATGTTAGGTTTCTGAAGTGCGCGGAGCTCACAGATTGCATTTGCACCTGCACGTGAAATGACTATATCCGCAAGGGCAAACATGTCAGCAAGCTGCTCCTTTACATATTCGAACTGGGCGTAGCCCGGGGTGCCGTTTTTCGCGGGATCGGCTTTTCCTTCGCCGCAGATATGGATTACGTTGAAGGTCTTTAAAAGCTCAGGAAGAGCATGGTGGATGGCATTATTCACGGATACGCTTCCGGTACTTCCGCCGACAACAAGTATGGTAGGCTTTTTCTCGGTGAATCCGCAGTATGAGAATGCTCTGTCAGCCTTTCCTTCATACAGCTCCTTCCTGATAGGTGTTCCGGTTACGGTTGCGATTCCCTCCGGGAAACGTTTCGCAGTTTCAGGAAAGTTGCAGCATACCCTTGATGCTCTAGGAAGAGCTATACGGTTTGCAAGACCGGGAGTCATATCCGATTCATGGATGACAACCGGTACTTTGTGAAAACTTGCTTCAAGAACCACGGGAACACTTACAAATCCGCCCTTGGAGAAAACTACATCCGGCTTCAGCTTCAGTATAAGTCTCTCGGCATCACCCATTCCTTTGATAACTCTGAATGGATCCGAGAAATTCTTAGGATCAAAATATCGTCTCAGCTTACCTGATGAGATTCCGTAATAAGGAATCCCTATCTCGGTTATAAGCTTCTTCTCGATTCCGTTATGACTTCCTATATAATGAATATCATATCCCATTTCCCTGAGAGTCGGGATAAGCGCTATATTTGGCGTAACGTGTCCGGCAGTACCGCCGCCGGTTAATATTATCTTCTTCAATTTTGTTTCTCCTTTTTTGATGTATCAGAATTTCCGATTACCTGATAAGCGGAATCTGTACACGCTGATTCTACCATACATGACCGGGATAGTACATTAATTATTAAAAATCTATATATTTTTACCTTGTAAAATGACCTCTAAAATGGTATTATTCTGTGCGTATATGGTAATTTGCCGAACACATAATGAAATTTATATATAGGAGATATAAAAAAATGGGACAGAAGACATCATTTGATTTCAGTAATGCCAAATTCATGGCCGGCGATGCTGACATAGAGGCGATCAAGAGTCGCGTTATCGATGCAAAGAAGGTTCTGGTTGAGAAGACGGGAGAGGGAAATGATTTCCTTGGATGGATCGATCTTCCGGTAAACTATGACAAGGAGGAGTTTGCCAGAATCAAGGCTGCGGCTGAAAAGATCAAGTCTGATTCAGATGTACTTCTTGTTATCGGTATCGGTGGTTCATACCTCGGTGCGAGAGCTGCCATCGAAGCACTCCGCCATTCATTTTATAATGTTATTTCAAAGGATAAGAGAAATACTCCTGAGATATACTACTGTGGAAATAATATAAGCAGCACATATATCAGCGAGCTTTGCGACGTGATCGACGGCAAGGATTTCTCTATAAATGTAATCTCAAAGTCAGGTACAACTACTGAGTGCTCTGTTGCATTCAGACTTTTCAAGGAGATTCTTGAGAAGAAGTACGGCAAGGAAGAGGCTTCAAAGAGAATCTATGCTACAACTGATAAGGCCAGAGGAGCTCTCAAGACTCTTTCAGATTCCGAAGGATATGAGACTTTCGTAGTACCTGATGATGTAGGCGGACGTTTCTCCGTACTTACTGCAGTAGGACTTCTTCCTATAGCAGTTTCAGGAGCAGACATCGATGCACTTATGCAGGGAGCTGCAGCAGGAAGAGAGCAGTGTCTCAATGCTGATTTTGCTGAAAATGATGCTATGATGTATGCGGCTGTAAGAAATGTAATCTATGAGAAGGGCAGAGGCATAGAGATACTTGCAAACTTTGAGCCTGCACTTCATTTTGTTTCAGAATGGTGGAAGCAGCTTTACGGCGAGAGCGAAGGCAAGGATGGAAAGGGTATATTCCCTGCAGCTGTTGATTTCACAACAGATCTTCACTCAATGGGTCAGTTCATTCAGGACGGTACCAAGAACCATTTCGAAACATTTATAAATGTACTCAATCCTAGAAAAGCTGTAATCATGCAGGAAGAGGATAATAATCTTGACGGACTTAATTATCTTGCAGGACGTTCAGTTGATTTCATCAACAAGTGCGCTATGAACGGAACAATCCTTGCACACGTTGACGGAAATGTTCCTAACATCCGTATCGATATGGACTGCATCGACGAGCTTGCACTCGGTGAACTTTTCTATAAGTTTGAATTTGCATGCGGTATCAGCGGATATATGATCGGAGTTAATCCTTTCAATCAGCCTGGTGTTGAGAGCTACAAGAAGAATATGTTTGCTCTCCTCGGAAAGCCTGGATATGAAGAGAAAACTGCAGAACTCAGAGCAAGACTGGGTGAATAATATATAAACGGGATAACGTGACGTGGGGGCCACCCATTGGGGACGGTTCTCAGTGAGTGGTTACACCACACATTGAGAATGTCTCTGATGGGTGGCTCTGTTTATCTCGGTGAGATACATATCTCTCATTGAGATAAACGCTCCGAGAGGATGTGCAGGAATTTGGCCCGGAAGAGTTCTGACACGAATCCCGGCCGGGTCTTGCAGACGAGACTCGAATTAGAAAGATTGATGAGGATATTATATGGATAAATTCACTTTGATGGCGCCATGTCATTTCGGACTGGAGGCTGTTCTGAAAAGAGAGATAACAGATCTGGGTTATGAGATAGAGAGGGTAGACAACGGGCGTGTTGTCTATTCAGGTGACGTCAGTGCTATTCCGAGATCGAATATATTTATAAGGACTGCGGAGAGGATACTCCTTCTGGTGGGCGAATTCGAGGCGACGGATTTTGATATGCTCTTCGAGGGTACCAAGGCTCTTCCGTGGGAGAAGTATCTTCCGAGAGATGCGAGATTCTGGGTTACCAAAGCCACAACTTCCGGAAGCCGGCTGATGAGCGGTACATCAATCCAGTCTATAGTCAAGAAGGCCATGGTGGACAGGATGAAGCAGACTTATCATGTAAACCGTTTTGACGAGGACGGTGATGATTATCCGGTAAGAGTATTCATTTATAAAGACAAGGTAAGTATAGGAATTGATACAACAGGAGTTTCACTTCACAAGAGAGGTTACAGGGAGCTTGTGGGAAAAGCTCCTATATCTGAGACACTTGCGGCTGCAATTATAATGCTTACCCCGTGGAAGAACGACCGCATACTTGTGGATCCGTTCTGCGGCAGCGGTACATTTCCTATAGAAGCGGCACTTATAGGAGCCGGAATAGCTCCGGGTGTCAACAGGGAATTTACATCCTGTGATTTTAATAAATTCATAGATAAAAAAGTATGGTACGAGGCGTATAATGAAGCGAGGAGTCTGGAGAAAACAGATGTCCAGCTTTCAATACAGGGCTATGACATAGACCCGTCTATGATAAAGGTTGCCATGAAGAATGCCAGGGAAGCGGGGGTTGACAGATATATTCATTTCCAGGCAAGACCTGTCAAGGAACTCTCATCACCTAAATCCTATGGCTTTATAATAACAAATCCTCCATATGGTGAGAGACTTGAGGAGAGAGAAGCACTGCCGGAACTCTACAGGGAGATCGGCGAGGCATACGCAGGACTTAAGGACTGGTCCATGTTCCTCATTTCCTCATATGAAGAGGTTGAGAAGCATATCGGCAGAAAGGCCGACAAAAACCGTAAGATATATAACGGAATGATCAAGACTTATCTCTATCAGTTTATGGGAGCTAAGCCTACAGGAAAAAGGTAAATGAAAAAAGTAATAATCATTATACTTACAATCATAATAATTGTCTTCGGGCTTTATTTCATCCAGTCGGGTACTGCGGGAAGAAGTATCAGTAAATCCGATGACTATGATGAGGCGGCTAAGGGCGTCGGGGATATGCTGAGAGAGAGAACCCGCGGCGAACCCATGGACATACGTCTTGAAGGGCACAGTATAAAAGGGCTGAATTACAGAGTTCTTGTGGACGCAAACCTGAAACCCTTTGCTTCAGAGGATTTCCTTGAGGATATTCTCGGCTGTGCGGTGCGACGCTACAGCGGAGGTGACCTTGTCATCGAAAGAGGAGACGCAAAAGTCAGTCTTACCGTGGATGACGTGTGGGTACTGCAGGATGTAGTATTCATTCCCCTTGATGACAGGATGAAGACACTTGATTACAATGTGGAAATGAGCTTCGCCCAGAATTATATCGATTTTTCTCAGATTAACGGTAATCCTGCGCTTCCGGCAGCTTATGACATGAGGAAGGATGACAGGGTGACTCCGGTCAGAGATCAGGGAAAATACGGAACCTGCTGGGCATTTGCTTCGCTCGGAGCGCTGGAAACTGTAACAATGCCTTACGAGGAAAATATATATTCCCCCGACCATATGACTTTGTCCAACAGCTACAAGCTGGACGTTGCAGCAGGCGGAGACCACAGTATGAGCATTGCCTATATGGCAGCATGGCAGGGGCCCGTATATGAAGAGGACGACCCTTACGGCGACAGAAAAACCGACGAAAAGCTTACTGCAGCCAAGCATCTGGAAGAGGCAGTTGTAATAAATGAGAGAGATGACGAGGTCATCAAGAGTGCTATCTACCGTTACGGCGGGATAGAGACTTCTCTGTACCTTGCCATGTCTTACGATAATCTGGATTCGAAATATTATAATAATGAAAATGATGCGTATTATTCCCCTGAACCCCACAAGCCCAATCATGATGTGGTGATAGTCGGCTGGGATGATAATTATTCCAGAGATAACTTCGGTGAAAAACCGAAAAAAGACGGAGCATTTATATGCAGGAACAGTTGGGGCAGAAGCTTCGGTGAAGGCGGATATTTCTATGTGTCTTACGAGGATCCGAATATTTGTACTCAGTCAGTGGTTTATACACGCCTTGCCGAAAAAGATAATTTCGACCGTATCTATCAGTCCGATATGCTGGGCTGGGTAGGTCAGATGGGCTTTGAGAGCGATACCTCGTATTTTGCAAATGTATATACTGCAGAGGGGGATGAGAGGCTGGCCGGCGTCTCATTTTACTCAACTGATAAGAATACGGAGTTCTCGGTGTATCTGGTCCATGACTTCAAGGATACAAATGATTTTGAGAAGAAGGAACTTGTCGCATCGGGAGGAACGAGGTATGCCGGATATTATACGGTCCATTTATCAGATGAGGAACTGTGGCTTAAACCGGGAGAACGGTTTGCGGTTCTGGTATATATCAAAACACCGGGATCCCAAAAACCGGTTGCGGTTGAATATGCTGCAAATGACAGGTCATCCAAAGCTGATATCACTGATGGCGAAGGATATATCAGCCAGTACGGAAGCAAGTGGACAAGGACCGAGGAAGAGCTCGAGGCAAATGTGTGCCTGAAGGCATTTACGGTGAAGCGATGAGTGAAAATGAAAGGAAATAAAAATGAAGAAATTGATATTTGCAACAGGTAATGAGAATAAAGTAAGAGAGATAAGGGAAATAATGGGTGACCTTGGTTATGAGGTTATCTCCATGAAGGAGGCAGGAATTGATATAGATATCGATGAAACAGGAACTACATTTGCGGAAAATGCTTTGATAAAGGCTAAGGCTGTAAATGAAGTATGTCACGAGCTCGTTCTGGCTGATGATTCGGGCCTTGAGATTGACTGCCTCGGTAAGGAACCGGGAATATACTCTGCAAGATATCTGGGACATGATACTCCTTACAGCGAGAAGAATCGCATTATTCTTGAAAGACTTGAGGGCGTACCGGATGAGGAAAGGACTGCAAGATTCGTATGTGCGGTTGCGGCTGTATTCCCTGACGGAAGAAGTGAAGTATGTGTTGAAACTATGGAAGGCCGTATCGGACATAAGATAGCAGGCGAAAACGGTTTCGGTTACGATCCGATTTTCTTCCTTCCCGAATATGGAAAGACTTCGGCTGAGATAAGTCCCGAAGAGAAGAATGCCATAAGCCACAGAGGCAAGGCTCTGAGGGCTATGCGTGAAAAACTTGGTTAAGCGGTCTGATATAGATGCTACCTATGAACGGTTTATACTATTTACCCGGAAATTGCGATCATGATAGATAAAGATAAGTTTTATAGAAATATTAAAAGCAGAATACTGATCATAAGTGACAGTCACGGTAAGAATTGTAATATCAATGATGTTCTGAAAAAGGCAGGACCATTTGATATGATGCTTCATGCCGGGGATCTCGAGTGTGATCCGAAAACGATATGCAGCATTGTAGAAGACGTGGGAGAAGCTCGTTCATCCGATGCCGCCGGATTCCCATGTTACTTTGTAAGAGGAAACTGCGACTGGAACGGAAATCTTCCCGCATTTCAGGTGATAGACATTGAAGGTCACAGGATTTTTCTGACCCATGGTCACAGATACTATGTTAATGGCGGAACTCAGAATCTGGAGTATGCTGCGCTGGAACAGGGATGCGACATAGCAGTATATGGCCATACACATGTTCCTGCTGTCATAAGGCGGGAGGATATTACAGTGGTAAATCCGGGAAGCGTTTCATTTCCAAGACAGACTCCGAGAAGAAAGACTTTTATGATCATGGAGATATATAAGGACGGGACGGTGGATTTTAATCTAGTCGAATTAAAAAAACGAGGGGACCAGGTATGAAAAAGGGCGATATTATTGAGGGAATTATAGATCATTACAGCTTTCCCAACAGAGGAAGTTTCACATATAAAGAGGATGACGGTACCGAACGAAAAGTCATTGTGAAGGATGCACTTCCGGGGCAGACTGTTCAGGCGAGGGTCATTAAAAAGAAACAGGGACGTGCTGAGGCGCGTCTTCTTGACGTGAAGAAGAAGTCGTCTCTCGAAACGAAGAGACCTATGTGTAATCATTTCTACCAGTGTGGAGGCTGCACATATCAGACAATGTCATATCTTAATCAGCTGGAACTGAAGGAAGAGATGGTGAAGGAGGTTCTTTCAAATGTAATCTGTTTTGATGAAAAACCTGTAAGGCCTGAATTGCCGCGTATAAAATGGGACGGAATCAGTGGCTCTCCGGATCAGTTCAGGTACAGAAATAAGATGGAGTTCACTTTTGGTGACGCCGAGAAGGACGGACCTCTGACGCTGGGGCTTCACAGAAAGAATTCTACTCACGATATTATTTCTATAGATTCCTGTGCCATTGTTAATCCTACTTTGAACAAAATCGTAAAGTATACTCAGGACTTTTACAGGAAACTTGGAGTTCCGCATTATAATACATTTTCACATACAGGTGTATTAAGAAATCTTGTAATTAGACAGTCTGCCACTGACGGAAGTATTCTTGTTAACCTTGTGACGACTACTCATCATAGTATTGACGAAAATACACGGAATATCCCATGGAACGAAAAGAGGAGTGAAACAGTTGATGAACTTCATCTTCCGGAATACGTGGCCGGGCTTCTGTCACTTGGAGAAAATGAGCCTGTAGGGCTTGATGCGTATACGTCTCATGGATATGAAAAGCTTAAGACCAAAAAGAAGATAGTAAGAGATACCAGGGGCAAATTCCAGAGAGTGGAAGGCAGTTTTGAAGATAATGTAGGTAATGGCGAGTTTGAATCACTCTCTTACTACAACAGAATAGTAGGAGTTTTATATACAGAATGCGATACCCTTGCGGATGCGATAATTCCTGATACAGTTACGCTACTCTACGGAGAGGACTACATCATGGAGGAAGTGCTGGGGCTCAAGTTCAAAATCTCTCCATTTTCATTTTTCCAGACGAATACCAAAGGCAGCGAAGTGCTTTATTCCAAGGTAAGAGAGTATGTCTTAGAGGCGCTTTCAGGCAGCAGAGTGACGGATGCCGGCAGTGATGAGGCACAGGAAGCCGGGGCTGAGCAAAAGAAAAAGACAGGTGTAATATATGATCTTTACAGCGGAACGGGAACAATAGCTCAGTTGATGGCACCGATTGCCGAAAAGGTTTATGGTATCGAAATCATTGAAGAGGCCGTGGAAGCGGCCCGAGAAAATGCCAGGCTGAACGGGCTCACCAACTGTGAGTTTATCGCGGGAGATGTGCTGAAGAAGCTTGATGAACTGGAAGAGAAACCGGATCTTATAATCCTTGATCCGCCCCGCGACGGTGTTAATCCGAAAGCCCTTGCCAAAATACTGTCTTATGGCGTTGAAAACATAGTCTACGTAAGCTGCAAACCGACCTCGCTAGCCCGGGATCTCGAGATATTTGAAGCAAATGGATATATTCCGGTTCGTGGAGGATCGATAGATCAATTTCCAAATACGCAGCATGTGGAGACTGTGGTTCTGCTAACAAGGCAGAATACCTGACAATCCTTGAATTTACGCACTTTTGCGAGTTTTTCTCTTTCAATTATGTGGAGGAAAATCGCAAGGAAAAAACCCTGATTCAGAAAATTACCGTGGCG
>JAFUVQ010000059.1 GCA_017477505.1 Eubacterium sp.
AACGAATGCAGGAGTCAAAGTCCTGTGCCTTACCGCTTGGCTATAGCCCATCAAGAAGGTAATTAGGACTTATTATCCCAGAAATAAAGCATGGGTGGGTAGTGGGACTTGAACCCACGGCCTCCAGAGCCACAATCTGGCGCGCTAGCCAACTGCGCCATACCCACCATAGTTACTAATATAAAAATTGCGAGCAGATAACCTGCTCGTTATTCTGGCACTGACTCCGCCACGCGGTGTTATTTCTGCTTCGCAGAAATCTGTGCTGTGCACGATTGTCATTGCTGTGCTCAGATCCTTGATCCGCTTACGCGAATCAGGACGTATGTGCCCGAAGGGATTCGAACCCCCGACCCACGGCTTAGAAGGCCGTTGCTCTATCCAGCTGAGCTACGGACACAGGAAAAGCGGGTGATGGGAATCGAACCCACGTGTCCAGCTTGGAAGGCTGGTGTTCTACCATTGAACTACACCCGCATATTAAAGTTTCGGAGTCGGGGTGACAGGATTCGAACCTGCGACCTCCTGATCCCAAATCAGGCGCTCTAGCCAAGCTGAGCCACACCCCGAAAGGCGTTCCTTGCTATCAGCGCAAGAAACATTATACATAAACACAACCAATGTGTCAATGATTTTTCAAAATAGCGGGAGGGGGACTTGAACCCTCGACACCGCGGGTATGAACCGCGTGCTCTAGCCAGCTGAGCTATCCCGCCATAAGCGCTTAGTAAAAAGATTATTGATGGGGCCTACAGGGCTCGAACCTGTGACCCTCTGCTTGTAAGGCAGATGCTCTCCCAGCTGAGCTAAGACCCCTTACCTCTCTCAAAGCACAAGCGCTATTATAATTAAACCAAAAACAAAAGTCAAGCAAAAAATAAATTATTTTTTACTATTTTTTGATGACGTTTTTTTGCATTTTCAAGCTACAGATTACGGTTGATGATATAGGAATTAAACTGCTCGATAACCTGCTTTTCTGCAGCGTCTATACCATCAGTAGCATTTGCGATCTTTGCCATTCCCTCTTTCATATTGATAAGATCCATATCAGAAACATTATCAAGGAATACCGTAACCTCCGGCCATTTGATATTCTGCTTATCGTAAATCTTCTTTACTTCATCCATAATATCATCCGGAATATATGTAACCTTGTTGATCTTTGATATACCAAGATCCATTTCCATATATTCATCAATGGAAATACTTCCGTCGCTTATCGCTGTATAAAGTGAAAGCGCCACTGTTGCAAGGCAGATATTCTCCAGCTTATCATGTTCTTCTTTGGACATACCGGATTGTTCTTCCTTACCTTCCGGCTTTTCTCCGGCCGTGATATCAACACGAACAGAACTATATTCATCCCCAAGATTCGTCATTAATCTGTCAAAAAGCCCCATAGTAAACCTCCATTTAACTTGTTAATAAACCATTTCGATTATAAAGTATCCACAGGGAAAACACAACTCATTTTCATTATTCATCTTTAATAACAAATAATCTGCCCCTGAAAAGAATTGATACAGCCTGTGCCCTGTTTATATCTTTCTTAGGTCCAAAATGTGTTGCATCTATACCCTGTGTCAGGCCTCTCCAGTTCGTCCACCTAACAGCCTTTCCAAGCTCACTTTCAGGATCTATATCAACAAAATCAGTACCTTCCACTTCAGGTCTTTGCTTATTGCACATTCTCCATACAAATACTACAAACTGTCCTCTGGAACATCCTTCGTACGGAGAAAATGTTTCCTCAGTCTTTCCGGCAGTTATTCCCTTTTCTACTGCCCAAAGTGTAGCCTTGTAGAAAAAGTCATTTTCATTTACATCATTAAACGGATTGTTATTATTATTAGGTTCAGGACAACCGGCACATCTCCACAAAAAAGTAACCATCTGCGCCCTGTTACATGTAACAAGAGGTTTAAAATGAGTATCATTAACACCGGAAGTAATCTGCGGATCAGTCTGACATGCCCAAAGAACAGGTTCATAATAGAAATCGCTTTCTCTTACATCCACAAATCCACATTTGTCCTCCATGAATGGATATCCTTTTGATTTAACGTATTCCTCTGCGACAGATCCTTTTTCTCCAAACACAACATTATATACTGAAAAATTATACTGACCTATTTCAGTTACGGATGAAGGAACACGAACAAATGCGTTTGCATTACTGAGAGTAATCGATCCAGCACCAATGCTTGTAACAGAATCAGGAAGTATTATTCCTGTTATATTCTCCGCTCCAAAAAACGCACTTTCTGCAATAGATGTTACACCATAAGGGACACGCATAGTTCCTGCTTTATACTTGGGATAATAATACAGAGTCTTCATATCCTTTGTGTATACTACACCATCTATAGACTTGTAAGCCGTATTATCAGGACTGATGTCTATATGTACAAAACTATTCATTGAATGCAAAAAACTAAGATCTGTCACCTTTGAAGGGACATAGAGAGTTTTAAGCTTACAGTACGTAAAAGCATCAGGATATATACTCTGCATACTCTCCGGAAGAATCAACTCCTCTAAATTATCCATATAAGTAAATGAAGAGTTCATAATTTTAGAAATGCCTTCGGAAATAATAATCTTTTTGAGATTAGTATTCATAAAAGCATCATTTCCGATAGTTGTAACTGCATAATCATTTATAGCTGCAGGAATAGTGATTTCATCAGCTTCTCCTACATAACCTGTTATTATCGCAGTACTATTTCCATAATCTTGATAAACTATACCGTCTTCCGTAGTAAAAGTATCGCCCTTGGCCGCTTGAACCACTGATACATATGTGGCTCTGTCAGGCAGATATACAAATAAAACCATTAATGCCAGTAATAACGCTATTTTCTTTCTTATCATGAAAGCCCTCCCATCAACTATCTGCACCTCCGTACACAAGTACACCGGCATATTCCACATCCTTCTTTATAGAATAATACAAAGAAAGCTGTGACATTTTCATTCTAGCGATTAATTAATCATACATCGTTAAACTCCGTCTTGCGTGGCAGAGGAAGGTTACTGCCTGAGCGCGATTTAGGCTGGTTGATGGCTTGAACTTGGTAGCGGTGACACCGGATGTTATGTGGTTGAAACAAGCCCAGGATACAGCCTTTGAAAGATCTGTACCAGCCGTAACATCAGCGAATTCAGATTCGAATTCAACTTCAAGTCTTCCGCATGCACGCCAGAGGAATATGACGAACTGTCCGCGGCTGCACGGTCCCATAGGATCAAACTCTGTCGCTGTCTTTCCGGACGTAATTCCTGCCTGCTTCGCCCACAAAATCGCTTCATAATAAAAATCACTTTCACTGACATCGGTAAATGGATTGTTAGTAAGGTCAGCATCCGGACAGCCCTTTGCATTCCAGAGGAATGTAATCATCTGAGCTCTGTTACACATATTAAACGGCTTAAACTTATTACCACTCATACCTGATGTTATCTTAGGTTCTGTCTGGCTTGCCCAAAGGCTAGGAATGTAATAAAATGCATTTTCATCTATATCAGAAAAAGCCTTTGCCGGATCTGCGAAATCATATGAATAACCTTGTGTATAATAGTAAACAGTTGAGCCTTCACTTCCCAAAAGAACCGGTCGTGTGTTAGAACTACTATCTACAACTTCATAACCGAATGTTTCAACAGTGTCCGGGACAAATACACTCTGAATTCTAGAAGATGAAAAAGCTTTATCAGCAATATACTCTAACCCTTCCGGAAGATATACTCTGTCAAGATTACTTCCTTCAAAAGCAGTATATCCTATAGTCTTAACACTCTCCGGAACTGTATATTTTCCTGTTCTACCATTCGGATATTTCATAAGGATTGTCTTATCTTTATTGAAAAGAATGCCATCTGAAGAAGTAAAATAAGGATTATCCTCACTTACATTTATCTCTTCAAGGCATCCAACCCCACTTGAGTAAAATGCACCGGTAGCATCCTGAAGGGTTGATGGCAGTGTTATCTTCTTCAGATTATTGCACGCCATAAACGCATAATCAGATATACTCTTTACTCCCTCAGGAATAACAATTTCAGTAATTGAAGTAAATGAGAAAGCATGCATGCAAATGTATTGGAGCGTATCCGGAAGTACCACTTCTTCTATATCATAGCGTTCCCAAAGAAAGAATTCATCCAGCCCTACTACAGTCTTGCCATCAATAGTAGAAGGAATCACAATCTTTGTATCAGTTCCGGAATAGGCAACTAAGGTAATCTCACCTGTTTCATGCATGTCCCCATCAAGAATGTCTGCATATGAAAACGGAGATGACGGATCTCCCAGATTCACTTCCGCTTCAGCCGTGATATGACTGCCGAATATTATAAACAGCATTGCAAATGTAATGATAAATGCAAATGCTCTGTTTTTCTTTTTACCCCTCATATACTTCCTCCTTCGAATAAAAACTATCACAAATACACTTCACTCTCACTCCCGCGAGAACTATTCTATACAATTATCAGTCTCTTGAAAGCATCCCTGTCATAGATAATGTCCAACCATGAATAAAAGAAAAGAGTGCCACCCCGAACAAAGTCGAGATAACACTCTCTCTTATGAAAGGAGTATCTGTAATATTTGTAATTACTCAGCCACTACTTCCGGCTTAACATCCTCTGTAATCTCTGAATCATCCTCAAAGAAATCATCATCGAAGTCATCATCAAACTCATCAAAATCATCAAGATAATCAGGTGTGAGATACTTATAAACTGCAAATGCAATACCTGCAATAATAGTAATAACACCAACGATGATTGAGATTGTGATTATGGCATTCTTTGCATCCTTGATTGGATTGTCTTCAACTATAAGTTCTTTCTTCATTCCGTAAACCACCTTTCATATATCATATAGTAATTAAAGTATAGCACAATACAACATATAGCGCCACCCTAAATTACGATTTTTTTATTATCTTTTTATTAATCAGAGCTTCTTTAATCTGGCAAGAGAAGCAAACATTTTCTTCTCACCGACCCTGTCAAAATCTACAGTTACTTCGTATTCGTTACCTGTCTTGATCAGTTCAGTCACCTTGCCTTTACCGAATTTGATATGTTTTACAGTATCACCCACAGCATAATCAACGGTAAATGCACCGCTGCCGGATGGTGCCTCTTTCTTGTACGGATTAGTACCACCGTAGGATGCGAATGCACTCCTGCCGGTCGTGCTTCTGCTCCTGCTGCCCGTTGTACTTCCATATGAGCTTCCGGCACCCGATCCACCTCTGTCTGAGCCTCCGTATGACGCACCTCGACCGCCTGAACTGCTGCCGTACGAACCGCTTCCATACGAACCACTTCCATAAGAACTACCGCCATACGACGATCCGTAGTTTCCTGAACCGCCGCCGTACGAAGCGCTTCCGTATCCGCCGGAACTTCCGCGTCCTCCGAAGGCTCCGTTATCAAATGCATTTCTCCGCATTCCCGGGAACTCTTCTTTCATATCAATCAGTTCATCCGGTATCTCCTCGATAAATCTGGATTCCGAAGGATATATTCTGCTGCCGCTTACCATACGGCTTGCAGCTGCTGAAAGGTAAAGCTCTTTCATGGCTCTTGTTATACCTACATAGCAGAGTCTTCTCTCCTCCTCAAGATCATCAGGATCTCCGGAATCCATGGAAAGCCCGCTCGGGAAGAGTCTTTCTTCCATGCCGACGATAAACAGATAAGGAAACTCAAGCCCTTTGGCACTATGAAGTGTCATCAGAGTTACAAATCCATTTCCTCCCAAAGCGCCATCTTCCAAACCATCTTCATTATCAACGTCCGCAACCAGCGCTATATCTTCAAGAAGCTCGGTAAGACTCGGTTCCTCAGCATCTCTTTCATACTGAATGATCTTATTACGGAGCTCTTCCAGGTTCTCAAGACGTGCCTTTGCCTCATCGGTTCCCTCAGCCTCAAGCTCAACCTTGTAGCCTGTCTTGTCCATGATTTCATCATAGAGTGCAGTAATGTCACCTTCACGTGACAGCTCCCGAAGTCCTTCCATCAGCTTCACGAATTCACCTATCTTGCCCGCTGCTCGCTTTATATCCGGCAGCTTGTCCGCCATAAGCATTGCGTCGTATACTGACATATCATTTTCTGCGGCATAGTCCCAGATCCGGTTCACGGTAGTATCACCGATGCCGCGACGCGGCACATTTATAATCCTCTTAAATGAACTGCCGTCCGCCGGATTGTCAATTGCTTTAAGATAAGATACGATATCTCTGATTTCCTTACGTCCGTAGAAATTCTGTCCGCCATAAATCTTATATGGCGTGCTTGTCAGAATCAGTTTCTCCTCGAGGACACGGGACTGCATGTTTGTACGATAAAGAACGGCTATATCCGAAAGCGGAACGCCCTTTTCATTTATCTCAAGAATCTTCTCTGTAACACGCTGAGCCTCGATAAATTCATTTTCATATTTAGTAAAATGTATTTTTTCGCCGTCTCCCTTATCGGTCCACAGAGTCTTCTTCTTACGGCCCTTGTTGTTTGCGATGACCGCATTTGCGGCATTAAGTATATTCGAGGTGGAACGGTAATTCTGTTCCAGTCTTACAACCTTCGCATCAGGAAAAACACTTTCAAAATCAAGGATATTGCTGATATCCGCACCACGGAATTTATATATGGACTGGTCGTCATCACCCACTACGCAGAGGTTCCTGTACTTTGCGCTGAGCTGTTTAACAAGTATAAACTGAGTATGATTGGTATCCTGATACTCATCAACCATTATGTATTTGAAGCGTTCCTGATACATCTCCAGAACGTCAGGATGGCGTTCAAAAAGCTGTATGGTCTTGAAGATAAGATCATCAAAATCAAGAGCATTATTCGCCTTGAGACGCTTCTGATACTCCCTGTAACACTGCGCAATCTTGATATCACCGAAATTTCCGAATGACTGTCTCTCCATATCATCCGGACTGATATATTCTTCCTTCGCCTTGGAAATGATGGACAGAATCTTCTTCTCAGGATACTGCTTCGGATCAAGATTCAGAAGGCGCAGAACCTCCTTCATCACGGTCTTCTGCTCATCGGTATCATAGATTGAAAAATTATTATTTCCACCAAGCCTGTCATAAAAGCGACGTAGTATCCGTACGCACATTGAATGAAATGTACTGACCCATACACTTTCAGCCCCAAATCCTATAAGGTTGTCAACCCTTTCACGCATCTCTTTTGCAGCCTTATTGGTGAATGTAATAGCCAGTATATTAAATGGATTCACATTACATTCCTCAATCAGATACGCGATACGGTGTGTTATAACGCGGGTCTTTCCACTGCCCGCTCCTGCAAGTATAAGAAGAGGCCCCTCCACGTAGGAGCAGGCCTCTTCTTGCCTATCATTTAATCCCTGCATTACTCTTCAGCAGGAGCGCCGCCCTCGGCTGCAACTCCGAGTTTTGCTTTGAGCGCTTCAAGTTCATCCTGAACGGCTGCATCAGGAGAAGCTTCATACTTATTTGCAAGATCATCAATCTGATTACTTGGCGCATTAGAGATAAGATCCGTTGTTGCATTTGCAATATCCAGCATAGCATCAGCCTTTGCTTCCATTCTTTCAAATGCAGCGATGCTTGATGTAGAATCAACGTTGGATGTCATATCGTTGATCTTCTGCTGAGCCTTGGCAACTCTGATCTTAGCCTTAATTGCATCTCTTCTGGAATCAAGTTCATTTATATCGGATACAAGCTTGTCATGCATCTGTCTCATCTTCATAGCATTGGAAGCAGCCACATCATAAGCCTGCTGTAAGGACTGCTGCTTTGCTGCAAGTCTTGCCTTCTCCTGAAGGAACTTAGCAGCATCCGCATCATTTCCGGCCATAACAGCCTTCTCGGCATATGCCTGCATCTTAGCTACAGATTCAGAACACTCATCAAGCTCTCTCTTAGCTCTCTTCTCATCAGCCATAACAGCTGCTGTCTCTTCTTTAACCTTAGCAAGATCTCTTGTAAGATTACGCATTGTCTGGTCAATCATCTTCTCAGGATCTTCTGCCTTATCGAGAAGTGCATTGATATTTGAAGCCATAATGTCTTTAAATCTCTGTAAAATTCCCATCTTTTCCTCCTCTTCATAAATGAATAAAGCATTTTTGCCAACATGATAATTATAACCCTAACCGGGTTTATTTACAAGTGAGTTTTGTACAGAAGCGGGGGAGGAGCCTTTATACAATCCGTTCTATGACCGTTTTACCTTTCGATGGCTCAGAATCTGTCAGAGTGTATGCCTCTCTGATCATATCCGCTGCCTCTTCACTCTTCTTCCGGTCATTCGAATGTATTACTGCCAGTATCTCACCGGCCTCTATATATTCACCCAGTTTCTTCTTTATCTCAACACCTACAACAGGGTCGATCACATCATCCAGTTCCTGCCTTCCGCCGCCCAGGTGCATGGTGGCAAGCCCTATCTTCTCGGTATCACAGGATGCAAGATATCCCGCCTCTGAAGATTTAACATCAAATGTATACTCAGCAGTTCCCAGCAGGCTGTAATCATCAACAAAACTGTCATCACCGCCCTGGGCTCTGACAAATTCACGAAACTTGGCCAGCGCTGAACCGTCTTCGATCACTCTCTTTATTTCTGCCATGAATCTGTCCGTATCCGGACTGCACTTCCCGTCTTTTCCTTCTTCAAGGCAGCTGGCGATTCTCAGCATTTCGGCCGCCAGTGCCATAGAAACTTCCGTGAGTCTCTCCTCACCATGACCTTTTAAAACTTCAACAGCCTCTATAACCTCAAGTGTATTTCCCACGAAGCGTCCGAGCGGCTCATTCATATCCGTGATGAGTGCTACCGTTTTTCTTCCAGCATTGTTGCCGATTCCGACCATTACCTCTGCCAGCTGCTTTGCGGATTCTTCATCTTTCATAAATGCCCCGCTGCCGCATTTGACATCCAGCACTATACCGGCTGCACCTGCCGCCAGCTTTTTACTCATTATACTTGAAGCTATCAGCGAATAATTCTCAACCGTACCGGTAACGTCCCTCAGTGCATATATTTTTTTATCAGCAGGAGCAAGGCTCTTTGTCTGGCTTACATCAGAGAAACCCACTTCATTTACTACTTCAATAAACCTCTCTTCTGAAAGCTCAGACTTAAACCCGGGAATGCTTTCCAGCTTATCTACTGTGCCGCCGGTATGTCCCAGGCCTCTTCCGCTCATCTTCGCAGTATGAACTCCCAGAGCCGCAAGTATAGGTCCTATGATAAGAGTTGTCTTATCACCGACTCCTCCGGTGGAATGCTTATCTATGACTGTACCGTTTATCCCGGAAAGGTCCAGCATATCCCCGCTTTCAGCCATGGCTATGGTAAGCTTTGTCGTCTCTTCAATATCCATTCCGTTAAGGAATATTGCCATCAGAAGCGAGGATGCCTGATAATCGGGAATGCTTCCATCCGTAATCCCCTTTACAAAAAAATCTATCTCATCATCCGTCAGTTTTCTGCCATCTCTTTTATTTCTGATTATCTCAAGAATATTCATTTTACCCCATCAATCCCTTCATTAAGTTTTTCCGTGCCCACCAGCACGAAACGTCCGTCACGTATTATGTCAACTTCATTTCCATCTTCATAAACTGCATAAAGTCTGCCGAGTTCATCAAAAGGAATAGTTATATCCGTATGACAGTTGAAATAAGCCTTTTCAGGTTCAGTATCCCTGAGAAGCGAAAAATCATTTTCCCTGGAAATGATTTCCTTTCCGTCAGGATTATATACCTTAGTATCCTCAGCATGACTGTAGCAGGTATCCCCCACTGCGAAATGAGGTCCGGTCTTCTCCATGATGAGTATTGGCAGCTTCGCCATAATATCGAAGCGTCTTCCCATATCATAGGCAAATGTATTTGTTCCTATCGCAAATTCCCCGAGCGGAAGTGTCTTATGATGGAAAAGTATGTTGTCATCGATAAATGCCTTACATTTTTCCGTATCATCAAAGTTGTCACAGCTGTAAGACTTTACCATTCCGTCTTCAAACTCGATTGAAAGATTTTTGAACTGCAGACCGTTTATATATACACTGCTGACATGGAGAAGTCCCCCGCTCCCCTTAAGTACAGGGGATGTAAAGACCTCCCCCAGAGGAATATTTACGTCCGCAACACAGTTCTCAAATTGTGTTTCTCTGTCAGGATCGGCAAGCTTTCTCATGATGATCTTCATATCAGTCCTGTTGCTGCCGCTTCCCTCAACCTTTACATATGCCGCCCTGTCCATCACATCTATTATGTGCTGATGAATCTTGGTCCATACACTGCTGTCAAGAGTATTAATATTTACGGTTTCCCTGAATACAGCTTCGAAATCATCTCCTATATCCGGCACAGGGAATGCTATTATCGTGAAGCTGTAACTGTCACCCGGAAGAAACTCCTCTCGGAGCATCCCCTCCTCACGGGACATGTATACCGAAAGCTCCTGCTGTTTATCGGTATATGTTATGGATGTATCCTTTGCCACCGGCTCGAAATCCTTCTCTCCAAAGCATTCGATGACTGCGGGTCCGCCGTAACCGGATATATCATCGGCATATTTTTCATATGCCGCACGAATCACTGAAAGCTTCCTGTCACAGAACTTTCTGTCGAAGAAAATGGCATCATCCATTCTGTGATCGTACTCAAACTGCCTTGGTGCACTCAGGTTGACAAAGCCCTGCTTTCCTATTCCCTTACGAATCACACGGCTGACCGAATATCTGGATAGTATGACTCCCAGTCCCATGGCCTCAAACTTTTTCACTGCAGCCCTGACCATTCTTTCCTGTCCTATGAAGTATCTTATACTGACAGTTTTTCTGGAATCAAAATCGACATTCATGGTAACAAAGCCTCTCCTGAATCCTCCGGTAAATGTAGAGGCCATACTCTCTATCTCTTCTTCGGAAAGCTTATTCATGAATTCTGCCAGGCGTATCTCACTGTCAGTTATCATCTCCCCATATCTGTATAGATATGATATATCAGAAAGATCAGCTTCCATCACTATTTTTTTCGGAAGATTATCCTGAGGAATAAAGATTTCTCTTATTCTGTCCTCAGCGAAAATATCGGCATAATCAAACGCCCAGTAGTAAACAGCTTCTTCTATGGTCTTTATAAGCGGTTTTTCCTCTGCCAGGAAATTACAGTATATTTCTATAAAGAGCTCCAGAAGTATGACAAGCTCCTCATCCTTACCGTCATATATAAGCTGCGGAAGCATATGCAGTTCAGCCGCCAGAAACTGAAGCGGCTTACTGTAGGAACCGAATACAGAGTCCGCATAATCCGGATTGGCGTAGGATCTTTCATAATCCTCACCATAAAGTCCCTTAAAAAGCTTTTCATTTAAAACCTGTAAATCCTCGCTGCCTTTATAACTTCCGTCCCCGCCCAGTTCTTCCCGAACCTTGATGACATAATTTATATATTCTGCCGCAGAAACAAAAAAATCCGCAAACCTGCCTTCGGGCATGGTTTCCTGCGGAATCTCTGCAATCCTTTCTTTATAAAGTTCAAATTGTTCTACCAGATAATCCTGCATTTTCATCCCGTGTGGTCTGTCACCACATTTCCTCTCTTATTACTAATCTATACGTCAATCTCCACACTTATTTAGGTTCTCTTTCCTTACACGGGCGCCGCACCAGACTCCCTCTGATGTTCTCCGTGCCGTCTTCCGATACAATAGCGTTTTCATGTCTCACTCGCAAGACACGGCCGTATTATTCCGACTAGATCACCATCAGTATTACAAGCGCTATCAAAACGATAACAGAAAGCTCTACCGCATATCTCTTTCCGTTGTTACTTCCGGTAACGTCCCTGAAAGATAGTCCGCCGAAGATGATTCCCGTCACCGACATAACGAGAGCTATCCCCAGCATCATTCCAGTCACATCTCCGGCTTCACCCTTCTTCACTATTCCTATCACAATCGATGCGATAAGGAGCACAGCAGCGATGAGGCCTGCCACAAATGATATCTTGGTATCAGTTGACAGCAGCTCATCCGCAAATCTGTATCTTATCAGTTTTCTGTTTTTATCTTTTCCGATTTTCTTCATACCTGTCACTGTACGGAACCTCTTATATATTCTTTTCCGACATTATTTAACGATTCCTCTGAAATCTGAAAGCTTTTCAAATCCATGTCTGTCCATATAGTTTTCGATACCGTCCACTATATTGATGCTTGCTGCAGGGTCAGTAAAGTTTGCTGTTCCCACAGATATTGCCGTAGCTCCGGCAAGTATGAATTCCACAGCATCTTCCCAGCAGGAGATTCCACCCATACCGATGACCGGTATCTTTACTGCCTTACAGACCTCATAAACCATTCTCACAGCTATAGGCTTAATACATGGTCCTGAGACTCCGCCTGTCTTATTGGCAAGGACAAATGAGCATTTCTCCACATCGATCTTCATGCCTGTTATGGTATTAATGAGAGACAGCGCATCCGCACCTGCATCCTCCGCAGCGAGAGCCATTTCCGAAATGCTTGTTACATTCGGAGAAAGCTTCATGATCACCGGCTGCTTTGCATGTTTCTTTACTTCTGCAGTTATATGGTGAAGAGCTTTCGGATCCTGTCCGAAGGCTATACCGCCTTCCTTAACATTAGGACACGAAACATTTATCTCCAGCATATCTGCCGCAGTATCTCCCAGCCTTTCAACAACATCGATATAATCACTCTCACTCTTTCCGCATACATTCACAATGATCTTCGTATCCTTGCCCTTCAGGAATTCAAGATCTCTTTTTATAAATGTATCGATGCCCGGATTCTGAAGACCAATGGCATTCATCATGCCGCTTCTCACCTCAGCAACACGAGGCACAGGATTGCCGGCCCACGGTACATTTGCAACACCCTTTGTTGTGACCGCCCCGAGTCTCTCTATATCGATAAGTTCATCATATTCCATTCCTGAGCCAAATGTGCCTGAAGCCACCGTAACCGGATTCTTCCATTCAACTCCTGCTATATTTACACTAAGATCTGCCACTTTCTACCTCACTTTTTATATAACCACATCCGTCGACAGGAACACAGGACCATCTGCGCATACTCTCTTGTTATGCACATTTGAATGATCATCAACTTCCTTTGACTCACATACGCAGGCAAGGCATGCACCTACTCCGCATGCCATCCTCTCCTCAAGGCTGAACTCAGCTTTGATTGCTCTTTCTTCTGCAAATGTACCCAGAGCCCTCAGCATAGGTTTTGGTCCGCAGGCATATATGATATCACCTGTAAGTTCCTCTTCAACGGCAAGTTCAACAACATTTCCTTTCCTTCCGACAGTTCCCATGTCGCTGGAAATGTGAACGGTTGCTATATTTTCAAATTCAGATAACAGGAAGGTTTCATCCCTGTATCCAAGTATCACATGAAGCTTCTCCTTCGGAACGCCTTTATCAAAAAGTGTCTTGGCAAGATAAAGCATAGGAGGTATACCTATACCGCCTCCGAAGAGCAGCTGCACTCCATCTTCCATGGTATATCCGTTGCCGAGAGGTCCGAGAACCTTTACTGAATCACCCTTTTCAAGGTGACTGAACTCCTCGGTTCCTGCTCCTACCACCCGGTAAACAAGCCTCAATGTGCCGTCTTCCTTATCAACATCACATATACTGATAGGTCTTGGAAGCATCCTGTCAGCCATATTGGAATAAACCGAAACAAACTGTCCCGGTACAGCATCACGGACCAGGTCCGGCGCATCCAGCACAAGACTGTATACATCACTTGCCAGCTTCTCCTGGCTGAGTACTCTGCATCTTTCAATTACTTTTGACAATTTTATACCTCACTTACTATTAGAACCTGCAAACACCGGAACGGGTTATGTCCGTTCCCGAAAGATTTACATTTATTACTGCAAAGCTGATGAAATATCCTCGATCATATCGACAACGGCAGCTCTGGCCGCATCCTTATAATCCATTCCCGCATACTTCTCCTGCTTATATGCAGCAATGATTCCACGGGAAGAGTTAACGATGGCACCGAGTCCGTCACTGTTGAAGAAGTGAACAAGGTCCTTGCCCTTTCCTCCCTGTGCGCCATAACCCGGCACAAGTATATAAGCCTTCGGCATTATGTCACGGAGTATCTTACCCATTTCAGGATATGTTGCTCCTACAACAGCGCCAACATTGCTGTATTCACCATCCATGCTGTCCAGTCCCCAGCTGTTTACCATCTCACCAACAAGTTCATAGAGAGGCCTTCCATCAACCACTCTGTCCTGGAATTCTCCGGATGAAGGATTTGATGTCTTTACAAGAACGAAAATTCCTCTGTCATTCTCATTACATACCTTAATGAATGGCTTTACACCGTCAGACCCGAGATAAGGATTTACTGTAACTATATCCTCATCGAAAGGATATACCTTCTCACCGCCAAGATCCACGGAACCTATATGTCCTATGGCATAGGCCTCAGAAGTAGAACCTATATCTCCTCTCTTTATATCACCGATAACAACAAGCCCTTTTGACTTGCAGTAATCAACAGTCTGCTTATATGCCATAAGTCCGGGAATTCCGAACTGCTCATACATTGCTATCTGTGGCTTTACTGCAGGTATAAGATCATATGTTGCATCAACTATGCCTTTGTTGAATTCAAATACGGCATCTGCAACCGCCTCAAGAGTCCTGCCTTTCTCATCATAAGCTCTTGCCAGAATATCCTCCGGAAGAAATCCGAGCTGCGGATCAAGGCCGACAACTATAGGTGCATTTTTTTCCTTTATACCTTTTATGAGTTTACTGATCAAAATCCCGTTCCTCCTTAATCGATTTATCCAAACTATTATAGTAATTTACAGCTTCAATTGCAATCCCAAATACTCCCTTAAACGTTCTTCACCGCTGGCAGTCATATAAAACTTTTCATTTGAATTCCTGAGTCTTAAGCTGGAGTTTCTCTCGGAAAAGCTGTCAAAGTAAATAACATTTATATAATCACATCTGTTCACCAGGATGAAGCATTCATCAATATCATTCTTCTTAAATGGAATCTCCTTCCTGTAACACTCCCGCACTCTGTTATCTGTGAGGTGAATAAAACACAACCTGCTGTGAACCTCATACCAAATCACTTCACGGATATTTATGATGCTGACTTCCCCGTTATGACAAAGCACCCTGCTTTCGATCATTATATCTCTGTATTTGCCCTGAGACATATATTTGTCTGCAGCATCTCTAATAGCTGATTTCATCAATGCGGAATTACATGGAAAATAAAAAAAGCGAAAACAGTTCAGCTTATTCAGTGTCATTATTTCTATATCATATTTCATGGAAATGATAATTATCTCCGAGTATTTATATCTCTCATTTCTCCTGAGTAGCAATGCCACGTTAAATCCCGACATTTTTCCTTTATCGTTCATCAGGCTTGTATCTATCACAAACATAGATGGTCTTTCTTTGTAGAGCACTGCCGGGAACGCCTCCTCGGACGAGCAGACCACAAGTTTGATATCTCCGGAATTCTTAATGTATGATGAAATACTCTCTATAACCTCCTCCCTATCTTCATAGAGTAAACAAGTAAGTTTCATTTTGTGCCACCTCCATTTGTAAGATATATTAGGCGTTTGCGAAACGCCGCAAGCCGCATAAATACGGCATTTTTTATTGCATAAAAAGAAGCAACCCCTCACAAAATATGGTATACTTAGAAGAGACCAATCAACCAAATATCCAACCTGAAAGGAGTTGCTATATGA
>JAFUVQ010000060.1 GCA_017477505.1 Eubacterium sp.
AAAACTTTTAATTATTTAAAAAGAATTTTCGGGGTTGTCATGTTATTAAGTTGTCAAACTTCATATTCATTCAAGCCCTTTTGAGAGGCTTTCGTGTCTGCCGTTTTCCGCGACAGCTTGTTTATATTACCACTATGATTTATTCTTGTCAACAAGAATTTTTAATTTTTTTTATTTTTTTTATTCACCGCTCCGGAAGCCTTGATTTTACTGACTTTTTTCGTTTCATCCTATACTCGGTTTCAGGGCTTACTGATTATTTTTATCTCTGTATTTGATAACTGCTTTTATAAAATGATATGCGAATTCCGGATTTGACGGGTAGAAGAAATGGGGGAATCCGACGAAGCTTCCCGGACCACTCATTATACCCTCCCAGCTTTCATCAGAACCTGCCTTCTCTATAATGCAGGCAGTATCATTTGCCGTGCTGTTATAGTGATGGAATTCATGGGCACGTATGACAGTGTCCTTAGGAAGGAACCTTGCCTCCTTCTCCCTTACCGTAACGTAGCCGAAATGAGAAAGCTTGCCTGTATCCCGACAGCTCCCCTTTACAACTCCGCACATATTGAAACCTCTGTCATGCTGATCATAAACTTTTTCATGGAGATAAAGATATCCGCCGCACTCCGCTATAGTGGGCATTCCGTCAAGTATAGCTTCTCTCACACTGTTCAGCATTGATGTGTTATTCGAAAGCTCACTGAGATAAAGTTCCGGATATCCCCCATAGAGTATGATTCCGCTGCTTCCTTCAGGAATTCTGTCATCTCTGAGAGGCGAGAAAAATCTGATCTCTGCCCCGGCTTCTCTCAGCACCTTCAGATTATCTTCATATATAAATGAAAATGCTTTGTCTCTCGCAACCGCTATAACCGGGCTCTTCACCCCCTGTCTCACTATTCTTTCTATCATCAGCTGATGATCCGGAAGTCTCTCAGCGGTACTTGCGATACGGATAATATTGTCCACATCAACTGTTTTTTCAAGAGACGCCGCAGCTGTAGTAACCTTCTGTCTCAGATTCTCAACTTCATTTGGCATTATAAGACCAAGATGTCTGCTCTTTATGGTCAGATCTTTATTGTTCTTGTAATATCCCAAAGCATAGATATTAAGCTCTGACTCGATTATAGGAGCCACAAGCTTATAAATCTTTTCATTTGTCCTGTTTAGAATAACCCCTCTTACAAGTCCTTCTTTGTCATAGCGTAAGAATCCGGCAATCTCCGCTACAACGGAACGGCTCATGCCTTTTGCATCCACAACAAGAATAATCGGAATTCTGAGAGCTCTTGCCACCTCGTAGGTCGATGCCTCATCCGATATCCCAATTCCGTCATAAAGTCCCATCACACCTTCAACAACTGCTATAGGCTTATCACTCGTGACCTCTCCTCTTCCCTCGATTCCTTTCCATGCACCGGATGTACCTCCCACGGAACCCCTGCCACCCAGCTTGCTGGTCATAAGAGTCTCACTGATAGATTCCGTATAAAGAGTACGGAGCATCTTTTCGTCCACAAAAAATGTATCAAGATTTTTCGACGGAACTCTCAGGACTTCCCTGTGAAACATGGGATCTATATAATCCGGTCCGCATTTAAATGCACGCACGGAAAACTGCCTCTGTTTCAAAGCCTTCATCAATGCCATTGTGATAAGCGTCTTTCCGCTGCCCGACTTGGGTGCAGCTATAACCACACCTGGTGTTCTCATATTGTGCCTCCTATGTCAGTATTTTAAATAATCGTCAAATTTCAAAATCAGTTCTGCATTTTCTATGCTTTATATCAGCGTAAATGAACATACGGCCACCGGATTCTCAGCTTTCATGAACTCTTCCTTTCCAAGGGGTTCACTCCTGGATATTCCCGTCTCTATCAATTCATAATCAGTGATAAATGATTTTTTTCTGAGTTCCATAAGTTCTGCTCTCTTGTCGAGAGTTACAGCCGTGATCACCACTCTAATGGAAGCTTTTTTATCCACTTTTTCCTTCTTCAGCTTCATATTCTCCAGAACTATCCTGTCCCTCAGCCCTGTCAGTATATCACTGAGTTTCCCGTCCGAGCCTCCGATAAAGGCATGAGTCGGAAACTTCTTAACCTCCGCCAGGGATTCCGGAACTCTTCCTTCTATGATCTTTACATTTGAAATGCCGAATTTCTTCAGATTCTTTCCGACAAGAGCCACCCTGTCCTTTTCTTTTTCGAATGAATAAACACTCATAGACGGAACACATAGCGCAGCATCTACGGAAATGCTTCCTGTCCCGGCTCCGATATCATAGAATACAGAATCCTTTTTCAGTTCCAGCTTTCCAAGTACTATCTTTCTTACTTCTTCCTTTGTAGCAGGTGTCTTCTCATCTCTGATAAGATCCCGGTTTCTGATTCCAGTATACTTTATTCCCGTATCATTTATTTCGGAGACAGCGCCAGCTGCGGCAGAATTCTTAATGAAAACCGTATAAAGGCCTTCAGGAAGTTCCTCATCGGTATCGTAGAAAATTTTCTCGTCCGGAGCAGAAAGATTGTAGCCGGCAGCAAACGCAAGCTTTCCGGTATCCATATCTTCCACCAGTTTGTAAAGAGCCTCGACATCTTTCTTTCCTGAAACCAGTATGAAGGTCTTCCCGTTTTCCCCGATTGATTTTCTGATCCTGTTCTTCTCTTTCCGGAAATCTTTGCCATGAATGCTTATCAGTTCCGCATCCCCCCAGCTTTCCGAAAGCTTAGCTGCAAAATATGAAAATGAAGATATGCCCGGCACCTCATGTATCTCCACGGTCTCATGTATTTTTTCCTTCCAGTCGAGAAGGCTTTCTCTCATGCTACCGGCTCCGCTGCACAGCCCTGTATCTCCCGAATAGAGTACGGCTGCCGAAAGTGAGTCTTCTGTCCTTTCATCAAGAACACTCTCTAGATGCGGAAGTATATCCTTCGCCATATAATACGGATAAGTTCTCTTTCCTCTTCCAAATGTATTTATAAGCCTTTCAGCGCCATATATAATATCCGCCTTATCGATAGCATTCTTTGCTTCCAGGGTAAGACAGCCCTCACTGCCCATTCCGACACCGATCAGTGAAATATCTATATGAGAACCTGTAACAATATTCTTTCCGGAAATCTCAGACAGTTTTTCGAGAACCTCACTGAAGCCCAGACCTTCCTCGACCTCATGCGTCACCACAAATACTCCGACTCCAAGTTCTGCTGCGGCAGCAATCTTCTCATCGAAACCGCCGTTCTTACCGCTTTCCTTTGTCACAAGCGTCTTTATGTCATAATGAAGAAGAGTCGCGCGATTCATTTCCAATGAGAAAGGTCCCTGCATGGCGATGATCTGCTTTCCTTTTATCCCGGCCTCTTCGCAGGCTGTCATACCGGATATGTCAGGCAGTATTCTTACGAACAACCTCTTCCTCAGACTCTCATTTTTTGCATAAACAGAAATATCTTTACTTCCTGTCGTCAGAAGTATATTTCCTTTTGTAAGCTTCAGTGCCTCGGCAGCGCTTTCGGCGGTACTGAACTGATATATCCCTTCATCCTGCCCATCTCCGGGAGTTGTATTTCTCACCAGTCTAAGATACTCTGCTCCGGATTCTTTTGAAGCAGAGCGGATATTCACGGAAACTGCCCTTGCATAGGGATGGGTAGCATCAACTATGGTGTCGAATCTGCCCGAGCGGATGAATTCCACCATCCCCAGTTTATCCATACGTCCTTTGCGGACAGTTATCCCCGGCAGATCCGGCATGGTGAGTTCGCCATAATCCGTAGCGACAGAGACAGTGGCCGGGATATGGTTATCAGATAAAATTTCGGCTAGACGGCGCCCTTCAGAGGTGCCGGCAAATACTAAAAGTCTCAATTCAGTTCTTTTCCTCTCTAATCTGCTGACATTTTTTATGATAATTCCAGTTTACGAAAGTTAATGTACATATCCCCGTTTGGTAACCAGTTTATTGTTTATTACCACAGTATTACTGCATGGGATGAACACTGTTGTGAACATATCGACCGACGTGTTTTGAAGTTCCCGGAATTCCAGTATCCTGCAGTTTTCATCGACACGTGCGATATTCTGAGTTATGCCGCAGGGGCGGTCGGGATTGATAAATGGAGCGATTATATCGCAGGCTTTCTTCAGGTAACCGGCACGGCCACGACTTTCCGGGTTGTAGATTACAATTCCAAAGTCCGCAGATGCAGCAGCTATAAGCCTTTTTTCTATTACTTCAAATGGTGTAAGTCTGTCCGACATGCTGATCACAGCAAAATCATTTGCAATGGGCGAACCGAGCAGCGCTGCTCCCGATATGGCAGCCGTCACCCCCGAAATCATTTTAACTTCTACTTCGGGATATTCAGCGGAGAGTTCATACATTATGGAGGCCATCCCGTATATACCGGCATCACCGCTCGAAATCACAACAACTTTCTTTTCAGGATCACGAATTGCTTCCTCATATGCCATGCGGCACCTTTCCACTTCTTTGGTCATAGGTGTAACAAGAAAGCTTTTGTCAGGAAAGCTCTTCTTAACCAGTTCTACATAGGTTCCGTAACCTATAATGACGTCAGCGGCGTAGATTGTTTCATATGCCTCCACGGTCATTTTTTTTACATCTCCAGGCCCTATTCCTACTATATAAATAACATTCTTTTTCATGGTGTTCCATCCTTATGTATTTAACAACATAACCGTCGGGATACTGTCAAATAAATCCTTCAAACCAAGAGTTCAGGATATTTTTTTAATCAGACAAAATCGGGATAGATAATATTCTTTGAATAAGCAAGTGCAAATGTCATGCCGTCACGGGACACTTTACGGACCGGAATTTCATAGTCAACGCTTCTTTCTGAGGCAAAAAGTGCCGAAGCTCTTTCACATACACTTCCCACTCCTACAGTTTCTTCCACAAACTGAGATTCAGTGAATTCTCCCTTTAGTGCCAGAAGTTCATCTTTGCCATACGTGATAAACGGAATCATATTCTGCTCTGCCCACAGATTTATAGCCAGCTCTTCACGTTTTAAATCTATCGAGGTTATGGCTGCCACACCCTTCATAAAATCATTTATTTTAACATCGGAATTAATATATGCCGAAATATTCTCGGATATAAATCTGTCAAGACGGGATGCCTTGATATCCTTTCTGCAGCCTATACCTATTACATATGGTTTCTCGTAAAGCAGAAGTTTTTCACCGGGTCCGTATATCTTCGGATTCAAATAATCATCGAAACTGACTATATCAAAATCCTCTCCGCGGCGGACTTCCTCGTTCCGGAGCATTTTCATCGATACATTTTTAATTGCATCTTTGTTTGTTATGCCCAGATAATTCTCTTTGGCATAAATATCTATGGACTTTTTCTTATTTACATCCGTTGCTGTGGTTATTACAGCTTTCCCGCCAAACATATCGGCGATTTTTTGAGATATCTCATTTGCCCCGCCTACATGTCCCGACAATATGGGAATAACGTATTCGCCCTTTTCATCAATTACTATGACAGGACTGTCCACCAGCTTGCCGATGATATGCGGTGCGATCTGACGGACTGCTATAGCAGCAGCCCCAATATAGATCATCCCTATATGGTTGGCAAAACATTCTCTGACCCATTCCCCCAGAGGCGAAGTCACATCTCTCCTTTCATCTTTTTCAACAAGAGGAACCTTCCTTATCTTCTCCCCATGTTTAAATACATCACAGAAGATAAGTCCTTCAACTCCTTCTTCCATAATTCTGTCACGAAGTTTCATTCCCTCCGGCGTAAATGCTTTTATTGAAATGAGTCTTGTTGATGCGTACATTTTATCTCCTTATACACTGCAGTTACCATATATCTTCGATATCCGTGATGACATGTCTACAACCTGCACATACTTATCTTCGATATCCGCGATGACGTTCTCCACTATTTGGATGCGCGGAATTCTGTACTGAAATCAGGGGAATATAGTTTGGACCGCTCCACATTTCCAACCGGATTTATGGCATTACCTACCAGTATCACGGCTGTTTTGTTTATGCCCATACTGTCCACGGTTTCTTTGAGTCCGGCTACTGTAGTCACTGCTCTCTTCTCATCTTCCCAGGTCGCCTTATATACTATGGCAGCAGGTGTATCTTTCGAAAAACCTCCTGCCAGAAGATTCTCGGTCAATTTTTCTATAAGACCGGTTGAAAGGTATATGGCCATGGAACAGTTATGCTTTGCAAAGCTTCTTATAGTTTCTTTATCGGGAACTGCTGTCTTTCCCTCTTCTCTTGTTATTATAAGCGACTGTGAAATTCCCGGAAGCGTATATTCAATCCCGAGGCTTGCGGCTGCACCGAAGGCAGCTGTCACTCCGGGCGTCACATCATACTCTATTCCGATTTTTTCAAGTTCCTCCATCTGTTCCCTGATGGCACCGTACACGCACGGGTCCCCTGTATGCAGGCGGACTATATTTACCCCGTCGCCGGTACCAATTACTTTCTCGCCCTTTCTACCAATTACTTCCTCGCCCTTTGTACCGGAACCGGTTACTTCTTCACCATTTTCACCGGAACCGGTTACTTCTTCACCATTTTCACCGGAAGCGCCTGCTTCGAAGTCACGGATAATGGCTATAACCTCATCCAGCGTAAGCCGTGAACTGTCATATATTTTTATATCTTTTCTGCAATAATCGAGAAGGGCAGGATTGACCAGGCTCCCTGCATATATCACAAGATCAGCCTTTTTCAGGAGTTCCATGCCCCTTACTGTTATAAGATCAGTCGCGCCCGGTCCGGCGCCTACGAAATGTACCATTTTTATCTCCGATTTCTTTCACAAGCCACGATACAAAAATGACTGCAGCAAGTGAAATAAACATTATAAATGTATCAATAATATTATTTCCCGAAATTCCCTCCGTACTGATTCCCGGAAGATACCTGATTCCCATATCTATAAGTCTTATAATGATGACATGGAGCAGGAAGCATTCAAATGAAACGTCTCCAAGAAATGCAAAAGGCTTTTTGCTGAAGAGTTTCGACAGATATCCTCTTCCACAGGCAAAAATCCCAATCAGTATGACATTGGGAATCACCCATTCCATCACCCTGTAGTGCCAGCCTTCTGCGGGAATCACCATGATGAAAACCCACAGCAATAATGCCGCTGTTTCAAGTATAGTAAAAATGATCGACAGTATGCCATTTCCTGAAATACTGTTTTTGCTGTCTTCATTTTTAGTATCATGACATATTGCATCTTTCTTTATGGAAAGAATAAGGTATCCCATTACGATTCCTATAAAATATTCACCCAGTCTTGCAGGCGGAAAAATGTAAAGCCAGAACTCATCATTTATCCCATGTAACGTGTAATTATATACCGCAAGCAGGCCGGTCAGGAGCACTATCATAAGGAACATGACCAGCTTCCCACTTCTCATTTTACTTATCTTCTCCATTATAGAACATGCAGGCTGTGTAAACAAATAAAGAAACATGAGAGTCGAAAGAAACCAGCTGACTCCGTTTATCAGAAAATAACCTTCCGGCCACCATGACTGGAGCAGAAAAAGATTCTTTATCAGCTGCGGTATAAGCTCACCGGCAGGAACTGCCTCGCCTCCGAAAAGCACCGCCGAAAGATACATCACCCCTATATATGCGAGGGTCGAAATGAGATACAGTGGATATATCTTCAAAATCTTTTTCTTCATGAAAATGAATATATCCTTTAATTCGCAGCTCTTAACTCTTCCCTCCAGAGAATATGCTCCCACAAAACCGCTGAGCATGAAGAAAAACGTAATGGCATTTACGGAATTTCCTTTTGGTGTAGGAAAATGCACCCATTTCTCTGCATGTCTCAGAAAAACAAGCATGAAAGCCAGGAATCTGAGAAACTGAAGCTGATTTAATTTTTCTTTTTTTATACCCTGACTCACTCTCCCATGGCCTTTCCGATCAGAATCTTTTTTATTTAAATCACCTATTGCTTATCACGGAAGCATTAGTAGTTTCAATGGCGAACCCCTCAGTAGTTTCATCAGCAGAACCATTAGTAGTCTCAGTAGAAGACGCACTGTCTGCCAACAGCCCGAACTGATTGGAATACATGATGCATCTCAGTTTCAGCTTTCCTTCTGTTCTCTTTTCGAGATAATACATGATTCCTTCCATTATATTGTCCATCACCATTTTCAGGACATCTACATCATCGTGTATATGTGCACCCGCAAAGAGAAGGAGTTTCTCTATAGCCTCCTCTGTGGTGAGGGAATCCAGTATATCTTCAAGTATATCTCCTCTGATGCCGCACCTGATCATGGACGATGCAAAGAGTGCCATACGGCAGTCACCTTCTTTGGAATGGGTATTCATTATACCGCCTGAAACCTTGATCAGCTTGCCTATATGACCGGCCAGGATTATTTCCTCTATCCCCTCTTCCTTACACATATCTATGGCATCGCCTATATAATTACTGCATTTCACTGCATCCCTGAGGTCTATATTAAAATGTTCCTTCATGAACTCCGCACCATAGTTTCCCGGAGTCATGACTATGCTTTTCTGTCCCTCGGCCGCCTTCTGACGTATGCTTATCCTTATGGTCTCTTTCACAGCCGAAATACTCATAGGCTCAACTATTCCGGTGGTGCCTATGACCGAGATTCCGCCCTCTATACCAAGAGCCGGATTGAAGGTTTTTTCCGCGAGTTCGATTCCTTTCGGTATGGATATCTCCACTAATATCTTACCTGAATAATCATATGCATTCATTACATCGGTTACTTCTTTGGTTATCATTTCCCTCGGAACATGATTGATGGCATATTCTCCCACCGGCTGATCAAGCCCCGGCCTTGTAACTTTTCCGACACCTTTTCCACCGGTTATAACAACCTTTTCACCGGATGTGGATACACTTTCATCACTTTCCTTCCTCAGATTACGGATCAGGGAAACCCTTGCATATACGAGAGCTCCGGTAGTTACGTCAGGGTCGTCGCCGCCATCCTTACGGACAGCACAGGAAACAGCATTTCTTCCCATGCTGATATCCTCTATCTTCGCTTCGAAGGCTATGCCCTTCGGAGTCATTATCTTTACATTCTCTTTTTTATTTCCGGAAAAAAGCATGATTGCTGCAGCCTTTGATGCGGCCGCCGCGCAGCTTCCTGTAGTAAATCCCTGTCTCATATTTTATCCTTTACCGTGCATTCTTTACGGTGCACCCCTTACTATGCATTCTCTCACATTCATTCTTAACCATGCACTCTTTTCTTTGCATACTCGACCATGCATTCTATAGTGCAATTTATCCGACTTATTTCATCTGTAGATTGACTTTATTTTCACCGGCTCAGTCTTTGTCATTAATCCATATGTTTTTCAGCTGAACTCTTCCTTCGCCATGGTATATAAAGTATAGTCCATGTACCCCGTCAGGAATATCAGCTTTTGTCGATAACTCCTTCCACTCAAGGGGATCGGCTGTTTCTGCAGGAATATCGATACGTCCTACAGCTTCTCCGTCTATACTCAGTCTCACTTCGAAATATCCCTTTATATCTTTTACGGCCTCAATATCTTTTTTCGCTGTATTTTCATTTTCCACGGAGCTTGAAGAAAGCTCCTCATCTCCGTCACTTCTCACATCAACTCTTACGGGACCGTCGAACCTTGGAAGGTTGGCATCACACTCCACTCTTGCCTCAATCCCTATCTTTGATACCGACTTAAAATCAAAATATTTGAATCCTATAAGAGTACCGTCGCAGATTTCTGCGATAAAGCGTTCCTCACCGATATTCGTTACATTTGGAAATGAAGATGTGTATATACTGTTGCAGCCATGAGGCATGTGACCGTTTGTGATATTACATGCGATTACTGCAGGATATATTCCCTCAGCCGGAAGTGGTCCGCCGTTCAGCCCGCAGCTTGTGATCTCAACCTGCTTTATACTTCCATCATCCTCTATACGAATCCTCTCTGCACAGGCCTGTCTGCTGTAGTCCGACTTATGCGTCAGCCTGTGATAAAAAACATACCATTCGCCCTGAATCTCTATTATGCTTCCGTGAGTTGTTCCGGTCATATTGAGTTTATTCCCGGCTTTGCGGCCATTAAAGCCTATGTCACCGTTTGAAACTATAGTTCCGCCAAAGGTAAAACCACTATCCGGTTTGTCACTTACAGCATAGCACAGCTCATGATTCTGCATGGATGAATAAATGAAATAATACTTATCACCCACCTTACGCATTGACGATCCTTCAAAAAATGGATGTTCTTCAAATGAAGTGCCTTTTACTCTGTAAGGAATTATATGGTGGGGTTCTTCCTTCACTGTCAGCATATCATCGTCGAGAGTCAGTGTCACTGCTCCCATGATGCTGTCGGGATAGGAAAGTATTTCTTCCTTAGTCCTTCCGAACATACTCATTTCCTGCTTTATATATTCCTCGTTCTGAAGAAAGTCATCTCTTTCTTCAAAATCATACTGTGTACCGTAGAAAAGCCTTATAGTTCCCCCGTCATTCATAACGGCAGGATCAAAGCAGACATAACGTTCCATAGGCTTTCCATCCTTGTCACGGACAAAGCCCAGGAATTCATACGGTCCGGCAGGGCTCTCCGCAACCGCCACACTTATCGGCCCCACATAACCGGCATATCCGTATTCACCGCTCATTGAATAATAAAGATAGAATTTCCCGTCATTACCCTGAACCACGTCAGGAGCATACATATAAAGATACTCATTTTCGCCATTTAACAGTTTTTTGCCATATTGCGGGTCCTGCTCTGCCCTGTAGATCACGCCTTCATATCTCCAGTCCGAAAGATCATCTACCGGTGCCGACCAGGTCACATAGTCCAGCATGCAGAAGGTATGACCTCCCTCTTTATCATGCGAGCCAAAGATATAAACCCTGTCTCCGAACACATGCGGCTCTCCGTCAGGAACATATTCGTTAATGGGTAAAAATGGATTGAATGCTTTCTTTTTCATATTCTTCCTCCGAGTTTTCACCGAATGCCCATTCGAGTTCAGCAATCTTCTTTGTATCCGGATGGACATCCTTCTCTTCCGCCTTCACAACCTCATATGGTTTTTCTATACCTGCAGCCTTCAGCGCATAGGATATGCGAAGTCTTACCGCCCCGCTGAGGATAAGTTCCTTTGCGCCAAAATTCTTAAGCTCCTCATTTACCCTGCTGACATGTCCCGCAAGGTAGAAATCTATGCCTTTTTCTTTATATTTTTTATAAATGAGCATCAGCCTCTCAGCCGCGGTCACGTCTATGCTTCCGATTCCGGAGGCGTCCACTACTATAACTCTGGTATCAGAAGTCACTGCCTGCTGGAGATTCTCCTGGAACTGATCTATGGTCGCATAGAAAAGCGAACCGGTGAATCTATAGATCACAACGCCCTGAATAGGGTCATATGCTCCGCCTTCCTTGATGGTATGAAAACCGTCATCTGCCGCGGAAACCCCCAGCAATGCGGTAGTCGGCTTCGACTGTCTTACGATGAAGGTAGCCGCCGACAGAACTATCCCTATAAGAACCCCGTATATAGTTCCAAGAAGCAGCACTGCGAAAAATGCAGAGTAGAAAATAAAGAATTCCGCCTTATCTACCTTTCTGAGTCTTGCTGCCAGTTCAAATTCAAATGTACCTATAAGAGCCGATATTACTATAGCTGTCAGTACCGGTACAGGGAGATATCCTATAAAACCGGTTCCGAAAAGCAGTATCAGGAGCATGGATAATCCTGCCGTTATGGACATCACCTGTGACTTAACCCCGAACTGATCGGCAATCCCGGTCCTCGAAACACTTCCGTTTACAGGGCAGCAGCCGACAAGCGCGGAAGAAGCATTACATACTGCATATGTCAGAACTTCCTTGCCCGGTTCTATCCTGTCATCATGTTTAAGTCCGATATTGGATGTCGCGAGGAGCGTCTCGGACATTATTACAACAGCAATGGTAAGACTTGGCAGGAGAAGATTCTCATAATTTGATGGTATCAATGTCAGATCCGGAAATGAAAGGCGCGGCAGTCCTCCACTTACTTCCGGCAGCATCTTTATGCCATACTTTTCCAGTTTCAGGAAGTATGACAGAAGGGCGGAAATCCCCATTATAATGACCTGCATAGGAACCTTCGGCGCCAGTTTCTTCATAACAAGAATTATGACTATGGTTACAATTCCTGTCACAAAGCTGAGTACGTGAAAACCGTCCTTCATTTCCTTCACTATATGAATGACCAGTTCTATCATTTCGCCTCTTCCCGCATCACCACCGAAAAGCTTCGGTATCTGCATGGAAATGATCGTCACTCCTATGCCTGTGATGAAGCCTCCCATAACAGGCTGGGAAATGAATTTGAGAAGCTTATCCGCTTTCAGAAAATAGAATATAAGCAACCAAGCTGATACGATTATTGTAATGACCGGAATTATTGCTATAGCTTCTTCGGAACCTGATGCTATGGACATAGTACTGAGCATGCCGCCTACAAGTGCGGCAGGTGCCGCATCCACGCCGAAAACAAATCTCGGAGAAGTGGATAAAAGCCCGAAGAAAATGATAGGAAAAAGTGAGCCGTAAAGCCCATAGATTGCAGGGAGTCCCGCAACAAGAGAATATCCCATAGAGATAGGGATAGATACGAGTGCAATTATGACACCGATCAGAATATCCTGACCGAGATATTTTACATTATAACCTTTAATCCCCATTTTCATTCCCCGTCATGAATGCCTCATCTGATGCTGTACATTAAAGCGTTCACTGCTGCCGCGGCTATATTGCTGCCGCCTTTACGTCCCCTGTTTATGATACATGGAATATCCGTATCCATGATAAGTTCTTTGGCATAAACTACATTTACAAAACCAACGGGCACCCCGATTATAAATGCAGGTCTGTAGATTCCCGCATCATACATTTCCCTAAGCTTTATAAGCGCAGTCGGTGCATTTCCGATGGCGAAAATGACCGGTTTCTCTATTCCGGCCGACTTCTCCATACTGACTTCGGCACGTGTTACGCTGCGTTTCTTTGATTCCTCCGCAACATCCGGATCGGCCATAAAGCAGTGGACCTCGATACCAAGTCCAGCCGCTGCAGTTTTATTGATGCCTGCCTTCGTCATATTTGTATCTGTAACTATGTCAGCACCCGAGGTGAGGAGACTTATAGCTTTATCCCATGCCCCCTCCGAAAAATACAGAGTTTCGGCATAATCAAAATCAGCACTGGTATGAATCAGTCTTTTTATAAGAGGCGCTTCCTTTTCCGGAAGCATTATGCCTTTTTCTGCGAGTTCCATACCTATGATCTCAAAGCTCTTCTTCTCTATATCCTCCGGTTTTTCTATGATCATCTTCTCCATATCATACCTTATCCGATGTGTATCCAAGCGAATCCACCAGCGCCCTGTTTTCTTTCATATTCCGTACTGAAATTCTATAGAAACCGGTCCCGAGTCCGACAAAATTCGAGCAGTCTCTTATAAGAATCTCTTTTTCAAGCAGTCTTTCATATACATTATCTGATGACTTGAACAGAATAAAATTTGTATCTGAAGGATAAACCTTAATACCCGTTTCCGTAAGGCTGTGAGAAAGGAATTCTCTTCCCTCTTTTATTTTTTTCAAAGTCTCCCCGATATAAGCTTCCGCCTCGTCACGGTGCTCCGCTACTGTTCTTATTATATGAGATGCTGTCCCCGAAACATTCCATTCAGGCAGGACCGTTCTTATTCTATCCCTCAGCTCATCATCCTTCGTAACAAGATATCCTATCCTTGCGCCCGGGATGGCGAAGCATTTTGTAAATGCCCTGAGAAATATAACATTCGGGTACTTCTCCGCGAGATATACCATCGACTTTCTGTCAGTAAGCTCGATAAAGCATTCATCCAGAAGGATTCTGATTCCCTTCTTCCGGCCGTATTCAAAAAGCTTCAGAAGCGTACTGCCTCTGTATAATCTGCCGGTTGGGTTATTCGGATTGGAAATGATTATAAGCTCCGCCTCTGACGGAATACTGCCGATAAAATCTTCCCCGGGGAGAAATCCTCTTTCCTCGTTCATCACATAAAAGCATATATTTCTTCCGGCTGCAGCTCTTTCATATCCATAAAATGACGGAGCCGGTATGAATACTTTCTTTGGATTAAGTGCATTGATCACTGCGGTTATCAGTTCAGATGCGCCGTTTCCGGGAACTATCATATCAGGAGTAATACTGCATTCTTCTGACCCGGATGCCGCTGAGCTTTCCAGATAAGCGGCAAGCGCTTCTCTCTCTGCTCTGTATTGATAGTCAGGGTAGGATTCCATGAATCCCCTAAACTCACCCTTATCCAAGAATACATTTCCAAGAAAATCCGGCATTCCCAAAGGATTTACATTTACTGAAAAATCATATTTAATATTTCTGCCGTAAATATCTCCGCCGTGTATCATAACCATTTCTTCTTCTTAAAGAATATAAGACTGAAAACTACGATAAGTACGCTGACCGCAATTACAACATAGTACCCATACTTTGTTCTAAGTTCCGGCATGTTATAGAAGTTCATACCGTACCAGCCGGCGATAAGTGTCAGCGGCATGAAAATTGTCGTTACTATAGTGAGAAGGGACATGATTCTGTTCTGCTTTACGTCCATCTGCGCCTGATAAAGATCTCGAACCTGCATGGTATAATCGCGGAGTGATGAAGCCACATCATGGAGTCTCGCCATACGATTGGAGAACAGTCTGAAGTATCTGACATTTTCCTGCTTAAAGAAATTATTCTCATTTTCCTCAAGCTCCTGTCCCAGATCGATAAGCTGCTCATAATGAGTCCTGAGATCACGGATGTCGCCTCGTATTTCATTTATCCTGACAAGATTGATCTCGTCTTTCTCATTCATTATGCTGTCCTCGATATCATCCAGCTCCATCTCATATCTCTCCATGATTGTCAGGTCGTCGTGGATTATCTGTTCGAGGAAATCATAGATGAACCGTTCCAGACTGGGAATGCGCCACTTCTTCGTCCTCTGAATATTCTTAACTATCTTATCAGCCATCCCCTCGGGATCTATAAAAACTATACCTTTCTCATCAAGAGCAAATGCAAATTTGCCGTAATCCGCGGAAAAGTCCTTTCTGTCAGGAATTGAAAATGTACCTGTAAGAGAATCGTAGTTCACTTCGGCTTTGGTATTATGTATATCTTTTACATCAAGAGGAAGATCGATGCCCATATCAAAGCTGTCCCTCTGTTCCTCCCATTCCTTGGGAGTGAGCACCGCGACATATTTGAATTTCTCTTCATATATTTTATTGGATCCGCACTCGACCAGAGTGTCTCTGATAAGATAATACATATGACCCCCTACAGCATAATAATAGTTAAGAGTATTGAGAGTAACAATAAAGCAAAGAAAAAACTTATATATGTTGTTACGGATGTAATCCTGTTAGCCCTGACTATATCCTCTTTCTCAGGCTTTCTGAGATTATCCCCTATTCTCTCCTTGTGAACCTTCCTGCCAAAATAATAAGCATCCCCCAGCAGCTCTATCCCGAGCGCTCCTGCCATAACACTTTCCGGCCAGCCTGAGTTCGGACTGGTACTCTTCCGGCTGTCTCTCTTCATTATTTCAAATGAATGTTTTGCCGTACAGAGTTCTCCACCTTCTCCCCCGGCGTGAAGCTTATTCAGTATATATACTCCGGCTATCATAAGAAACGCGGTTATCCTTGCCGGTATATAATTCAGAAAGTCATCAGTCCTCGCCGCTGCTCTTCCATAGTCAATATACTTATCGGATTTATAACCAATCATGGAGTCCATGGTATTCACTGCTTTATACATCATTCCCAACAGCGGTCCACCTATAAGAAGGTATATAAATGGTGCGACGATTCCGTCGGAAGTGCTTTCCGCAACGGTTTCTACAGCTGCCTTTATGATACCCTTCTCCGAAAGCCTGTCGGTATCTCTTCCGACTATCATGGAAACCGCTTTTTGGGCTTTTGAGATTCTTTCCCCGGGAGGCATACTTATCAGTGCCTCGTACACCTTCATACTTTCCTGCTTCAGGCTTTTCGCCGCAAGGCAGGTTGATGTCAGAACTGCTTCAATCACGGTTCCGAGAACCGGATGAATCATGTAAGCTCCAACAAGCAATACCAAAGTAACAGATAAAGTTATCAGTAATGTCAAAAAGGCGGAAAGTATACCGAGTTTACGTTTCTTTCCGCCTGATATCTCTGCTTTATTCATTTTTCTGTCAAAAAAGGCTATGAGCTTTCCGATATAAATAACCGGATGAGGAAACCACCTCGGATCTCCGAATATCTGATCCAGAATGCACCCCGAAGCAAAACCTATGGCATGACAGAGGATAAGGTTAGAGAATGTCATTTCCTAAACGCCTGTAATTATTCAGCTGATAACTTCCGTCTCTGTATGTAAGAGAAAGCTTATATCCATCTCCGGGTTCCGTCATAAACTCAAAATAGTCTCTTCCCACCAGTGCGGACATCAGAATCATGATATTACCGCCATGAAGAACCGCAGCCGCAGTTATAGGTTCACCCGGTCCCAGCGGAAGGTCCCTGGTCTGATATGAAATGATAGAAAGACATTCATGAAAGCCCTCCAGAGTTCTTCTTCTGAAAGCATGTTTCGGTTCACCGTTGGGAAATTCCATCCTTGCACCTGAATCTATCCATTTCTGATAATATGGATCAAAACTCAGTTCCGCTGCATTTTTCATTTCAAAATCACCGAAATCAATCTCAGTCCATTGCCTGATTACATATGGTCTGATATTCGGAAACAGTTTTTCGGAAGTTTCCATACACCTCTTCATAGGTCCCGAAAAAACTATTGTATCCCTTGGAACTTCAGCCCGCTTCAGCATAGCTTTGCCATTTATGGAAAGCGGCTCGTCCGTCCTGCCTATATACCTTTTTTCTTCGTTGGCTTTAGTCATCCCATGTCTGATAAGATAAAGATTTATGATGAATTCAGAGCAAACCTCCATTCGCCCGTCTACCTCTTTTCATTTAATTCTAGTCGCTATACCGAGATTTACAAGATACACCTCATCCGCTGCTGCGGCCAGACGTATCATACATCTTCCGCATATCTCCCGCCATGTATCAAGAAACCGGTCTACAGGGATTACGCCTGATCCCAGTTCATTTGAAATAATGATAAGCCTTTCACGGAGGTTTTCGTCAAGAAGGACTCCCATCATTTCTTCGGCCATATCTCTGTAATCACCCAATTCACATACTCCGTCCATCATTTCTCTGACCATCAGATGAAAATCATCTATGAGTATGTATCCGTCGTCGGCGCCTCCGTTCTTATCTAAAAGATTCCTGAGTTCCGACACCATCCGGAAGTAATCGCCCCTTCGGTATTCCCGGTAAAATGTAGTGTAATGTTTTCTGACGAGTTCAGTCTTTCCCTGATCACGTCCACCTGTATATATTACCATATTTCGACCTGTTTTTGCATTTTTTTCAAGAATTTTTCAGATGTTTTTTATGCATTCTCCACAAGTGATACCCATCATCATCAACAATTCGGAAATGCATATGAACCAGCCTGCCAGGTCCCCGGTAATACCTCCGAATTCCTTATAGGCCAGATGTCTGTAATAGTAAACAGAAATGCATGCACCGACAGCCATACCGGCCGCAGCATATGAGCTGACTATAATATCCGCCGCAAGAACGGCAACAAGAATGATTGTAAGTGTTATGAGAACTGTTTTTTTAGCCGCAGCTTTTCTGGTCATCTGAAGGCTTCCGTCCGGCTTGGCCATTCTGAAACAGAGAAGTGTAAGTCCGCTGAGCCCTCTTGATACAACAAAAGCAGTTCCTGCCACGATAATACTACCCGTATCCCTTATGGTAGATACCGTTGCGAGATAAAGCATGTAATAAAGAATAGCCATTATAACGGAAAATGCGCCTATATGTGGGTCACTGAGTATTCTCAGTCTTTCTTCTCTGTCCCCGTAGGACTTGACCGCATCCATGGTATCCATGAATCCGTCCACATGATATCCACCCGTAATAAGAATCGGAACTGCCCCGGCAATAAGTGTATATGCAAATACATTTATTCCCATTTTCCCTGCAAACAGGCACCATGCGCTTACCAGAGCGCCGATGACCACGCCTATCAAAGGAAAGAAGCAGAGTGAATACCTGATATCCTTCTTGTTCCAGTCAAAGTAAGGCATGGGTATTCTCGAATATGTTGAAAAAGCCACTGCTAAAGCTCGAAAAAAAGTCAATTTGATTCTCCTTTTTTTAATGAAGTTAAATATGGCATGGAATACCTGCCACAACCCGGATCACTTCGTCTGCCATCTTTGCAGCCAGAATATTCAGTCTTCCCAGTGCTGCGATATATGACGACGTTACTTCATCATAATCCACACCGTCGCAGAATATATCACCTGCTACGATAACAAGGTTTTGGCAAATACTGCCAAGCTGTCTGATATCCGAAATTATTGCATTTTCATCTGCAGTACCGGCATCTGAAAACATCCGATTTGCCAGAAGATTCGGGATATCTTCTATAATACACGAAACCTCTCCCTGATCATCAGGCAGACTCGTTAAAACATTCAAAAGGCAGCTGTCTTCTTCAATCGTGATAAAACCTTTTCCCGCGCGTAAATGCCGGTGACGTTCTATCCTTGCTGCAGCCGCCTTTTCTATCTTCATGGTTGCTATATAGTATTTTGGATTTTCTCCCGCAAGTGCGACGAGTCTTTCTTCAGCATACTCTGATTTGCCGCTCGCACTCCCACCTGTGACAAGTATGATCATAGATATGGAAATACCTTTCTTCTGTCAGTTGCATGTTTCATAAAAAGATCAAGTAACTGTCCTTCGACAATATCTGCTGATTTTCTATAGGCACTCTGAGTCGACTGCAGAATCTCAACATCTACTATCGGGAGCTGAATCTCAACAAAGGGTATCCCGGGATTACTTGTCTCTATACAGATATCAGTACTGTCATATTGAGGATAATAACCGTTTTTACCCAGAGCATCATGAAAGTGTTCCTGCAGATAATAATCCGTTACTTCTTCAAAGTGTATGACAGGGCTGTACATTTCCTGATATTCTCTCTGTCTTACCTCACCGATATACTTAACACGGAAGGTTTCCTCTTCGGTATTATACTCGAAACGTCCGCTGCATAAATTTCCCGTGGGTACAAAGTTTTTGGCAAGAATATCATTTTCCTCTTTAAATCTGAAGATTCTCTTCATGTAGTTTTTATTGATGGAGCGGAGAACATCAAAAACAGGGATATATTCCATAGAATGCTCATTCAGCATGAATATACCCCTGGTCTTCTTACGTCTAAGGAGGGGATATATCATGTCAAGACAGTCATCACAAAGCGAATATTCTCTGTTCCACATAAATGCTTCTCTGACAGGTCCGCCACAGTTAAGGCATACTTCCTCTTTTGCAGTCATGATATCCCCCTCCCCCTACTATTTTTCAAATAAAAATGTAATTAAAAATGCATAATCCCCATACATCATTATCAAATACAGTATACCCAAAACCATTGGTTTTTTCAACAGAAAGCGCCTTGCTTTATTCCGTAAATTTCTTGTACGGATCCATTTTTAACTCTGAAAATGTGCTGCCGCTTTTATATAACGACATAGCCATATCAAGCATAGGAAAGAGCATAACCGCACCGGTCCCCTCTCCCAGATGAAGTCCCGCTCTGATGACAGGTTTCAGCTTCAGTCCCATCTCTTCGAAAACCTCTCTCATGGCAGGTTCCGAACCCATGTGGGACGGGATGACATATTCCTTTATTCCCGGAACCATCTTCTCAGCAACATATGCCGCAGTCACACTGATCACCCCATCCATAACGATAGGCATATGGTGAATAGCTCCGCCGATAAATACTCCGGCCAGCCCTGCTATATCATATCCTCCGAATGTGGTAAGCGCTGCAAGGGCATGCAGTTTATTTATCATCTGCATATCCGGAATATCACCTTCAAAGGCATCCGGATCAGCCTCTTTCAACTTAACGGAAAGGGAGAATATATCTTCGTTCAGATCATATTTGGCAAGCGCCCTCTTAATAACATCACATTTATAAGCATATCCCTCTTCCGAAAGCCCTGCCCCGTGTCCTGTAAGGGTTTCAACAGGAAGTCTCAGAAGCTCCGCAAGGAGTGCACTGCAGGTTGTTGTATTTCCGATTCCCATCTCACCTGTCGCAATGATGTCATAGCCTTCTTCAGCCAGTCTTCCCACTATGCTGATACCTGTCTCGACAGCTTTCATGGTTTCCCTGAGATTCATAGCCGGTTCCATCATAAAGTTGCGGGAGCCTGCTCGAATCTTTGCATTTATGATTCTGCCTCCTATAGGAGTTCCGTTCTTTATTCCTATATCAACAGGAAATGTATCGATATAGGAACCACCGCTTACCGCTATCCCGTGAATCATTTCACCCACAGAGCTTTTATCTTCGGTCATCAGCTTTGCCACCTTAAGTGTCACGTCACTTTCGCTCTGGCTGACTCCTTCGTCAACGATTCCGTTATCAGCTATCATGATTACAAGAGCTCTTCTGTCAAGGTCAAACTCCTCCTTGCCGTGAATTCCTGCAATATGGGTTATGATTTTCTCAAGCTCCCCGAGTCCTCCTATGGGCTTAGCCACGGAGTTCCACTTTTGGATCGCCTTCTCCACTGTTTCGGCGGATGGCATATCCGGTTTGATTTTAAGCAATTCATCTACAGTCATTTTACGAATCCTTCTTATATTTTAATTCATTTTCATTCACATGCAGGGTTCCATATCATTTATTTTCATTCAGAATCTGCATTATGAAATCCATATCCATATGCCGGCGGATTATATCTGCAAGTTTATCGTATTCTCTCTCTTTGATAACCGCATAATCCTCGTATCCGGTATTGATCGTAATTCCTTTTCTCTCTGCCAGAGCTCCGGTCATAGATTTCATAATTCCGGGATGATCAAAGATACCATGAACATAGGTGCCATATACATTTTGTGAATTAATGACAACCGGAACATCTTCATGGTCTTCTGTCTTTTCAGGACGTATCCTGACAATTTCCGACCTTCCCATGTGTATCTCATAGCCGGAATATGCAAGCCCCGACAGCACTTCAAGAGGTCCGCCTATATCATTAATTAAGCCTGAATCCTGTTTCCGTATCTTTTCTTTTCTGATAACCGTCTTTATCGGAAGAAGTGAGAGTCCCTGATCTTCTCCACCTTCCTCAAGATAATCAGGATCGGAAATGATATTTCCAAGCATCTGCATACCTCCGCAGATACCGAATATTACAGGGCGCTTCTTCTCTTCATTTTCATTAAGTTTAAGTATGGCATCCGATAATCCGTTCCGCCTGAGCCACATCAGATCTCCCATAGTATTCTTGCTGCCCGGAAGAATGATCATATCGGGATTACCAAGCTCCGAAGCATGAGAAACATATCTGAGGCTGATATCCGAAGCAGTCCGGATAACGTCAAAATCGGTAAAATTGGAAACACGGGGATATTTGATCACAGCTATATCGATTACAGATGAATGAGCTGAATCTCCGGAATCCGTACCCGCTTTCACCGAAGCTGTTTTAGTCATATTAAGGGAATCTGCCAGGCTGTCCTCGTCCGCAACATTTATGTCGGCATAAGGAATTACGCCGACAACAGGAACCTTGCATTTTTCTTCTATCATACTGATTCCGGAATCAAGAAGTGAGGCATCTCCACGAAATTTATTGATAATAAAACCTTTAACCCTCTTTTGCTCTTCTTCCGTCAGCAGTGCATAAGTTCCGTAAAGCTGAGCAAAAACACCGCCCCTGTCGATATCCCCGACTATAAGAACCGGTGCATCAAGAAGGTTGGCAAGCCCCATATTTACTATATCATTGTCTTTTAGATTTATCTCGGCCGGACTGCCGGCGCCTTCGATAACTATAACATCATATTCTTCGGCCAGCTTATCATATGCCTTCCTGATTTCGGGAACAAGGCTTTTCTTATATTCAAAATACTCTCTTGCAGGCATGTTTCCGACAGGTTCGCCGTTAACTATAACCTGTGAACCCACATTACTGGTAGGTTTGAGAAGAATGGGATTCATATAGACTGATGGCTTTGTGCCTGCCGCCTCGGCCTGCATCACCTGGGCCCTGCCCATCTCAAGTCCATCCTCCGTAACATATGAATTAAGCGCCATATTCTGTGATTTGAATGGCGCCACCTTGTATCCTTCCTGCATAAGAATGCGGCAGAGACCTGCCGCAATCAAACTTTTTCCCGCATTTGACATAGTCCCCTGGACCATGATTTTTTTTGCCATTGATCTACTCCCTGCCGGTGCACCGGCTGTTTTTATATACCCAATTCAAATTTAAGCTGTGGTTTTACCGGATCATAATTTTCCATGGTAAAATCATCCAGAACGAACTCCTCAAAAGGAGTGCCCGTAAGCCTGTTAAGTATAAGTTCAGGTACCGGAGTTCCGTCAGTTTCTTCTTTTTCTTTTTCTTCAAATCTTCTAAGGAGCTCATGAGCATTTTCGATATGCCTGTCGTAAATCTGCTCATTTGCAACAAAATGTGTAAATACACCGGGCTCATATCCTGCAGTCTTTGCTATCATCATAAGGAGCGCTGCATACTGGATTTCATTTATGCCGCCTGCTCCCGAAGCCGTCAGCATATCGCCGCTTCGCTGTACCATACACATATCAAGGAATTTTCCACGGACATTCCATATCGTAAGAAATGCACATGGCGCAAGTCCCGGAGTCTCATGAAGATCTTTTTCCTGCCATAGAGACATGATCTTTCTTCTTCCGTAGGGATCTTTCCTGATATCGGCAAGAAGGTTCCGAACGAGATCATACCTTTTAACAGTTGCCCCGTACCTCTGACCTATGGTTCCGTCACCTATATCCCATGGTCCCCACCAGGTTACTCCAAGCTCCTCCATCTCGCTTATAACATTTGTCGGATGCTGGTAGATTGTGAAAATCTCCTTGATTCCGGTCTTCCATGCCTGGTAACGGAGAGTTGATATAGGAAATTCACCCTTGGAAAGATCATACTTTCTGGTTACGTGATTCACACTGATCGTATGAGCAGGACTTCCATCCTCATACTTCGGGCGAGGATTCTCATCCAGGTACCCGTTTTCAAGAATATTCTTAATATCCTCTGCTAAATATTTATCCGCTTTAGTCATATCCCCCACCTGTTCAAATACATAAAAATATTATGTTACGTCTATTAGTATAATCCCTGTATCTTTTACTTTCAACTGTTATCCCCGGAGTGAACTGTGATATCATCAGGCTATACTATGATATCCCCGGGATCATCACCACCAGCATGAGTGGGTAGTATCATCCATGAGACATACATCGGATTTTACTTTTAATTCTCTTACCAGTGTAGAAAGATTTGCAAATTCATCATATGTAAGAATCCTGAAATACTCTGCCTGCTGAAGATAATAATGGACTATAAAGGCATGTGGATATTGAGAAATATCCACATGATCAGGATTTTGATATTTTTCATCCCAATAGTTATTCGTCCAGCCAAAAGGAAGCTCTTCATTTAATGACATTATGACTTCTTTATATACCTGTCCGTTCATGTCAGCCACTTTTGCATAATACCGCCATTCATAATCCCTTGAGTCATCACCGAAAAGATTCGTTCTCGTACCGATTATATGATTGCAGGTATCTACAATAACCACTTCGGTATAGCTGAATCTTCCCTGTCTTATACATTCTATGAACTGTTCTCTTTGCTTCTTATTTACCTTCCTGGGTTCCATAAGACGCGGATCATCGGCAACGGAAGTAATAAGCTGCTTATAAGGAAGTGACCTGATGCCGGGACGATTGGCGTCAGCAGCCACCTCCTTACTGACCATTTTAGACTTAATCTTTTCACTTTCCTGAAAATCCTTGATAGTTTCTTTCAATTTACCAAAAAAGCCCATAATTTCTCCTTAAAAATCACATATATACCGGTGGCATCAATCTATCTTCTAATCCAGAATCTCCGCTGCTTCCTTCAACAGTTCGATTATAGGAAGATGCTGCGGGCATACTCCTTCGCACTGACCGCATGCAACACAGGCAGATGCTCTTCCGCTTCTGGACACGAGACCTGAATAGAAATTCTTGGATCTCCAGTCATCAGGATATCTACGGAGTGTGTTGATGGTCCTGAATACATCAGGTATGCTTATGTTCATCGGGCATCCCGGAGTACAATACTTGCAGGCCGTACATCCTATCTGAGGGATACGGAGTATCTCGTCCGTCACTTCATTTATAATCTTCATTTCCTCATCCGACATAGGTTCGAAATCTGCAAATGTACCGATGTTATCTTCCATCTGTTCTTCGGATGACATACCGGAAAGAATAGTCATTACTCCCGGTAGAGATCCCACAAATCTGAGAGCCCAGGATGCTATGGATTTATCCGGTCTCACATTCTTCATTTTTTCTTCAAGTTCAGGAGCCAGATTTGCAAGCATTCCGCCTCTTACGGGTTCCATAACAATGATAGGTATATTTCTCTCATTTAAAATGTTATATAATTCTTCGGACCTGACAACCGGATTTGTCCTATCTAGATAATTCAGCTGTATCTGAACAAATTCCGTGTCCGGATGCCTGTCAAGCACCTCGACAAGAAGTTCTGGACTTCCATGGTAAGAAAAACCAAGATGACGGATTTTACCTTCTTCCTTCTTTTTCAGTCCCCAGCTGAAGCAGTCATACTGTTCATATTTATCATAGTTCGAACCATCCTCGATAGAGTGCAGCAGATAAAAATCAAAATAATCCACTCCCGCTCTCTCACACTGCTCATCAAATATCCTGTCAACATCTTCAGCCTTCCTGATCTCCCAGGCCGGGAGCTTTGTCGCTATCATAAAACTGTCCCTTGGATATCTTTTTACCAAAGCTTCTCTTGCAGCAACTTCGGACTTCCCACCATGATAAACATAAGCCGTATCAAAGTAATTCATCCCCATCTGCATATACTTATCGACCATTTTCTTTACATGCTCGATATCAATCTCCCCATCCTTTTCAGGAAGTCGCATAAGACCAAAACCCAGCTTTGGCATACTACTTAAATCAATGTGCATCCCCAATACCTCCTATCAAAAAAATCACACAGAGAACCTATGAGGCCTTACCCCTTTTTTACTCTTTGATATAAGCTCTTTCAATCTGTCCGGTCTGTCAGTTATAAGTCCCGCAACCCTGGTAAAACTAAGGAAATATCTCATGACCAGTTCATTGTTGACGGTCCATACATAAACAGGATATCCATAATAATTCATTCTTCTTGTAAATGAGAAAAGCATTAAAAGCGGATACGGGCATACAAAGTCCGCTCTGCATGCCCTAAGTCTCCGCATAGGAAATATCTCGTTATATCTCATTCTGAAATCCGCATCATCCCTTCCCAGCAGGAGTCCTACGGTAATCTTATTGTCCAGCATTTTGATTTTGTACGGAGTAACATCATAAAATGACTTTACGGAGTATTCGTCATAGTCAAGATATTTGTGTAGTATTCTGACCACTCTTTTCTCATACCCGGTTTCCTTTATCTCGATATCCATGAATACCTTGCCGTGACAGAGTTTAATGACATCAATAAATGTAGGGACCGCGAAGCCCTTCCTGCCGGCCACTTCCTGAATCTCATCAAATGTCATTTCGGAAATCTTTCTTCCGTCAATCTCCGAATCATGTATGACAATAAGTGCATTATCCTTAGTTCTTCTTACATCAAATTCTACCATGTCAACGCCAAGTTTTATAGCATTCACAAAGGCATCCATCGTATTCTCGACTCCACCGAGTCCTGCTCCGCCGCGATGTGCGATCACCTTCATATTATTTTCCCTCATGTCAATCTATAATCTTTTATTCATCCTGCGATGACTTCTATTCTCGCTTGCGAGACCAGACACTGGATTCGGATCAGCACTCCAGCCCGACTCCCTAACGCAGCATTGCGACGATCCAATCTGCATCCGGTGCCGGCATATCCTTATTCATGGACATTTCCTCCATGATTCCCTGCACTGACGCCCAGAAACATCTGGACATCAGTTCTGCATCACCCTCATGGAAAGCACCTGTCCCCTGCCCTTTTCGTATCAGTTCAGCCGTCGATGCAATAGAGTCAACAGAAAGTGCCACCTTCCTCGCTTCTTCAGGCATGCCGTTTCTCCTTGCCCTGCTCATAAGTACAAACATATTGAATACCCATGGCTGTTCTTTTGCAAATGAGAAAAGCTGCTTCAGAAAACCCGAGAGAAATATATCCGCCGGAACCCCTTCGGGACACTCCGCCGATTTTGTAGATGCAGCTCCCATCTTAACCAGTTCCAGAAGCAGTTCTTCCTTGGATTCAAAATAATGAAACATAAGCCCTGTACTCATAGGAACAGCCGCTGCTATATCAGCAATCCTGGTATCATAATATCCGCGTTCCACAAACAGCGTAAGCGCTGTCATGAGAATCGCTTTTCTTCGTTCTTCTTTCTGTTCTTTTCTGGTCATTTTTGTCCTTCTTTTATAACATTATGAAATATCTTTATGAATTATCTTTATTAAACATTTTCTCAATAATCAGATATTAATGCTGCGCTTTTCGCTCTTCAGTATTCTCTGGATCGCGAACTTTCCGCTTGCAACCGCTACCGGAAGTCCGCCCGGTGAATTAACCCACTGACCTGCAAGATAAAGGTTCTTAAGCCCTTTAAGCCTGCCTTTTGACTTAATCTGCTTTCCGGCCGGAGTTGTAACAAAGCTCATATAACTTCCGTGGTATGCATTGCAGTAACGTTCATAGGTAAGTGGTGTCCAGGCATCAAGAAATTCCATATTACCTCGAAGTTCCGGAAATGCCTTTGCTATCCTCTCCTCCACCTCTCTTACGAGTCTTTCCTTTTCAGCCCTGTACTCATCAGGATTCATATTCTTCCATGCAGAATAATCGGAGTCTGTCTGAGTGATACAGGTCTGTATAACCTGCTTTCCGTCCTTTACGAATATAGGATCGTAGCCGTATGCCTTAACATACATTCTGTCAAAATCACTGCTTCCCACATGGAGCTTTTCTATATCAATGAAAACCGTCTCAAGATGTACAAAGCTCTCGTCTACTGCAAATGCCACCTGAAAGCCGCTTGTTGCAGGATAATCTTCAGGTGCATCATAAGCCACTTTAAACTCCTTTGGCATATACTTCTCAGGAAGAAATCTTCTGAAGAGAACATCGGCATCCACAGCAGGAATCACGTAGTCGGCCTTGTCAAATGTACCGTCAATGAGTTTTACACCCGTTACTGTTTTCTTTTCAATGCATATTTCACTCACATTTGCATTATAACAGATTTTTCCGCCAAGTTCTTTAAATCTTTTTTCCATTTTGAGAGATAATTGAAGAGATGCTCCAAGAGGTATATTTCCATTTCCGTCTGCCATGGTTGCATATGAAACAAGAAATGAATAAGCCGCATAACTCTTTGGAAGATAATCACACATCATCTTCTGAAGAAGGGGAGATTTGAAACGCTGAGAATACTCTTCCAGAGATATCTTTCCATACTCCTTCATAACCTTAGGAAAATCCGCCATATTCTTTCCCATCTCAATGTAGTCTTTGATGCCCCACATTTCCATAGGCTTACCGGCCGGGAATAAACACTGCTTTGAATATTCAACCGCCTGTATGAACTTTTCTATCTCTTCCCTGTCCTCGGGAGAAACTGCAATCAGTTCCCTCCTTGTTCTTTCAAGGTCATTCCAGAGAGTTACACTCTTTCCTTCATATGTTGAAGTATAAAATGAATCGATCTTCGCATATTCCGTATCATCTGAAAGTGCACCGACCGTTTTCCATACATCATAAAGCTCCGTACCTTTTTTGGTTCCCGTAAGCCAGTGAATGCAGTTATCAATGTGATAACCCTTCCTGTTCCATCCGATACATTCTCCGCCGGGAATACTGTTCTTCTCGTAGATCACTGCTTCAAATCCTGAAAGAAGCGCATATATACCTGCTGAAAGACCTGCAACTCCACCGCCGATGATGATTATTTTTTCATTATTCATAACTCTTCTCCTTTTCGTTGAATTTGTGTTCATTGATTCTGCTTTCAATATAACAGACAGAAAATCATTTGTCAACAAAAAATTGAATTTAAATTCAACGAAAAAATTGTTACCTTTCCTCAAACCAACATTTCAAAGCTAAAAAAACAGGATTAATGAGGAATCATCCTCATAATCCTGTTTTATAATTTAACTATCCTGTTAAAATCACTCCGGATCATCACCGGCCTAGATATTACGAACAAGCTCAAGCCTGTTATGAAGTCTCTTGAAGTGCTCCAATGTCGGTATATCCATAACCTGCACCCCGGAAGCAAAATATCTGGTATTTCCACAGAGTGCCATCTCTTCTATATCATTAAAATGAATCGTTCTTTCAGAATCCTGATTCACTTTAAGTCCCAGCACCTCGGCAACATGCCTGATAGTACCGTGGTTGCCATCTACAAATACCGTGCCTTCTCTGAAGTATTTACCATACAGTGGTTTGAAATAATTAAAATGCGTACAACCCAGCACGACGGCAGCATAACTGTCCGTCTCCAGGGCAGCGAACTGTTCTGAAAGATAGGTCTCTACATCTTCAGACTCAAACTCCTCAGACTCCGCAAAAGATACCAGCCTTGGCATAGGAAGAAGATCGACTATGTGCCCGCCGTCCACTTTAAGAAGCAGATTACGGAGTTTCTCCTCACTGATAGTAACCGGAGTTGCCATTACCAGTACGCGGGATGACTTATCCACTCTACCGTGCCCAGAGGCATCCTGTCCATTCACCATCCCGGACACATACTCCACCGCCGGTTTAACTGCAGGTTCCATACCGATGATGGGAAGATCGTAGTGGTGTCTAAGTTCCTTAATTGCAACACTTGTCGCCGTATTACATGCCACAACTATGGCATCAGCTCCCATGTCTATAAGAAACCTGGTTATCTCCTCAGCATAGCTTTCTATCTCAGCAGGAGTCTTAAGTCCGTAAGGAACATGTGCAGTATCTGCATAAAATATATAGTTTTCCGTCGGCAGCATATGGTACGCCTCATGCAGTACCGAAAGTCCGCCGATTCCCGAATCGAATATTCCTATATTCATCTCAAAACCCACGCAACGTACACTCTTATGCCTGCAAAATAATAGTCGTCAACAACGCTTCCCAGCAGTATAACAGGAAACGCAGTTCTCTATTATTCTATATAGCATTAAGCGCATTTGCAAGGTCCTCGATTATATCATCAACATTTTCAATACCGACTGAAAGTCTTATGAGGTCCGGTCCTACTCCGCCGGCGATAAGTTCTTCGTCAGTAAGCTGTCTGTGTGTTGATGAAGCCGGATGAAGTACGCAGGTATGCGCATCGGCTACGTGAGTAGCTATCATAGCAACCTTAAGATTCTTCATGAATTCTTCGGCTGCTTTTCTTCCACCCTTAACTCCGAATGAGATAACTCCGCAGGTTCCATCCGGAAGATACTTCTTTGCTCTCTCATAATATTTATCACCAGGAAGTCCCGGATATGTTATCCATGAAACCTTCTCATGCTTTGAAAGGAACTCGGCAACCTTCTCGGCATTTCTGCAATGTCTCTCCATACGAACTGCAAGAGACTCAAGTCCAAGGTTCAGGAAATAAGCATTCATAGGAGCCTGGATAGAACCAAGGTCACGCATGAGCTGAGCTGTACATTTTGTTATAAATGCACCTTCCTTGCCGAACTTCTCCGCATAAGTAATTCCATGATATGATTCATCCGGTGTGGTAAGTCCCGGGAACTTATCCTTATGAGCCATCCAGTCAAAGTTGCCGCCGTCAACTATGCAGCCGCCGACTGTCGCATCATGACCGTCCATATATTTTGTAGTTGAATGTATAACTATATCTGCGCCCCATTCGATAGGTCTGCAGTTGATAGGTGTTGCAAATGTATTGTCGATGATGAGTGGTACGCCGTGATCATGAGCAACCTTTGCAAATCTCTCTATATCAAAAACCTTAAGAGCAGGATTAGCTATAGTCTCACCGAAAACAGCCTTGGTATTAGGCTTGAAAGCCGCCTCAAGCTCCTCATCACTGCAATCGGGATCAACAAATGTAAAGTCAATTCCCATCTTTCTCATAGTTACATTGAAAAGGTTAAATGTACCGCCATAGATTGTTGCCGATGCGATAACATGATCTCCTGCAGTAGCAACATTGAATACTGAAAAGAATGATGCTGCCTGTCCCGATGACGTGAGCATAGCTGCTGTACCACCCTCAAGTGCACAGATTTTTGCAGCTACCATATCATTTGTAGGATTCTGAAGTCTTGTATAGAAATAGCCGGAAGCCTCAAGGTCAAAAAGCTTACCCATATCTTCACTTGTATCATATTTAAATGTAGTACTCTGAATGATAGGAATCATTCTTGATTCACCGTTTTTAGGAGCATATCCTGCCTGAATACATTTAGTTTCTCTTTTCATATCAATCTCCATTCTGCCCAAAGGGGCCATATTAGTATGCCGGATCCCATGAACCCGACTTTCTGATTATAAAACATGACATTTTCAAAAACAAGTTAAACAGGAATGAACTTCCCAAGACTCAGAGAACATATATATCTCTCCTTCACCTTAACATCCTCCAGCGACTCAACCGCTTCCGTGTAGAAATCAAACTGTACCTTATATCTTTCCTTAAGGATTCCGGCGAGACCGGCTTTACGTCCTGACATCATTCCGTCAGTTTTGTAATCTATGATAACGGCTTCCCCGTCTTCATCGATGAAGTATGCATCTATAACTCCCTGAACGAGCGTTGTATGATCATCATTTCCTGCAGCGTCGTCTATACCCAGCGGCAGATCCTTTGACAGATATTCCTTCATGAAAGGCTGTTCCTTCCAGAGCATACCCCTTTTCTTAGCCGCTGCCATTCTTAAAATAATGCTGTCCATCGAAAGATCTGCAACAAATGAAGCGATTTTGTCCACACTCAGTGCCTTCCTTACTTCATCCGTGAAGAATCCTCTCTGTGTCAGTTCATCAAGAAATTCTTCCACCTTCAGTTTATCTGTATATTCGGCAAATGATTCCGGATTCAGTTTTTCCATAAACTTATGGTATGCCGTTCCAAGTTCGCTTGCGGATACATTTCCAGTATCAGCAGACCTTGCCGTAAGGTACCCTTCGGGATTATTCTTAGCAGGCCTTCCCGTAAGATATCCTTCAGGAGCATTTTCTCTTTCTTTCGCTTTAAGCCAGGATACACTTACCTTTGCAGGATAACCCGCTGTATTGGCAAATGGATAAATATATTCAGGACATATATCCCCTGTCCCGGTTTCTTCTTTATCAGGTAAATCTTCATCAGTTTTATCAGCTTTTTCAAGACTCTGCTTGAAATCAATTATATGCTCATAAGAAATTACAGTCACATCAAGTCCGTTTTCTTTTTCTTCTTTCAAATGTACATATGGCGTAACATATTCTTCCTCTTTGTAAAGAGCATTTATCTTGGCTTCAACACTGTCAACAAAAAGGTTCACAGCCATTTCGAGGCTTTTATGCACGGCAAAAGCCTTTAGCAGCCAGCCAAGATAAGTTTTGGAAGTGTAAAGAGGTATCCCAATCTCATTTCGCATTGAACTTTCTTCTATAGTATCCGTCCACTTTTTCCTGTAGCTTGTCGAAAGAACTTCCACCGGATCTTCATTTTCCTTCGGTTCGGAGAGGAGTATCCTCTTCGCGCCTACTATGATAAGCTTTTCCATGGCTCTGGTAAGTGCAACATAAAGGACTCTCTGCTCTTCCTCGCGGCAGGTATTAACTATCCCGCGTGCTATATGCTTCTGGAATGTCCATCTGCTTTTTACCCTGGAAACATTATCAAAAAGAGAAAGTCCCAGGCCCTCATCACCTTCAACTATGATATCTCCGTATGAGTCTCTCATGTTGAAGCCTTTTTCGGTACGGAACAGGAATACAACAGGGAATTCCAGACCTTTACTTTTATGTATGGTCATTACCTTTACCGCATCCTCCGCATGAGTCATGGCTTCACCGTAGTCCAGCTCCTGCTTCTTCATGTTTTCTATAAAATGTATAAATTCAGAAGGGCTGTTCTTTCCTTTCTCCGCAAAACCTCTTGCCTTAAGAAGGAGCATATCAAGGTTGGCTTTTCTCTTTTCACCATCTTCAAGAGATGCAGCTATATCATAATAATCATATTTTGTATAAAGCCCATATATAAGGTCATACAGATTCCTGTATGATGTCTGTTTCCGGAGGCAAGTTAAGTCAGTAAGAAATCTCCTGACCTTCCCTATAAGAACACTGTAGCTGCTGTCATCTGCAGAAGTCTCATAAAACTCTTTAAGCCTCTGATAAAATGTTTCTTTCTTTCCTCCCCGGGTCCGGATTATCGCAAGCTCTTTATCATCAAAATCAAAGAATGCGGAATGCATTACGGAAACCAGTGGTATATCCTGCATAGGGTTATCGATTATCCTGAGAAAGTTAAGAACAGTCATTACTTCCGTACATTCGAAATATCCGGATCTGATTTCCGTCTCGGTAGGTATATCCATCTCTGAAAGAGCCTTACAGATTGTATCAGCGGCATTTGCTCTTTGGAGGATTGCGATATCACTGTATCTTACAGGTCTTTTTATCTCATTCCCTTTTGAATCCCTGTCTTTTACCAGAAGAGGTTTCTCGCCATGAACCATCTCCATTATCTTTTCACCTATGGCATAGGCCTGAAGCTCAGCCACGCCGAGGTTCTCGCTTTCCATCTTGAGTCTTATGTTTTTCCCCTTTTCATCTTTGGGGATCATTTCCATGCCCTTATTTATATCAATGAGCATTAATTCTGTATTGTATTCAAAACCGGCAGGTTCTTTTTTGTCCACGTCATCATATAAACCGCCATATTTAAGGCTGGCTCTCTCATCATATTCAACACCACCGAAGTCCCGTGTCATAAGTCCGGTAAAAACTTCATTTACGGTGCTGAGTACATTCTTTCTGCTTCTGTAATTCCTGTCGAGATTTATACATATATTGTTTCCCGCTCTTTCTCCATCGCTGAGTTTTACAAAACTCTCTTCATCATCAAAGTATTGCTGTTTTTTGATAAAGAGCCCCGGAACTGCATTTCTGAAGCTATAGATACTCTGCTTGACGTCACCTACCATGAAGATGGTCGTCCCCTCACCTGTTATGGATGTGAGTATGCTCTCCTGAAGAAGGTTGCTGTCCTGATATTCATCAATCATTATCTCATAATAATGATCCCTCAGCATTTTGGCAATTTCTGTGGGTTCAAGTGTTCCGTACTCTGTTTCTGAAGTAAGAATATGAAGAGCCATATGCTCCAGGTCGCCGAAATCCACTATTCTGAATTCCCTTTTTGCCGCAGAGAATTCCTCTTCAATATCTCTTATCATTTGCAAATTTGTCTCAACATATGGGCGGAGTTCTATGATGGTATCCACTATGTACCCTTCTATGCCTTCAGTTTCCTGATATTCTTCACCTCGTCCCGAACAGATAGATTTCAGCATATCCCGCATATTATCTGTATTGAGATAATCAGACCATAATCCGTAAATAATGGCTTTACTTCCGGAATACAGATCTCTGGCACGTTTTGCTTTTTCCTTTATTTCCTTCAGATAATCATCCTTAAGTCTCTTGGTCGGAAATCTGTCAAAACCTCCATCGTCATAAAATCTGCTGAAGTTTGCATACACCTCGTCCAGTGTAGGTTTATATCCATTATCGATGGTTTCACCCTCATCAAAAATGATCAGTTTTTCCATCTTTTCAATGTCATTTTTTATCGTGTCACGCCAGTAGGAAAGCTCCGGTTCCCCGTCAAGGACTGATAAAGCATACTTTGCTATCTGAATACAATCTTTAACATTCCCACACACAATATAAGCCGCATCCCTGGTCCAGACACTTACCCTTTCACTGGTCGGATCATATGCCTCAAGTATTTCAGAAAGCCACGCTTCCGGGATAGGTCTTGTAACATAGTTCCCATAAAGACGTATAAGAACCCCTTTCAGGTTTTCATCATTTTTCCACCCCGAAAGAAAATCAGAAAGTTCGGCAAATCTTCTGCTGAATTCATTTTCCGGATTCTCCTTATACATGGTGTAATACCTGAGAAGAATATTATCCACTGTATCGGAAAGCAGCACCTTGGTTTCATCTTCATCAGCCACTCTGAATCCCGGATCAAGCCCGGGCACGGCATAGAAATAATTATTGATGAGATACTGGCAGAAACTGTCGATGGTGCATATTCTGGCATTATTAAGAAGTGTCACCTGACGTTCAATCCTCTCTATGAAATCCATGTCAGGCTCTTTCTTCTTCGTCTCTTCATCTATTATTCTATGGAACTCATTGCTGACCCTTTCCTTCATCTCGCCGGCAGCCGCTCTTGTAAATGTAACTACTATGAGTCTGTCCACATCTACTTTATCATCGACAACCGTTTTGATAATACGCTCAACAAGAGCCGCGGTTTTTCCGCTGCCTGCCGCTGCCGATACAAGAAGATTTGCAGTTCTCCAATTAAAAACACGTTCCTGGTTTTTATTCCAAACTCTTGCCACTACTCTTCTCCCAATTCTTCTAACATTTTCTTATATATGAAATCGTCGTCTCTTTTAAATACTTTGTTACATTCCCCTTTTTCAGAATCAAATCCGCACACTGAAGAAAACTTACAGAATCTGCAGGCATCCACGATCATATTTCCATTATCGAATTCCTGGAATGGATTCACCCTGATATCTCCTGACGCTCTCTCCTCAGCCAGCTTTCCTATCTTTAAACTGCTGTATCTTATCAGATCGGCCAGTTCCTTTTCTGACATAGTACTGTCCGGTGTGGCCAGTTCACCATCCTTATTTACTGAAAGATTCACAGCCTTTGATTTTTTGCCCGGCACAAAGCCCTCGGGAATATCGCCCTGCATTTCTACCATTTCATTATCCAGAGCCTTAACTGAACCGGTATTGTCATTAAACTTACCTGACGGCAGATTAGGCGGATATTCTCCGTCCTGGATTTGAGAAATATCATAGAAGCTGTCGTTTATATTGTAATAGAATATTCCCCCCGGAATAACCAGCTTCTTTCTTTCGTCAGATCCGCCTTTGATCATTTCCTTTGCAGCATTAAGATAGACGATCATCTGCATCTGAACACCGTAATAGAGATCATTCATCGAAAACTTGTGTTGACCTGTTTTGTAATCAATGATCCTGATATATGTACAGTCCTCTACATTTGGATTTCCCTCATCGTCAAAGGTCACCTTTTTGCCTTCTGCTGTATCTACTCTGTCTATCACTCCCTTAAGGCTTACAGGCTCATAAAGGTAATATTTCATCTCGCTTTCAAGGGTAGTATAATCACCCATACACATCTGTTTTTTGATATTATCGATTGTTCTCTTAAAGGTTCCTCTGAATCTGTCCAGAATGAAATCATTTCTTTCCGATGAATATGTCTTTTTATTTCTGTATTCAGTTATGACTGTATCAAATGCCCTGTCTGCAATTTCATTAAAATGTTTCTCATCTTCTTTGTAATCCTTCCAGTCCCTGCCTTCATCCTTCATATTCCTTACCAGATGATCGAGGGATGCATGAATGATATCTCCTATGTCGGCAAAATTAATGCTGTATTCTTTCCGTTCAGAAAGTCTAAGACCGAAGTTCATGAAATATTTGTAAGGGCAGGAAGCCAGTGTCTCAAGCTGTGATATGCTGAGTCCCACAGGTCTTACTCTTCCATCTTCATCTGTATATGTATACAGCTGTTCCGTAATCTCCGGTTCAAGATAGAGAACCGGCTCGGCATAAAGTCTCTGCCTCTTAGCTGCCCCGGCTGCCTTTACTTCCACATACTCTTCCTTAAGCTTAGGGAATATGCTCTTGATTCTTGTGATCAGATATGCGGGATTCGTCTTCTTGTCATCAAATCCCAGTTCCGGATAAGTGATAAATACATACTTTTCTGCCTTGGTGATATTCATGTAAAGATGAAATTCATCTTCATCTATTCTATCCAGACTTGTTCCTGCCAGCTTTACATTTCCCGAATCAGGAAGCCTGATACCCGCAATGTATTCTCTTTCCTGATCATTTATGACTCCGCCGCCTCCCGATATCCTTGGAATGAAAGCATCTGCTACACCGATGAAGAAAATGTATTTTACATTTCCGACTCTGGTTCTGCCGCTGTCACCGAAGATAACCGCATCCTGAGGCGGAATAACGCTAATAGTCATTGCATTTACGCCGCTCTGAAGAAGTCCTGTATATTCCCTGATATCAACCCTGCTTTCCCCAAGAAGGGAATTCATATCGTCAATAAGAAGAAGGAGTTTATCCCATATCTGCTCCATTTCGGAAGAAATACGTCCTTCATCTATTCCTGCCAGGTCTTCCTTTCTTTCTTCAATGACCTTCTCAATACTGCCGGCTCCCGATGTGTCTGAGAGGAACCTGAGAAGCATTTCATTTACTTCCTTAACTGTATGTTCTTTCTTAAATTCGTTATAAAGAGGTTCTATCATGCCCAGCACTTCTTCTCTAATGGCATTTAAAGACTCCTCAGTTTCCTTTTTATCCGAGATAATCCCGCAATTCCACTGCTTACGCCAAAGTGAAATACCTCTTATGCCCGATGCCACGAGGAAATTATCGAGGATATCCACGTCATCGCTTCTGTCTTTAATATCGATAAGGAATCCGGTTCTTATAAGCCTCATCACAGATTTCATCTCGAAATCGGATCTTATCACATTTAAAAGTGACATTATATAATCCAGTGCCGGACTTTCGCTGAAATCCCTGCCCATATCCACAAAGACCGGTATTCCGGCCTTATCAAAAGCGCTCTTTGCTATAATCCCGTAATTCTCCTGATCTCCGGCTATAACAGCTATGTCGGAATAATGCAGCTTCTTTCCCTCATCACTGCGAAGCAGTTCTTTAATCTTATCTATGACAAAATCCACCTCATCAACAGGACGTCTTATGGCATAGAGTCCTATATGTTCAGGAACCTTATCATACTTTTTAATACTGCTCCTGAAAAGAGACGCCTCCAGAGCCATAAGGTCCGGAGCCCCTTTAAATCTTGGCAGTATTTCCCGGTCACAGGAGATAAACCTTACATCAATACCCATCTCATCAGCTATATCAAGCAGCTTTGTCTCCGTATCAATACTCAGTTTAAACAGCCTTCTGGTGGCTCTTCCGTACAACCCTTCCGAATCCACCGTTATTGAAACAAAGATACCCTCAACTCTCTTAAGAAGTTCTTTCAGGAATTCATACTGAAAAGGTTCAAAGCCTGTGAATCCGTCAAAGAATACATATGCCCCGTCCAGAATGGTCTCGTCGTCATATGAACGGAGTCTCTCGGTTGCAAGACTTATAAGTCCGTCTGCAGTACGCAGATTGTTCTCCTTAAGATACTCCGTAAAGCCTTCATATATCCTGAGAATATCCCCAAGTCTCGCGTCCAGACTTCCCGCTCTCCTTGAATCGTTCTTTATGGTTTCGATAACCGTACTCAGCCTGTCGGGACTTATGTTATACTGCATAAGTTCTGATATAAATGACTTTATCTCATCCACATATCCCGTGAGATTAGCATTATTTCCAAAGAAATGAAGTTCTTCCCCGTCCATATCTATAACGTGACGGACAAGCATACTTCTCCCGACTTCAGAAAGAACAGTGGTATTTCCTCCTCCAAGCTCTTCAGTTATCCTGTGTGAAAGTCTGGTGAAACTGAGAACCTCCGTATGAAGAAGTCCCCTCTTTCCCTTATCGGGAGAACTGCTGTCGATAAGCACCTTCTCCATACTGTGAGAATACTGTTCCGGAACTACTACTATGATTTTTCTTCTTCTATCCTCATTTCTTATCTCACTGATAAGGTCAGTAATATATGTGGTTTTTCCGCTTCCCGATTTGCCTTTTATAATATTAATCATTTTCATTTTAAGTTTATCCCGTATGCTTTTCTTACCTTCTCCGACCGTAGTTTATTTCGGAGTTTTCTGCCGGAGTGTTACAGATATTTCTTCAGATACTGTCCGGTGTAGGATTTCCCGGTTTTGGCAACCTCCTCAGGCGTTCCTGTTGCAATGACCGTTCCGCCTGCGTCACCGCCCTCAGGTCCGAGGTCGATGATATAATCAGCCTGCTTTATTACATCCATATTGTGTTCTATGACAACGACAGTATTACCGCCATCAGTAAGCTTCTGAAGTATATCCAGCAGCCTCTGCACATCATCAAAATGAAGTCCCGTGGTAGGCTCATCCAGAATATAGATAGTCCTTCCGGTACTCCTCTTTGAAAGCTCTGTTGCAAGCTTTATACGTTGAGCCTCACCGCCGGAAAGTGTTGTGGACGGCTGGCCCAGCTTGATGTACCCGAGTCCCACTTCCTTAAGTGTGGAAATCTTTCTCTTAACAGACGGCACCGCATCAAAGAAATCACAGGCCTCATCCACTGTCATATCCAGAACTTCATAAATATTCTTTCCCCTGTACTTAACATCCAGAGTCTCTCTGTTATATCTCTTTCCTTTACATACCTCGCAGGGAACATAAACATCCGGAAGGAAATTCATTTCAATTTTAATGATTCCGTCGCCCTTGCAGGCCTCGCATCGTCCGCCCGATATGTTAAATGAGAATCTTCCCTTGCTGTAACCCATAGTCTTCGCATCACGTGTAGCCGCGAAAAGATCTCTGATATTGTCAAATACTCCCGTATAGGTTGCAGGGTTTGATCTCGGGGTTCTTCCTATCGGTGACTGGTCTATATCAATGACCTTATCGAGATCGTCAAAGCCTTCCACTGAGGTATATTTTCCCGGCTTTACCCTTGCTCTGTTCAGATCTCTGAGAAGCTTCTTCTTCAGAATCTCATTTATAAGAGAACTCTTACCGGAGCCGGATACTCCCGTTATACAGGTAAAGACTCCCTTCGGGATATTTACATCTATATTCTTCAGGTTATTTTCCCTGGCACCCTTTATCTCAATAAAACCTTTAGGTATTCTTCTGACCAGCGGAATGCTTATCTCCATTTTATGTGAAAGATACTTTCCTGTGATGGATTTTTCGTTCTTAATGATATCATCGATAGTTCCCTCTGCAACTACCTCACCACCGTTTACTCCGGCTCTCGGACCTATATCGACTATGTAGTCCGCAGCCCTCATGGTATCCTCATCATGTTCCACCACTATAAGAGTGTTACCCAGATCGCGAAGATTCTTCAGTGCGGAAATGAGCTTATCATTATCTCTCTGATGAAGTCCTATACTCGGTTCATCAAGAATATATGTCACTCCAACAAGCCCTGAACCTATCTGTGTCGCAAGTCGTATACGCTGAGCCTCGCCGCCGGAGAGTGACGCAGTTGCACGGGCAAGATTCAGATAATCAAGCCCTACCTCGACCATGAAGCCCGTCCTCTTTCTGATCTCCCTTATGATCTGGTCACCTATCATTCTCTGTCTTTCAGTAATATCAAGTCCGGAAATGAATTTATAAAGCTCGCCTATCGGCATCTGGGTTATATCATAAATATTTTTATCACAAACCGTAACCGCCAGACTTTCCTTCTTGAGTCTCATACCGTTACACTCGGCACAGGGTGTATAAGTCATGAAACTTTCATACTCTGCCTTGGCTGCCTCTGAACCGGTTTCATTATATCTCTGCGTTACATTTCTTATAACGCCCTCAAATGCAAGGCTATATCTTCCGCTGCCCCTCTGGCCGTTATAGTACACCATAACCTTATGGCCCCTGGTTCCATAGAGAATCACATTTTTAGCTTCTTCTGAAAGCTCACGCCACGGGGTATCCAGGGAGAAACCATATTCTCTTGAAAGAGCCTCAAAAACAGCGTGGGAGAAGCTCTTGTCGTCACCGCTGGAAACCCATCCGGGTACTGCAAATGCTCCGTCATTTATGCTTCTCTTCTTATCAGGAACCATAAGGTCCACATCCATCTCCTGACGGAAACCGAGTCCTGTGCAGACAGGGCATGCACCGAAAGGATTGTTGAAGGAGAAACTTCTCGGCTCTATCTCATCGATGGAAATACCACAGTCAGGGCAGGAAAAGCTGTCGGAGAAATTCATCATCTCACCGTCTATAACATCCACCTTAAGTAGTCCGTCGGACAGCTTCAGTGCAGTCTCTATGGAATCCGCAAGCCTCTTCTCTATTCCTTCTTTCATGGCAAGACGGTCAACAATTATATCTATATTATGCTTATTGTTCTTCTTAAGCTTTATCTCCTCATCCAGTGAATATTGTATTCCATCGATTATGGCTCTGGAGAAACCGCTTTTTGCCGCTCTTTCAAGTATCTTCTCATGTTCGCCCTTTCGTCCTCTTACTACCGGCGACATAATCTGAAACTTGGTCTTCTCAGGTAGTTCCATAATCCGGTCGACCATCTGATCAACAGTCTGTCTCTCTATAACCTTACCGCATTTAGGGCAGTGAGGTATACCTATCCTGGCATAGAGAAGTCTCAGATAATCATATATCTCGGTTACGGTTCCCACGGTAGATCTGGGATTCCTGTTGGTAGATTTCTGATCTATGGATATGGCCGGTGACAGTCCGGATATCTTATCCACATCAGGTTTATCCGCCTGCCCTAAAAACATTCTTGCATAGGATGAAAGAGATTCCATATATCTTCGCTGTCCCTCAGCATATATGGTATCAAATGCAAGGCTTGACTTACCGGATCCTGAAAGACCGGTGAATACTATCATCTTATCCCTGGGAATCTTAAGACTTACATTTTTTAAATTATGCTCCCGGGCACCCTCTATTGTTATATATTTATGTTCTGACATTACAGTTCTCCCATATCACGTAGAATTTCTTTGATTTTCTTTAACTCATCCCTGAGGTCCGCTGCCATCTCGAAATTAAGATCTCTTGCAGCAGCACGCATCTTCTTGTCAAGACGTTCAGCTTCCTTCTTAAGCTCCTTTGGAGACATGGCATCGGTATTCTTTCCATAGCTTTCCTTTTTACCACGGCGCCCGCCGGTGCCGAGGGATATAACCTCTCTGACAGCCTTCTCGATGGTCTTCGGAGTGATTCCGTGCTCGTCATTATATTTCTGCTGAAGCTCACGACGACGGTTGGTTTCTCTTAAGGCCCTATCCATGGAATCAGTGATGGTATCCGCATACATGATAACATGACCGCCGACATTTCTGGCCGCACGCCCTATAGTCTGTATAAGTGATGTTTCAGAACGGAGGAAGCCCTCCTTGTCCGCATCAAGTATAGCCACGAGAGTTATCTCCGGAATATCAAGTCCTTCTCTCAGAAGGTTGATTCCCACAAGGACGTCAAAGACACCCATTCTAAGATCTCTCACTATCTCCATTCGTTCCAGAGTATCTATATCCGAATGCAGATACTTAACCTTTACATCCAGCCCCCTCAGATAATCCGTCAGTTCTTCCGCCATTCTCTTGGTAAGTGTAGTGACCAGAACCTTATTGCCCTTGGAGGTCTCATTTCTTATCTCCTTATAAAGGTCATCAACCTGTCCTTCAACAGGGCGTACCACTACCTCGGGATCAAGAAGACCGGTAGGTCTCAGAATCTGCTCGGCACGATTTTCTTCATGCTCGGCTTCGTAATCACCCGGAGTTGCGGATACATACATTATCTTATCTATTCTCTCCTCAAATTCAGTGAAATTAAGAGGTCTGTTATCCATAGCGGAAGGAAGACGGAAGCCAAAATCTATAAGAGTTTCCTTTCTCTTCTTGTTACCTCCGAACATTCCTCTGATCTGAGGAAGTGAGATATGAGACTCATCAACTATAAGGAGATAATCGTCCCCGAAGAAATCCATCAGTGTGTCAGGCGGGTCTCCCGGTTTTCCGCCGGCAAGTATACGTGTATAATTCTCAATACCCGAGCAGAAACCCGTCTCACGGAGCATTTCTATATCAAACTCAGTTCTTTCTTTAATACGCTGAGCCTCAAGAAGTTTATCATGAGCTTTAAAATATTCCACTCTCTCCCTAAGTTCCTCTTCTATCTCAGAGAGTGCTTTGTCCATCTTATCAGGTGCTATGACATAATAGGAGGCCGGGAATATCGCGGAGAAACTGATATCCCTCTTTATCTCACCTGTCAAAGGATCAAACTCAGCAAGCCGGTCTATCTCATCTCTGAAGAATTCAACCCTGACAGCATCCTCATTTGTATTTGCCGGAATTATATCTATCCTGTCGCCTTGAACTCTGAAGGTGCTTCTCTTAAAATCCATCTCATTTCTTGCATACTGCATATCAACCAGCCTGCCTATAAGCTCGTCCCTGTCCATATTCATTCCGGGGCGGAGAGAAAGCATCATCCCCTTATAGTCTTCGGGATTTCCTATACCATAGATACAGGAAACAGACGCAACGACTATAACATCCTTACGCTCTATCAGAGCTGCAGTAGCAGAATGTCTAAGCTTGTCTATCTCGTCATTTACGGACGAATCCTTGGCAATATAAGTATCTGTTGAAGGAACGTATGCCTCCGGCTGATAATAGTCATAGTAAGACACGAAATATTCAACGGCATTCTCGGGGAAGAAGCTTTTCATTTCCCCATAGAGCTGTGCCGCCAGAGTTTTGTTATGAGAGATTATGAGCGTAGGCTTCTGAATCCTCTGTATAACATTTGCCATGGTAAAGGTCTTGCCGGAGCCGGTAACTCCCAGCAGAGTCTGCTGTTTCTTGCCTTCCTCATATCCCTTCACCAGAGCATCTATAGCCTCCGGCTGATCGCCGGTCGGCTTAAAATCGGAATGAAGTCTGAATTCCATCTTTTTCTCCTTAAGTGTGCATAAAAAGGAGTCATAATCCATGACTCCTTCATTTTAATTGCCGGCTTTATTTCAACTTTCCTACATATACGGCAGCTGACATTGCCGGAATAACTACATTCATCAGATTGTTCTGGACGATACATATCTGATCATCCATTGTATAACCATCCTCATCACAGAGTATGACTCTCTTCATGGTTCTATTATTCCTTACACCCAGATGCCTTACATGAACCTTCAGCATTTTATCCGAATAATCGGAATTAAGAATTATGACAGCCGCTTCCTCTTCGGTAAATCTTCCGTAAACGATACATTTGCTTTCACCATGTATAAATACGAGGGAACCTTTCTTGAATACCTCATATCCCTTATGAATAGCTATCATATCTTTATGGAACTGGATCAGTTCCTTGTTCTCATGTCCCCATGGATAGGTTCTTCTCGAATCGGGATCGGTCCAGCCACACACTCCGGCCTCATCACCATAATAGATAGTCGGTGCCCCGGGCCAGGTCATCTGGAAAGCAACCGCCATCCTCATAAGTCCGTAGCTGATATCCTCAGAAGCCGCATCGGCGCCGAGGGTATGAAGCCTTCCGACTCTCTTGTTAGTCCTGGTGAGGAATCTTGAATGATCATGATTGGACAGCTCATTCATGGCAACCTCGATGGAATTCTGATTCATGCTGGCCATATAATACTTCATACAGTTGAAGAAGAAATCCGGGTTACCCATAAAGTCACCCCTGAATTCATCGCTGTGCTTCTCAACACCGCAGAGGAACCAGGTGATCGGTTCCATAAATGCCCCGTAGTTCATTATGGTATCCCACTGATCTCCCCTCAGCCATTCGCGGGCACTTCCATAATGTTCTGCCAGAATTATGGCATTAGGATTAGCCTCTCTTACCGCCTCACGGAAGTCTCTCCAGAACCGGTGGTTATACTCTTCCGAGTATCCGAGATCAGCAGCAACGTCAAGTCGCCATCCGTCTGCGTTATAAGGCGGCGAAACCCATTTTTTTCCTATATGCATGATATAATCATGGAGTTTCTGAGATTCCTCATAATTAAGTTTCGGAAGTGTGTCATGTCCCCACCAGCCGTCATAGCTTTCATTGTATGGCCATGCTTCCGCATCCTGGAATTTATAGAAACTCCTGTATGGACTGTTTTTGGAAATGAATGCTCCCGGCGGATATTCCTCATTTCCTTCATATATTCTTTCTTTGTCCATCCATTTGTTAAATGAACCGCTATGGTTAAAGACTCCATCAAGGATAATCTTCATACCTCTCTTATGAACCTCTTCCACGAGGCTTATAAAGAGTTCATTTGAAGCTTCAAGATTACGGATATCCGTAACTCTGTTGATATATCTTTCGGATTTTTTATTTTCAAGTTCTCCGGGCGGAAGTACATCACCCTCGTCATATACTATACGTCCGAAATGAGGATCTACATAATCATAGTCCTGAATATCATATTTATGATTTGAAGGCGATACAAATATAGGATTAAGATAAATGACATCAACTCCCAGATCCTTCAGGTAATCAAGTTTATTGATAACACCCAGAAGGTCACCGCCATAAAAGTTCCCTACGTCCATAGCGTCAGGCTTTTTATTCCAGTCAGTTACCGCATGGACAGGTTTTCCTATGTAACTGTATTCATTTTCCTTAACATCGTTACTGAGGTCACCGTTACAAAATCTGTCTACAAATATCTGATAGAATACGGCCCCCTTCGCCCAGTCAGGTACCTTGAATCCCGGAACAACCTCAAAGCTGTATTCCGGATCCGGACTCTTCTGAAGGAAAAGCTTATTATAGTAACAGCAAAGATTTCCCGCATGTATCTCAAAATAATATTTGAAACTCTCGGTTACATTTTCCAGTGTAACCTCGTAATAATCGAATATCCTTTCCCTTCTCACCCGGGTCATTGGATGCTTTTGGTCATTTACTACACAGAAAACTTCATCAACATTATCCGATGCAGTCCTGAATCTGAGAGTAACATTATCTCCCGGCATTGGTTCTGCCGGTATTCTGTAATTCTCGGACCCGTCTGAAAACATCGCTCCGAAATTAACAACCGGCTTAAGGTTATATATGTAATTTAAAAGCTCAAGCGAACCTCTCTTCATTTTCTCACATAACATTCCATGAATGAGGAATGTAAATCTCCTTGAATTTATAAACGGCATAATTATCTGTCATTCCTGCGATATAATCGCATACGACAGTATCCCGGCTTTCTCCGGCATTCAGCATCTGAATGAATTCCGGAGCCAGTTCATCCTCGTGCTCCATGTAATATTCATAAAGCATCTCGACGATTCTTTCTGCCTTAGCCTCCTCCGCCTTCGCGGCAGGATTGGTATATACATTTTCAAACATATATTTTCTGAGGTCGTATAACGCTTCCTCAAACTCGGGGCTGAGCCCGACTATAGTCTTATCATTATCCAGATCAAGAGTCATGGAATAATTAATAAAATCTCTGATAATATTATTGATCCTGTCCCGGGTACCGTGTCCCAGAATGTCCGTAAGATTCTTCGGAAGCTCATCCTCCGTCAGAATCCCGGCTCTTATTCCGTCATCAATATCATGGTTGATATATCCGATCTTATCGGAAATCCTAAGAATATTGCCTTCCACGGTTTTCGCACGATAGGTACTCCTGTGACACAGGATTCCGTCCCTTACCTCTTTGGAAAGGTTAAGACCTTTTCCTTCCTTCTCAAGCCTTTCAACCACTCTGACACTCTGCTCATTATGTCTGAAAGGTCGTCCAAGCGCCCTTGTAAGCGCCCTTTCACCCGCATGTCCGAATGGAGTGTGGCCGATGTCATGTGCCAGAGCTATAGCCTCAGTCAGATCTTCATTTACACGAAGCGCTCTTGCTACAGTCCTTGCAATCTGGGAAACCTCAAGAGTATGGGTAAGTCTTGTTCTGTAATGATCCCCATAAGGCGACAGGAAAACCTGAGTTTTATGCTTAAGTCTCCTGAAGGTCTTGGAATGAATTATCCTGTCCCTGTCCCTCTGATAGATAGTCCTCAGGGTGCAGGGTTCTTCATATTTATCCCTGCCCTCCGATTCGTCACTGAAGGCTGCATAGGAAGCAAGTACCAAATGTTCATTTTTTTCGGTAATCTCTCTCGGAAGCATAGTTCCTCCGCATCTAATTGTTATACAGAATAAAACAGTTTCTTCCGTTATCTTTTGCTGCATACAATGAGTCATCAACATGCTTGATCATTGAAAGCCTGTCATCGGAACCATCGGAAATAAGAAGTCCCAGACTGAGTGTTATGGTATAGTCAACACCTTTAAATCTATGTTTTTCTACATCCTTCCTCAGTTTTTCCGCATATTCTATAGCCTGATTCTTATCAAAATCGGGAATGGTCACTATAAATTCTTCTCCACCCCATCTTCCGACTATGGCTCCGTCATAATCATCAACGGAGTTCTCCAGAATTCCGGCAAACTCCTTCAGAACATCGTCTCCCACAAGATGTCCATAGGTATCATTTACTGATTTAAAATAATCAAGATCCATCATGATCATACTCATCTGACCGTGTTTTTGGGCTGTTTCGCGGATTACCTGTTCCGTAAGTTCCTCGAACCTTCTTCTGTTACAGATACCCGTAAGTGAATCATGATTTGAAATTCTTACCAGTTCTTTGTTAAGCTCTGTAAGATTCTTATATGCATCCTGAAGCTCCGTGGTTGTTGCCGATACAAGCTGGGTAAGTCTTTTAACCAGTGATGCCTGTCCCTGGAGTACCGAATCATCAATCCTTATCGGTGGAAGTTCCGCCGCGTCAGCTTCTCCCTCTCTCATGGCAATTGAAAGAAGTGTTATATTGTACTCCAGAACACTGTTGGTTTCAGGATTCCTCTTAACCTCGCCCCAGGTATGGAATCCGGCCGTAACAGCCATTTCCTCAAATGGAAGCATTTCCATATCGACATACTCTTCCCAAAAGGATTTCCTTACTGAACAGGAATAAAGAAGTATAGCCTCAGGTTTAAACTTCCTGACCGCTTCAAGCCTTTCATTTACCTTTGAAACTATATATGAAGGATCCCCATAACAGAGATATATCTTCATACCTTCGGTAACATATCCTGCCAGATCAAGTGTCCCGTTTTCCTCCACCGATATGGTGTGACGAAGGAGCTCGTCCCTCTCAACCTTTACTATAAGAGGAAATTCAAATGTTTCCTCTGCGAATTTCTCATCATTTTTTATACTGAGGTATTTCTCATATACCTCCACTGCAGGAGCACCATCAATCTCTATAAGCCTGTTCTCATCTGCCCTGGTTACAGTGAAATGGCGTCCGAGAGTTCTCCATCCTACGGATTTATCTATATCTATATGAAAATCTTTTCCTATATAACAGATGGCAAAAAGCTCATCATTATCGAGCCCCTCTTCGTCAAAAACGAAATGTTCACCGGTAGCCATATCATGCCCGCCCGCATAACCACCGAACACTTTTATACCCGGATTGATATGACTTATCTCTTCCAGAACCGGCCTCGTCTTAAATTCAGTTCCCGCGAAAAGAAGCTCCACTGCTTTAAGATCGGGAATGCTGTCTACTTCTTTTCTGATACTGCCTCCTACTTCTACTTCGTAATCCTTAACACCATGGAACTTAATCTTTCTTATCTCGGTACTTTTGAAAAGCATGGCAGATATAAGAATACCTCTCTCCATAAGCTTGGCATTCATAATCTCACCGGCAGAAATAGTTCCCACTATAGGAGCATCCGGAAATACAGTCTTTATACCTGAGGTTATATCACCTATAAGCTTATCATCAAGTATTCCACTGTATACATGAAACAAAATACTCTTATAGGAATCTTTTTCATATTCTATCTTAATTTCATCCAGCTGTTTTTCAATACTTTCATAGTACTTGTATTGAACCAAAATCTGCTTCATATATGTAATCCCCTCATCAATGAATAAACTGTTTATGATATGCTCATTATCTTGAACTAAACAGATAGCTCCAGCCCCTTAACCTCATCCTATAATTATATTTCAATGCAGGATAATTGGCAAATGATTTATGTAATAAAGGCTTCTCTTTAATGTGTCATTTTCACTTTCAAAACGACACATTTTTACTATGGAATTTGGCTCCGGAAAAATGTATAATAAGTTGTTGTGCCGCGAACTTGCGCACATAATTTACGAAAAGGAGAACCAAGCCATGTCAAATGAAAAGAAAATCCCTTACAAGATATATCTTGAAGAAAGCGAGATGCCTAAAGCCTGGTATAATCTCAGAGCTGATATGAAGGTAAAACCCGCTCCCCTTCTTAATCCGGGAACAGGTAAACCACTTACTGCCGAAGAGCTTTCACCTATCTTCTGTGATGAACTTGTAGCTCAGGAACTTGATGACACAACTCCATTTATAGAAATTCCTGAAGAGATCAGAGAATTCTACAAGATGTACAGGCCTTCACCGCTCGTCAGAGCATACTGTCTTGAGAAGAAGCTGGATACACCGGCAAAGATTTATTATAAGTTCGAAGGAAATAATACAAGCGGAAGCCACAAACTTAATTCCGCCATTGCCCAGGCATACTACGCTAAAAAGCAGGGACTTAAAGGTGTAACCACCGAAACCGGTGCCGGCCAGTGGGGTACCGCACTTTCAATGGCATGTTCATATTTTGACCTTGACTGTAAGGTTTATATGGTAAAGGTTTCATACGAGCAGAAGCCTTTCAGAAGAGAAGTCATGAGAACTTACGGAGCATCCGTTACTCCTTCACCTTCGACAACCACAGAGGTTGGAAAGAAGATTCTCGCTGAACACCCTGGCACAACAGGAAGCCTTGGCTGTGCCATTTCAGAGGCCGTTGAAGTTGCAACTAAGAATCCCGGCTACAGATATGTTCTCGGAAGCGTACTGAATCAGGTACTGCTCCATCAGTCAGTTATAGGTCTTGAAGCAAAAGCTGCTCTTGATAAATATGATATCAAGCCTGACATCGTTATCGGCTGCGCCGGCGGCGGTTCAAACCTGGGCGGACTTATCGCTCCATTTATGAGAGAGAAACTCCGCGGTGAGGCTGATTACAGGATTATAGCTGTAGAGCCTGCATCCTGCCCAAGCTTTACAAGAGGTACATATGCATATGACTTCTGCGATACGGGAATGATATGCCCGCTCGCAAAGATGTACACTCTTGGAAGCAGTTTCATTCCATCAGCAAACCATGCCGGCGGACTCAGATTCCACGGAATGAGCTCAACTCTTTCACAGCTCTACCATGATGGTTACATGGAAGCAACAAGCGTAGAACAGACAAGTGTATTTGAAGCAGCTGAGCAGTTTGCCCGTGTTGAAGGAATCCTTCCTGCGCCTGAAAGTTCACACGCAATAAGAGTTGCGATAGATGAAGCCCTTAAATGTAAGGAAACAGGTGAGGAAAAGACTATCGTATTCGGTCTGACAGGAACAGGTTACTTCGACCTTGTTGCATATGAAAAGTTCAATAACGGTGAAATGAGCGACTATATCCCTACAGATGAAGAAATAGCTGCTTCTATCGCTAAGCTTCCTCATGTGAATTAATCTATTGTATTAAAAAAAATACAATCCTGACCGAAATATCCTGATATTTGTTGCGCATTTGTTGCACTCCTCGCACTATAATCGGACTTGTACAAATCGAAAAAAACTGATTTTTCGATTCATCACATTACATAAAAACATTTTTTAAATGAGAGGAAAAAAGAAATGAGAAAGAAGATCACATTAGTAGTACTTGCAGCAGCTCTTACATTTTCACTTGCCGCATGCGGCAATGCTAAAACAGAAACCACCGAGGCTACAGAAGCAACAACTGCAGCAGCAACATCTGAAACAGAGATTGCAAACCCATGGACTGATGTTGATACAGTTGATAAGGCAGCAGAAGGTGCCGAGGTTGGATATTTCACTGTTCCGGAGAACGGAACTGAAACAAGCGGCGGTCCTGTTAATATCTCAGACTTCCGTTATATGACACATCTTGCTGAAGCTCAGGGAAGCATCGGTTCAGCAGAACTCATCATCCGTAAGGGACTTAAGCAGGAAAGCAGCGACGTATCAGGTGATATGAGAGAATTCACACTTGAGTGGACTCAGACAGTCGGTGATTTTGAGTTTAAGTGCTATGGAAATTCTGAAGGCTCAGCTCAGAAGCTTGTATGGGTTTCAGATAACTTCAGCTACAGCGTTTCAATTTATGGTCAGGGCGATGAGGCAGGCACCTACGGAATCGATTCAGATGCTGTTAATACTATCGGTCTTATAATTCAGTAATATAAGGATTAAGGCAGGTTCAAAGCGAACCTGCCTTTTTTGTTATTCGTAAATTCTTTCTCCCTTATCATCGTATTTTATCGTCCCATTCAACACTTCCTGATAATCATCTGTATATTTTTCCTTCATCGTACCCGTTTCGAAGATTTTAAAATGATTGCCCTTAGAGTCTGTAATTACAGAATGGAAAAGATATCCTTCATAATCCGGAAGGCCGGCTCCGCCCACGTCATAGCCATATTCTTCCCATAATTTTACGGTAAAAGTCTCATTCGGATATTTTCCCTTCAAATATTCCTCATATTCTGCTTTCATGCTGTCCAGTTCCTTCTGGCTCATTTTTTTATCTGATTTTATCGTGCATGAGCAAAATGTAATGAGTATCATCAAACCAATCCCGATCAATAATACTGCTTTTTTCATCACTGCTTCTCCTGCTCCCCTGTCACTTATATACTATATAGCTTATCATAATCCCTGTTAAAATCAATGTGATAAAGCGAGGCCGAAGCCTCGCCATTTATTATTTTATAATATAATCCACCAGTTTCTGCATGTTTTCTGTTTTAGGCCTTGCACTTGTAAATACCAGATACATCCTTGTATCTCTCTTCTCAGCAAATATCTCTGAATCAGAAATATCCAGAGCAACCGGAAGTACCGGATTATCAATTGTTTTATCGGTACCGCCCTCATCTTCCTTAGAGTACTGATCCATGTTCTTTCCTAAAAGATTGATTCCAACCGGAATATAAACCATCCTGTCTGAAAGTTCATTCTTCTGTTCATCTGTCAGAATATATTCAAGATTCATGAATGCATCATACTCATTGTAATATTTCAGAGATTCCTCATCGAGTATAAGATAATCAAGTGTATTAGAATTGATATAATTAAAGAGCTCTGTGGTCGATTGATTGACTGATATCTGATCCATATCTGAACCATTCAACACTATATCATATTCATTCACAAAGATTACTTCATCCTTCTCAGCATCACCTTCAAGCTTCTCAAACAGCCCTTCCTTAAGTTTCTCCACTTCACTTTCAGTGAAATGAGCATTTACAGCCGTTCCTTCCGCAAGGATATTTTTACTTCCATTCATGACATCCTTTACGATATATACACCGACTACAATAATAAGAATACCAAGAATAACATATTTAAGATAATAATCACGGAAATATCCGACTTTACTATAAGGTTCAGCATCATCTTTTGATGCCGATTTACCTTCTTTATCTGATTTAGACGCTTCCCCGGACGCTTCGGACGCTACAACCGCTCCCTCATCGTCTACGATATCTACATCGTCTATGTTATCTGCATCATCTGAATCTGCCCCGGAAGATACGGATGCATATTTTTCAGTATCTGCCTTTCCCGATCCCTCCAGCTTTGCATAAAACTTCTTAAGAAACATTGAGCAAATATATGCAAAGAAAGCTGTCAGGAACAGCGCCCACAGATACCAGGTATATACAAGAAGAGTCGGTCTTAAGTAATATATAAGATCCGGAATCACCCAAAGAAAGAACATCCTGAACCATGTTCCAAAATTCGCAATTGAAAAAACAATTGAATTTATGATGTGATTAAGAGGTTTATTCTCATATCTTGCTATCATAGGGAAGAGAAGCGGAAGTTCAAAACATAGCAGGATAACTTCAAAGCCCAATACTATCATCAGAATATTGGCACCCTGAGTATTCGCAGTGCTGACATATCTGAACTGGACATACATAAGCAGAATATAAACAAGATTGATCAGCCAGGCTATTGTTGCCTCATGGAAATTTGACTTAAAAGCCTTCCAGTATTCTTTTCCTACCTTACCTTCCTTATCATCAACCATTTTATTGGTCACAGAATAAAGTGCTGTGAAAGCCGCTCCGATAGTTACGATTGGAATGCAGCAGAGAGCCACACGAAGATTTAGGAAGAATATATCTCCCAGTTTATCCATCCTGTTGAAGAATTTCTTACCGCCCTTTAAAGGTTCAGGTTTTTCTTCCTCTTCGAACATTTTTCTGTATGAAGAAACTGTGTTTGCGTTTCCTGTCTTTTTTCCGGAAGTATTATCTGCCGCCTTCTCGACCGGTTTGGCTGCTGCCTTCTCGGCTGACTTTGCTACCGTCTTATCGGCCGGTTTGGCTTCTTCCGTCGGATTTACTGCAGACTTGCCTGCTGTCTGTACCAGATTTGCCCTGTCCGCTATAGATTTATTCTTGTTTACACTCTTCTTTGCCATCAATATATCCTTTTTAAGAATCTGATCAAGCATGTCGCTTGCGACATGCGCCGCGCCGAGCGCGAGATGCGAAGCATCCTGCCTTACGTGCGAGTGTGCTTTCCCCTTAGTTTTATATAATAGAAAACACAGTTTTCTATTATATAAAACTAAGGGGTGTAAATATACACCCCTTAGCAATAACAAGCTTACTTATAAATATTAACCCTTAACAGCACCAACTGTCATACCGGCAACGATATTCTTAGCCATGAAGATATATACCACGATAACTGGTAAGATAGCCATAGCAATGAACATATAAACCTGACCCATATCAAACTTAAGGAAGTCAGCTGAACGAAGTGTTGCGATGAGGATCGGAAGTGTCTTCTTATTATCTGATGAAAGTACCAGAGCCGGAGTGAAGTAATTGTTCCAGCTTGCTACGAATGAGAAGATTGCCTGTACGGCTATAGCAGGCTTCATAAGTGGAAGTGCTATATTGTTGAATATAAGAAGTTCTCCCGCACCGTCGATACGTGCTGATTCCATAAGCTCCATAGGAAGGTTGGCATCCATGTATTGCTTCATGTAGAAGAATACTGCAGGAGCTGCGATAGCAGGTATGATAAGCGGTATAAAGGAATCCATGAGTTTGATCTTTCTTAAGAGATTCAGGAAACCAAGTGCAGTAACCTGAGTAGGGATCATCATGATCGCAAGAATGAAGGTGAACATGACTTTCTTAAGTTTGAAATCATAAGCATAGATACCGAAAGCCGTCATAGTTGAGAAATATGTACTAAGACCAGCTGTACAAAGTGATATAAATAAACTGTTTAAAAGTCCTCTGACTATTGGCAGATTACTGTTGTGGAAGAGACTGTAAAGGTTCTTTCCACCGTACTTACTCGGGATTAAAGTAAATCCTCTGTTAAGTTCTGCATGTGATCTGGTAGCATTTACAAAAAGTACATAGAACCAGAATATACACATTATAGTAACAAGTATGAGGACAACATATGCAACAATACGTCTGGCATGAACGCTCATTCCGCCGGCGTTAGCTTTTCTCTCGCTCATTATGTTTCCTCCTTACTGATTTTCTGCTTTTTGATTAAATTTGAATACGATAAGGCTGAGTATACCGGTAATGATAAACAGAAGTACCGATAATGCACCACCCATACCATAGTTCTTACTGTACAGATGCTTATTCAGGAACATGATAAGAGTCATAGTTGTTCTTGTAGGTGATCCTTCACCATTTGTAAGGATCTGAGGAACGTCGAACATCTGAAGACCACCGATAAGAGATGTGATCATAACGAATATAAGAATAGGTCTCAGTATCGGAAGTGTAATCCTGAAGAATATCTGTGTTGACGTAGCACCGTCAACTTCGGCTGCTTCATACAGAGATGTATCTATACCAAGCATTCCGGCAAGAAGAAGTATTGTCGTATTTCCAAACCACATGAGGAAGTTCATGAATGCAACAAGTCCTCTTGCAGAGCCCGTATGTGAAAGGAACTTATAAGGCTCCTTGAAAATATGCATATTCATAAGCATCGAATTGATTGGGCCTGTATCTGAGAAAAGTGCAAAGAACAGCATGGCAAAAGCTGATGCCATAATCAGGTTTGGAAGATAGATTACTGACTGGAAGAAAGGTCTTCCCTTAAGACGAAGGGATGGATCTGAAAACCATGCAGCAAGCAAAAGTGATACAACGATCTGTGGAACGAAACCGAGTATCCACATAACCATAGTATTCACGAAATATTTTCCAAGGTCTCCGCCCTTGAAAATCTTAACAAAATTGGAAAGCCCTATAAAAGTAGGACCTACCTCGGTAATACCATTTTTAAAATAATGTTCAAAGAAACTGTTGTAAATGGTAGATGCCAGTGGAACCAACTGGAATATAACGAATACTACAACAAAAGGAATCAGGAAAAAATACCCCCAACGGTTATAGCGTACAACATTTCCTTTTTTTACTTTGTTCATCCTGCTACCTCCGCTATACCTTATTTGGATAATGTAATAAAGTTAATTAAAGCGTGCCTGTCTTGAACGTATGCCAAGCAGGCACGCCATAATTGTTAATTCTGTCCCGGCAAAACCGGTTCAAAATCTAATAGCTTAGAATGAATCTTAGTACTCAAGCTCTGGATACTTCTCTGTAACTGACTTGTAGAATGCTTCAAGAGCTTCATCATATGTCTTGTAGTTGCCTTCGAAGTAATCCTTCATAGCAGCCTGGAATGACTCGTTACATCCCTGATCATATTCACAGATGTTAGACTTGTCAATCTTGTCAGCGCCTGCGCAGAACATAGGAAGTGCATTCTGTCCACCAAGTACAGCATCGCTGTATGATGTATCAGCTGCCATAGCTTCCATAGCTGGCTTATTGTTAACGAAATCGTTATCAGCTGTAACGATGCCCTTCATGATTTCTGTATCAGTTGTGAGCTTTCTGATGATATCAGCAACAAGTGCTGGGTTATCTGTTCCGTTAGCTGCTGCGATCCATGTACCACCCCATGAGAATCCCTGAGGTCCTTCTGTAGCGCCCCATCCGCCTGCATGAGCGATTGAAGCTTCATCATCTGCTGCCATACAGAAGTCGATGAGCCAAGCTGGTCCAAAGTAGCAGAATACCTTTCCATCTGGGTAGAAGCCCTTGCTCCACTCTTCGCCCCAAAGGTCGCCTGTACCTGTATACTTAGCATCTACCTGCTCCTTAGACATATCAACCCACTTCTTGATGCTGTCGTCGATAACGATCTTGCCATCAACAACCCAAGGTGATGATACGTTGTCAGAGAATACACGGAATGTGTCATTAGCTGTAGCTGTCATCTTGTAGCCCTTGTCAGCCATAGTCTTAGCTGTCTCATTGTATGTATCCCAATCCTTAACTGCTTCCTGAACTGTTGCAGGATCATCTGAACCAAGAACTTCCTTAGCTGCTTCTCTGTTGTAGATGAGAACGCCAGGACATCCCTGCCATGAAACACCCTTGAGGTTACCGTTAGCATCTGTAACGATATCCTTTGTGTACTGATACTGATCAGCAAGCTCTGAATCAGCGATACCAAGGTCTGCTATAGGCATTGTAAAATCTGTGTTGACATACTTAAGAGCGTAGTCAGCCTCGATAAGGAAGAGGTCGATCTTGCTGTCATCAGCTGCATCTGCATTTCCTGGAAGATCTGCATCAAGCTTGTTCTGGTAAGCATTGTCATCTGAAGGAGTTACTGTGAACTTAACTTCGATATCACCGATCTTACCACCAGCTGTTGCATCATCTGGATCGTTAGCTACGAATCCTGGATAGTGATCGCGAAGTCTTCTAGCGAACTCATCATTCCAGCAATAAATGTTAAGAACCTTACCATCAGCTGAAAGGTCAGCCTCAGCAGGAGTAGACTCCTCTGTATCAGCCTCTGTATCAGCCTCTGTATCAGCTTCTGTATCTGCAACTGTTGTTGCCTCTGTTTCAGCTACTGTTGTTGCCTCCTCACCACAAGCTACAAGTGAAAGACCCATAGCGATTGCAAGTGAAAGGGCAAGTGTTTTTTTGATCTTCTTCACAAAAAAAACCTCCTTTTAAAAAAAGTTTAAAGTTGTATTCCCTTGTTTCAAACCTCCAAGCTTGCTGTACGTTCAGCTACACATAAAAGCACGATGCTTCATATTCGCCCGACCCATATAGTTCGTTCGTCGGCTTGCCCAAGAAAACTGTCTGAACCTGAAAAAATATATAATAACAGTCGATGACTGCTGGTTCCTTATATAGTAAAATTACACAAGTGAGCCACTCTTCTCAAGTAGACTAGCGTTATTATAGGGCAACATAACCAAAAAGGCAAGCATTATTTTGCCTTTTTTTAATTTATTTGTGTATTTTTACTAATTGTGCATTTTTACCAATACTTTTCTACAATATGTAGTGAATACCCGTCCGGATCCAATCACGTTTTTTTCATATAAATGAAAACACCGGTCCGTTTTTTTCCTCAAACCGGGAGTATTACTCTCCGGTTTCTGCATCTTCCTCTGCTGCGGCATCATCTTCTATGGCTCTGTCCATATTCATGATCTGTCTCTTACGTGCCAGCTCATCAGATTCAAGATACTCATCATAGCTTGTCTGCTTGTCTATAAGTCCTGTAGCTGTAAGCTCCATTATACGGTTTGCAGTTGTCTGTATGAACTGATGATCCTGGCATGAGAAAAGAACTACGCCCGGGAACTTGATCAGCGCATTATTCAGAGCTGTTATGGATTCCATATCCAGGTGGTTTGTAGGTTCGTCAAGTATAAGGCAGTTTGTACCCATGATCATAATCTTACTGAAAAGGCATCTAACCTTCTCACCACCGGAAAGTACCTTAACCTTCTTTACACCTGCATCGCCCGGGAAGAGCATCCTTCCAAGGAAGCCTCTTACATAGGTTGCATCTTTTTCATCGGAGAACTGGGTTAACCAATCTACCATTATAAGATCATTATCAAACTCTTTTGTATTATCTTTAGGGAAGTAGCCTTGAGATGTGGTAACGCCCCACTTGTAGCTGCCCTCATCCGGTTCATCCTCACCTGCAAGTATCTTAAAGAGAGCCGTCGTAGCCAGTGTATTCGGTCCGACAAATGCTATCTTGTCTTCTCTTCCTACTGTAAATGATATATTATCGAGGAGTTTCTCACCATTAACCGTCTTAGAGAGATTCTGAACTGTCAGAACTTCATTTCCTATCTCTCTCTTAGGTCTGAAATCGATATAAGGATATTTTCTGCTGGAAGGCTTGATCTCATCAAGCTCAATCTTCTCAAGAGCTTTCTTACGTGAAGTAGCCTGCTTTGATTTGGAAGCATTTGCAGAGAATCTGGCGATAAACTCTTTCAGTTCCTTGATTTTCTCTTCCTTCTTCTTGTTGGCTTCCTTCATCTGACGGATCATGAGCTGGCTGGACTCGTACCAGAAATCATAATTACCTGCATATACCTGAATCTTGCCATAATCAAGGTCTGCTATCTGTGTACATACTTTATTCAGGAAATAACGGTCATGACTGACTACAATAACCGTATTCTCAAAATTAATGAGGAATTCCTCAAGCCATGCTATAGCATCGAGATCAAGGTGGTTTGTAGGCTCATCAAGCAGAAGCACATCAGGATTTCCGAAAAGAGCCTGAGCCAGAAGAACCTTGACCTTCATATTGCCGTCAAGTTCTGACATCATCATATAATGATACTCTGTTTCGATTCCGAGGCCGTTAAGGAGAGTCTCTGCGTCAGCTTCCGCATTCCATCCATCCATCTCGGCGAATTCCGCCTCAAGTTCCGACGCCCTTATGCCATCTTCATCAGAGAAATCCTCCTTGGCATATATAGCATCCTTCTCCTGCCTTACATCATAGAGATGCTTATTACCCATGATAACGGTATCAAGTACAGAATAACCGTCAAACTGGAAATGATCCTGCTTGAGAACAGAGAGTCTCTCTCCCGGATCCATGGTCACATCTCCGCCCGTAGGCTCAAGCTCGCCTGAAAGTATTTTCAGAAATGTTGATTTTCCGGCTCCGTTTGCACCTATAAGACCGTAACAGTTTCCCGGTGTGAACTTGATATTTACTTCCTCGAAAAGAGCCTTCTTTCCGAATCTGAGTGATACATTGTTTGCACTAATCATATTGTAAAACCTTTCTTTTAGTTGTTTCTCTTTCTGTCTCCAAGGCGCATCTTGTCTTTCTGAGCCTTTTTGTCTTTCTTATCCTTTACGGATTTCTTTTCTTTTTCATTCATTTCTTCAGGATCCGGCATCTCATCAATGAGCTTTTCTATCAGTCTCTTCTTACTGTATATATCATATCCCAAAAGATATATCAGCGCCATTCTGTGAAGATAAGCATCCTCTTCCATGGGAAAAAGCTTTTCCGTCAACTCCTCGGCCCTCGCCGTACTGGATTCTATATTGAAATATTCTGCTTTTTCAAGCTCGTATATAGATTCATAAATATCCGACATGGATTTCTCTTCAGTACTGTCCTCACTCTTATTGAAGAATCTCTCCGTCATGGGATAGAGCAGTTTCTGAATGTCCGTGATGGATATTACATTTTTCAGATAATAAATGTATATAAGAATGATTATATGTTCCTTGCCATACCTCTTCTTCTCCGGTGGAGGAAGAATCTTATTCTTGGTATAGTTATTGATCATGGTCTTGGTGAGTGTCTTGTCCTCCTCACCTCTCTTATTATGATAGAGATGGGCATCCATGAAATTGGTAACCTGATCCATATAGAGTTCTATATCGGGAATATCCTTCGGAACTATGTAATCCAGCCGTATCCATTCTCTTATTTCTTTTTTAATCTGCTGAAAATCTCTGTCTTTATTCATCTGATTCCTTTTCCGACTGAGCTTCGCTTTCGTCGCCTTCGTTTCGGATTATCTCAATCTTAACTCTGTCAACCCTGTTATGTGATGCGGACAGAACCTTGAGGTTTACCGCCCCGTCAGAAGCTTCATCGCCCTCATCCGGCAGCCTGTCGAGAAGCTCTATTATATAACCGCCAAGTGTATCATAGTTATCCGAACTGATAGTTGTACCTATGGCATCATTCAGATCGTCCAGACGTATGGAGCCTTCCACGTCATATGTATCATCATCAAGTTTTCTTATAATCTCATTCTCGCTCTCGTCGTATTCATCTCTTATCTCGCCGACGATTTCCTCTATAAGGTCTTCCATAGTGATAAGTCCGGAGGTTATTCCATACTCATCCAGAACTATGCATATTGAGGTCCCGGACCTCTTCATATCAGCGAATATCCCGGAAGTTTTCTGATATTCATATACAAATACCGGTTTTCTGAGCAGTTTTGATATATCCGGTTTTTTCCCCTCATTTTTTTCGAGGCACAGGAAAATGTCCTTAACATGAAGAATACCGATTATATGATCCCTGCTCTTCCTGTAAACCGGAATACGTGTATAGCCTTCCTCTTTTATGACTGAAAAAATATCGTCATATGAATCCTCAACATCAACTGATACCATATCAGCTCTCGGAATCATAACATCCTTGGCTATAGCGTCGCCGAAATCAACCACATTTGTGATCATCTTCTTCTCGGATTGTTCGATTACCCCGGCTTCCTCACTGCTGCTGACTATTACCCTGAGTTCCTTCTCGGTTATCTTATCGTTATCCTTGTCCGGATCAAGTCCGAGTATCCTGAATATACCTCTGCAGATAACATTAAGAATCCATATGATCGGTGTAAAAATGATCATAAGAAATGAGATAGGATAGGCATAAGCCATCGAAAGCCCCAGTGAATGAGCATTCGCTATAGTCTTAGGCGTGATCTCTCCGAAAATAAGTATCAGAAATGTAAGTACGCCCGTCACGATTCCTACCGCTTTACTTCCGAAAAGCTCTGTAAACAGAGTAGTTGACAGAGCTGATGCGGATAAATTAACTATATTATTGCCTACAAGGATGGTAGAAAGAAGCTTGGCTGAGTTTTCTCTCATCTTCAGAACCTTTGCCGCTTTCTTCTTTCCTTCTTCGGCCAATGCTTTAAGTTTATTTGTATTTACTGTGGTAAGGGCCGTCTCTGCAGATGAGAAAAAGCCCGAAAGTACGATCAGTACCACCAGGACGATCAGCCTGATAATGGCGTCAGGGTCCATAAATCCTCCTTAATTACTGTTATTCAACCTTTCAAAAACAAAATCATAGCTTCCGTTGCCGGAATTGATAGAACGGTTCACTCTGCTGATAGTCGCAGTCGATGCCCCGGTCTCTTCCGCTATTTCATTATATGTTTTTTCAGCATACAGCATTTCTGCCACTTCCAGACGCTGAGCTATGGCAAGCACCTCATTTGTTGTACATATATCCTCAAAGAACTCGTAGTATTCTTCCTTGTTTCTGAGAGACATAATGGCATCAAACAGCCTGTCTACAGCCTCCACTTTAATACCTTTCTTCCTCAATTCTTTGCCCCCGCCTTAGTCTCCTTCTTAACCCATACAGATACGGAATCTCTGTTTACATAGAAATCGCCGCAGCCGTATTCGTCAATCTTTATGTCATACTTTGCGTTACCCATAATATCTCTCATGTGCATTCCGGCGAACTGTCTTCCGATATACATTCTCTTGGTTCCGCCGGTTCCATCAGACATGACTACTGCCAGTCCGGAATTCTTATGTTCAGCGTCTCCTTCTCTGGTCCATCCGATACAGTTCGGATCGTCGAAGTAATCATGCTGTTCACCGTATGCTTTCTGCTTACGAACCTTCATAAGCTTATCAAGCATTGTCTTCTTTGCCTTGATCTTATCATGCGGTATTCCCTTATAATCCCCATAGAATACGCAAGGATAGCCTTCCCGTCTGAGAAGGATTATGGCATAAGCCATAGGCTTGAACCAGTCTTCTACCCAGCTTTCAAGCATCTGGCCCGGCTGAGTATCGTGATTATCTACAAATGTAACTGCTTTGACCGGGCTTACATTTATAAGTGCCCCGTCAAGAATATGTCTTAAGTCATAACTGCCGTGAGCCTTTGAGCAGTTATGGAAATTGAAATGAAGCGGTACATCAAAAAGTGATGCCTCCTGCTTTATCTCATCCAGATAATGAAGAAGCTCCAGTGTATCCCAGTGCCAGTACTCACCCACCGCAAAAAGTTCCTTGCCTGTAAGCTCTCTTACCTTGAAAAGGAAATCTCTGTAGAAATGAGCAGGAATGTGCTTGACCGCATCCAGACGCATACCGTCGATTCCCGTTTCGGCTATATACCAAACAGCCCATTTTACAAGTTCTTCGTATACTTCCTGATTACTCATATCAAGGTCAGCGCCCATAAGATAATCATAATTTCCGTTTTCGGAGGTTTCCACGTCTTTGGCCCATTCCTTGCCACTGAACATATAAAGAGACTTCTTTAATCTGTCCTGATCCCAGTCAATTCCGTTGAAATGATGCCAGTTCCATTTAAAATCGGAATACTTGTTCTTTCTTCCCGGAAATGTAAATTTAGTCCATGCTCCGATAGTCTTGCTGTCACCGATCATCTGGCATCTGTCTTCAGCATTAAACTCGGCAGCTGTAACTTCTTCAACCTCATCGGCTCCTATCATATGATTAAGGACGATATCGGCATATACCTGCATATTCTGCTTATGAAAAGCATTTATGGCAGCAAGATATTCCTTCTTGGTTCCGTATTTTGTAGCAACGCTGCCCTTCTGGTTGAATTCACCCAGATCATAAAGGTCATATACTCCGTAGCCGGTGTCCTCCTTGCCTGCCGCACCTTTATATGCCGGCGGAAGCCATACAGATGTTACGCCCAGCTTGGCTAATTTTTCAGCTTCTTCAGCTGCAGTCTTCCACAGCTTGTCTGCCGCAGTTAAATACCACTCAAAATACTGCATCATTAATCCGTTATCTGACATATCATTTCCTCCCATAATGTGACAGTTGATCATTTGCAGAAACCTATCCGATCAAGCATTTTCGCTACATGATCATTTTAATTACATTGCTTCAAGTGTTGTACGTATTGCCTTAATAAAGTTCTCTGTATTAAGAACTGTTACATCCTTCATTGATGTGATAAGTGCAAGGTCCTTGGTCATCTGACCGCCTTCTATCGTATCTATGGTAGCCTTTTCAAGCTTATCTGCGAATTCAGAAAGTTCAGCGATTCCGTCGAGTTCGCCTCTCTTTCTGAGGGCACCGGTCCATGCGAAGATAGTTGCTACAGGATTGGTTGATGTCTCCTCACCCTTAAGATGCTTGTAATAATGTCTCTGAACAGTTCCGTGAGCTGCTTCATACTCGTAGTAACCTTCAGGAGATACAAGTACTGATGTCATCATAGCCAGTGAACCGAAAGCTGATGAAAGCATATCACTCATAACATCGCCGTCGTAGTTCTTGCAGGCCCAGATGAAACCACCCTTGGACTTCATGACTCTTGCTACCGCATCATCAATGAGTGTATAGAAATACTCAATACCGAGTTCGTCAAACTTCTCTTTATATTCAGCATCGAATATCTCCTGGAAGATATCCTTAAATGTATGATCGTATTTCTTTGAAATTGTATCCTTTGAAGCAAACCAGAGAGTCTGCTTTGTATCTATAGCATAATTGAAGCAGCTTCTTGCAAAGCTTTCGATGGAACCTGTAAGGTTGTGCATACCCTGAACAATACCAGGACCGTCAAATTCATGTACAAGAACACTATCTGTGCTTCCGTCTGCAGCTGTATATACAAGTTCAACCTTGCCCGGTCCCGGAATCTTCATCTCGCTTGCCTTATATACATCACCGTAAGCGTGTCTGGCTATAGTTATAGGCTTCTCCCAATTCCTTACACAAGGTTCTATTCCCTTTACTATAATAGGTGTCCTGAAAACAGTACCGTCGAGAATTGCTCTTATGGTTCCGTTCGGACTTTTCCACATTTCCTTAAGATTATATTCTTCTACTCTTGCAGCATTCGGAGTAATAGTTGCACATTTTACAGCAACGCCGTATTTCTTTGTTGCATAAGCAGAGTCAAATGTAACCTTGTCATCTGTCTCATTTCTATGCTCAAGTCCGAGATCATAATACTCAGTCTTAAGTTCAATAAAAGGTGAAAGAAGTTCATCTTTGATAAGCTTCCAGAGAATTCTGGTCATCTCATCTCCATCCATCTCAACAAGCGGTGTAGTCATAACAATCTTTTCCATCATGTGCCTCCGAAAAACAAAATTCTTGATTATTTTATATACCTTGTGATACCCTTTACACGAACTTCTCTGTATGATATTCTCTTTTGCATATGTTCCTGTACGGCATATACAAAAAAAGGAACTCCTGGTAAGTTCATAAAACGCTATCCCCATAAGAATACCATAATTGGTTTAAAGATTCAACGTACTAAAGTAATAAAAAGGACTTATAAAAAATGCATTATACTGTAAGAAAAAACAAAACGACCCGCATTACATACCGTCTTGCGGCCGGCATCATCATAGTGGTTCCTGCCTGCGAAATCTGGGCTTTTATCATGGGATACGGAAGAGACAAAAAGCTCCTCTTCATAATATGCATACTGCTCATTCTGTACGGACTGTATCTTTTCCTGCATACATTCAGAAAAACCATGTATGACATAACCTATAATTTTGAAGAGGAAGGACTCAGGATCAGGCATGTCCGCGGCGAGACTGTATATCCCTATGATAAGATAGATGATGTTTCACTCATTACGCCGGAAGACCCCAACCAGTACAATATAATCAGTATCAGAACAGGAAAGGAAACCTTCGTGATTCCGTTTACACTGAAAAAAGCACAGTGCGATACAGTATACGAATTCCTCATGAGTCATGTGACCGCTGCCAAAATAGCGGATGATAACAGTCAGCAGTAACCGTACATCATACCGGTATCTATATAACAAATCCCCGACCTGCTTACGCAGACCGGGGATTTACTGTTTCTAAATTATTACTGCTTCTTACCCTGATTAGCTACAGCTTCCATCTTAGCCTTAAGAGCTTCCTGGTCGCCAAGGTAATAGTGGTTGATTGCATTGAAATTGTCATCGAACTCGTATACGAGCGGTGTACCTGTAGGTATGTTAACACCGATGATATCCTCATCTGAAATGTTATCAAAATACTTAACAAGTGCACGGAGTGAGTTACCGTGAGCAGCGATGATAACTCTCTTGCCGGCTTCCATATCCTTCTTGATAACTTCATTGAAGAAAGGAACTGCTCTCTCGATAGTTATCTCAAGGCTCTCTGTAAGCGGAAGAACTGACTTGTCAACGTCTCTGAACATATCCTGATTGATAGGTGCTCTCTCATCGCTTGGATCAAGTGGTGGAGGTGTGATATTGAAAGATCTTCTCCAGATCTTAACCTGCTCCTCACCGTACTTCTCAGCTGTCTCTGACTTATTAAGGCCCTGAAGAGCACCGTAATGACGCTCATTCAGCTTCCAGCTCTTAACAACAGGAAGCCATGTTCTGTCCATCTCATCAAGAACATGATTAAGTGTATGGATTGCACGCTTAAGATATGAAGTATAGCAGATATCAAAATCATATCCTTCAGCCTTAAGAAGCTTTCCGGCATTCTTTGCCTCCTCATGTCCTTTCTCACTAAGATCAACATCTGTCCAGCCTGTGAAGAGATTAAGCTTATTCCACTCACTCTCGCCATGACGGATCAATACAAGTTTCATCATATGTCTTTATTCCCCTTTCTATGAAAATGTATAAAAATGTTCTGTAATTTAAAACATACAGTGACTAAATGTTATCATATGTTCAGTATTGTTGCAACTAATTATAGGATGCCTGATCATCTGTCATACTAGAACATATTTCTCTCTTTAAGGCTCATTCTGGCTATGGAACGGCGGAGTCTGGCCTCTGCAAGATTATACTCAAATGAGTTCTGCTGCTGCTGTGAAAGAAGCTTTTCTCTCGCTCTTTCCTCATGTGCCCTGACTCTGGCTTCATCTATCTCATCAGGGTGTTCCGCCGCCTCTATCATAAGCATGACATCATTATTGTAGATACGAAGGAAACCGTTGGAAATTGATGCTTCCCTGTAATCCTTCTCGCCGGGCACCCTGTATTTTATGATTCCCGGAACTACCGCCATAAATACATTCTGATGGTGTGCCAGTACTCCGTACATTCCACCCTCAGTCGGTATTATGAGCGACTCCAGTGGCCCTTCATAAAACATACTGTCCGCTTCAATTATATGTGCACTGAATTCCGACATATTATCTCTCCGTTAAATCAATGACCGGTGATTCATCCTGATACAGGCCGAAAACAATTATTCATTCTCGATTGCTTTAGCCTTCTCGATCGCATCTTCAATAGTACCGACATTGAAGAAAGCCGCCTCGGGATAATCATCAAACTCGCCGTCTATGATACGTGCAAAGCCCCTTATGGTATCCTGAAGTGATACATAAACACCCGGATTACCCGTAAACTTCTCGGCAACGAACATAGGCTGTGACATAAATCTTGCAATCTTTCTGGCTCTGTTAACTATCTTCTTATCCGCATCCGAAAGTTCATCCATACCCAATATGGAGATTATATCCTGCAGTTCATTGTTCTTCTGCAGATACTCCTGAACAGTTCTCGCCACTCTGTAGTGCTCTTCTCCCACTATAGCAGGCTCGAGGATACGCGAAGTAGAATTAAGCGGATCAACCGCCGGATAGATACCCTGCTCAGCAATCTTACGGCTGAGAACCGTAGTTGCATCCAGATGTGAAAATGTAGTTGCGGGAGCCGGATCCGTAAGGTCATCCGCCGGGACATAAACCGCCTGAACGGAAGTAACGGAACCCCTTCCGGTTGAAGTGATACGCTCCTGAAGAGCACCCATCTCCTCTGCCAGTGTAGGCTGATAACCTACTGCAGAAGGCATACGTCCAAGAAGTGTCGATACCTCGGAACCCGCCTGAACAAATCTGAATATATTATCTATGAAAAGAAGCACATCTCTGTTCTCTTCATCTCTGAAATACTCCGCCATGGTAAGTCCGGTAAGAGCGACTCTCATCCTGACACCCGGTGACTCATTCATCTGACCGAATACCATCGCCGTCTTATCTATGGTACCGCTCTCCTTCATTTCATTCCAGAGATCATTTCCCTCACGGCTTCTCTCACCCACTCCGGTAAATATAGAATATCCACCGTGTTCCATGGCTACATTATGTATAAGTTCCTGTATAAGGACAGTCTTTCCTACTCCGGCACCACCGAAAAGGCCCGTCTTACCGCCCTTACTGTAAGGTTCCAGAAGATCTATAACCTTTATACCCGTTTCAAGTATTTCTACGGAAGGACTCTGTTCAAAAAAGCTGGGAGCTTTTCTGTGAATATCCCATCTTTCCGCATTTTCCGGAATATCATCTCCACCGTCTATAGGGTCGCCGAGGACATTGAACATCCTCCCTATGGTCACATTACCTACCGGGACAGATATTCCCCTTCCCATGGCAGTAGCTATGGCACCTCTCGCCAGACCCTCGCTCTGGGACATCATTATACATCTTACTGTGTTCCCGCCGATCAGCTGGGAAACCTCCATGACTCTTCTCTCACCCTCAACGGTTACTTCAAGAGCTTCACGGAGTTTGGGAAGATGCCCTTCGGCAAATTCCACATCTATTACCGGTCCTGAAACCTGAACAACTATTCCCTTATTCAAGTTATCGTCCCTCCTTCTCTCTCTTCTTCCTCTGTGCCTTGGAACCTGCCGAAACCTCGGTTATTTCCTGAGTTATGTCTGCCTGTCTTACCCTGTTAAACCTGACGGTAAGTTCATGTTTCAATTCCTCGGCATTTTCATTTGCAGAGTTCATGGCGTTCATTCTGGCATTCTGCTCACTGCAGTAGCTTTCAAGAAGTGCCCCGAATATATAACTCGATAGATAACTCTGCATAATACTGTCCAGCACCGCATGTACCGACGGATAGAACGGCAGCTTGGCTTTCTTATATCCTCCGTGTTCACCGGAATCATTCAGATAATCAAGGAATTCAAACGGATTATATTCATCTGTCTTCTTTTTCTCCGCAGCCTTTCTGATCTCCGCTGAGCTGGGTCTGGCCAAAGGAAGGAGCCTTACTCTTTCAACCTCGGCATCCCCTATACCCTGAAGCCGGCTGTATATCACCTGAATATCATTTATCGTCCCTTCATTGAACAGCTGCAGCAGTTCCGCACTTATCCTTCTGGATCTGTGGAATGTCGGATCCTGTGATGTATATACAAATGTATCGACAAAAGGAACCTTCCTCTGTGTAAAGTATCTTCTTCCGTAATCTCCCACAACATAAAGCCTGGCATTCGGCTTTCTCTTCAATTCCGTCTCGGTCGCTTTTATGACATTATTGTTATATGAACCGGCAAGACCCTTGTCAGCCGTAATGACCAGTATGACAGGGACCTTTTCCATCCCTGTATTGTAATTATCGGGATGAAAATAAATATCATCCTCTTCAGCATTATCAAGGATTCGCCTTATCTCTGTTTCGAGCGCACGCATATAAGGCTTAGCATCATCAAGTTTCTGCTTAGCCTTCTGGAGCTTAGTGGAGGAAATGAGATACATAGCATTTGTAATCTTCTGTGTACTCTTCACACTGTCTATTCGCTGTTTTATCTCATTGGTACCAGGCAAATCAGTTATCCTCCATGAATTCCTTCGCTACCCTGATAATCTCCGCCTTATCTTCATCAGAAAGGACCTTGTCTTTTTCTATACGCTGCATGAGCAGTGGTTCAAATCTATGAAAATGATGCAGGAGTTTTTCTCTCTTATCTACCACTTCTTCCACCGGAACCTCAAGGAATACCTTGCCTATGGCAGCAACAAGAGTTACCACCTGCTCCGAAAGTGAAAGAGGATTATTCTCTTTCTGGCGAAGCAGTCTCATCAGACCCTGGCCATACTTTAACTGTTTCTTGGTAGTATCATCCAGTTCACTTGAGAACTGAGTAAACACTTCCATCTCTCTGTACTGTGCAAGATCAAGACGAAGGCTTCCCGATGCCTTCTTCATGGCCTTGGTCTGTGCGGCGCCGCCTACACGCGAAACCGAAAGACCTACATTTACTGCCGGTCTCTGTCCGGTGAAGAACAGACTGCTCTCCAGGAATATCTGACCGTCTGTGATGGAAATGATATTTGTAGGAATATAAGCGGATACATCACCCGCCTGAGTCTCAACTATAGGCAGTGCCGTAAGGCTTCCGCCGCCCAGATCATCCGAAAGATGCGCCGAACGTTCAAGCAGTCTCGAATGGAGATAGAATACATCTCCCGGATATGCCTCACGCCCCGGTGACCTTTCAAGAAGGAGACTCATGGATCTGTATGCTATAGCATGCTTGCTGAGGTCATCATAAATGATAAGGACATCCCTGCCCTTATTCATGAAATACTCTCCAAGGGCTGTTCCCGCATATGGAGCTATATACTGTATAGGTGCAGTCTCTGCAGCGGATGCATTTACGATTATCGTATAATCCATGGCGCCCTTCTTCTCGAGAGAATGCCAGAGTCTTGCAACAGAACTTGCCTTCTGACCTATTGCAACATATATACAGACAACATTCTTACCCTTCTGATTGATGATGGTATCCACAGCTATGGCCGTCTTGCCGGTCTGCCTGTCTCCTATTATGAGCTCTCTCTGACCTCTTCCTATAGGGAACATGGAGTCAATAGCAAGAAGCCCCGTATCCATAGGTTCATTTACAGGCTGTCTTGAAATAATGCCGGGAGCAGGACTTTCTATAGCCCTGTAGCCGTCCTCTGCTATAACGCCCTTGCCGTCCACAGGATTGCCCAGTGCATCTATGACTCTTCCGAGAAATGCATCGCCAACAGGTATACCTGCTGTTTTCTTGGTCCTTCTGACACGGCTTCCCTCGGAAATATCATCATCGTCATTGAAAAGAATGGCTCCGACCTCATTTCGTCTCAGTTCCTGAACCATTCCTCTGGTACCGGTCTCAAATTCCACAATCTCACCGTAAGTAACATGATTAAGCCCGGTAAGGATGGCAATACCGTCACCGACAGTCTTTACCACACCCTCTTCGTAGGGAACCACTTCAAGAGACCAGCCGTCCACAGCCTGCTTAACCATACTGGTTACATTATCCGCATCACCGGTAACATGGGACAGAACATCACGAAGCTGTTTCAGACGTCCCTTCGCGGACCAGTCGTAGGTTTCCGGACCGGCTTTAAGTCTGAAGCCCGATCTTACACTCTTATCTTCTACGAAGATTATCTTATAATCTTTATTGTATTTTCTCTTAAGAAATGCGCGGAATCTCTCCTCCTGCTCCGGTGATGGCGGAGTCAGAGCATAGAGATACGCTTTATATTCAGAACTAACGTTACTGTTACTGCTCATCTAAGCTCCTTTCGGCATCATCCAGGAATCTTTCATAAGTATCGGAAACATCCTCTCCCATGAGAAGCTTTGAAGCTGCATCCATGGCGAGATTCTTAATCTGGGCATTTGCATTCTCGAGAATTCTGTCACGCTCATCCTGTGCAGTACGTTTTGCTCTCTGAATGATCTCCTCTGCCTCCTGCTTTGCTTCCTTGATTCTGGCAGCATTTTCCTTTGAGACTTTCTCATCGGCCTCTTTCCTCATGGCACTGATCTCATCTTCTGCTGCGGCTATCTTCTCTTCATATTCCTTCTTTATAGCCTCGGCCTCTTCCTTGTCATGGACGCTGTCTTCTTTGGTTTTCTTGTAATCAGCCATTCTTTTGTCCATAAAATCTCTTACCGGCTTATATAAAATGAAATACAGGCCGAAGAAAAGAAGCACGAGATTGAACATATGAAGAAGTATCTGTTGAAAATCTATATTTAGTGGCATTCCGGTTCCTCCAAATAATATCCTGTATGCATCTCCCGATGACATACTGACCCGTTACATGACGAATACAATAAGTATGGTAACGATCAACGCATAAATAACAACAGTCTCTATGAATACGAGACCCAGCATAAGGGTTGTTCTTATCTTACCCTCTGCCTCCGGCTGACGGGCTATACCGTCAACTGACTTAAAGATTGCCATACCCATGGCCAGCGCACCGCCAAGGGCACCGAGTCCGATTGCGATACCTGCTGCAAGCGCCTTTGTTCCTGTTTCAGATGCAGCCTCATTGATCACAGTTGTAGGATTCTCTTTATCTTCAACAGTCTGTTCCATAAGATTCTCAGGTCCGTCAATTCCTGCCGCTTCTGCCTTTTTTGCAGGAGCAAAAACTGCCAATGCAGCTGCCGCAAATGCTAAAAGTAAAAATGTTGCAATTTTTCTTTTCATTGTTTTCATATCCATCCTCACTATTCTCATTTTAAAATGTATTTCTTTTAATTGCTCTCAGCCTTAAGCTCCGGCTGTTTATGCTTTTTCTCTTTAGGAGCCGTCTTCTCCGACACCTCTCCATAGTAGGTGGCTGTCAGCATCGTAAGTACGTATGCCTGGATTATGGCATGCATCAATGTGAACAGGATTCCCACTATCACAGGAAGTACAAATGAAAGCGTTATATAGTAATAAACAAGTTCCGTAACCAGCATTCCCGAGAGGAGTGCACCGAAAAGTCGGAAGCTCATGGATATAGGAAGCGAAAACTCCTTCAATGTTTTCAGAAGACCCTTAAATCCGTTGGATGTAATTCCTCCCAGCATGATGATGAGAAATGATGTTACACCCATGGCTATCGCCGCATTTATATCACAGAGCGGGGCCGGAAGTGTTATAACCTGCCCTTTTGTTCCGTTTACCTGAACTCCGAGAAGCTCAAACAGCGTTCCCAGGAAAATATATGTTCCGGCAGTAAATATATAACCTGCCACAGTACTGTATCTGTGCGGACTGTTGCTCCTCGCAAGCCCGGTGAAGAGATCCACCCAGGATTCGATGATCATCTGAAACTTTCCCGGTATCTCTTTAAATTTCGGAACTGCAAATATTCTTACCAATATAGCAAAGAGAAGTATCGCAGCCGACACGATATAAGCCGATATGAGGGATGGATTCACGGTTCGGAACCCGAAGAGGTTCACTACATTGTCCTCGTGAAGAACTGCATCCTTCATGACCTCTCTGATGGTTTCCTCTTTCTCTCTGGTGCCCGTAAGAATGATACCTACGAGAAGAATAACAAGAAGAGAAATGAAAATCGTCCAGGAGACAATCTTTCTTTTCTTACTCAAACAAATCCCTCCTTTTACTTATGGAAAAGCTTCTTGGTCTGGTAAACAGGCTCGCATGTCAGGTTCACGCCCAGTTTCTTAAATGTATTCTCATCAACGCTTGAGAGAATAACCGATGAATGAACTTCGCAGCCCTTCAGCTTGTCCAGCTGATCCATGGCTTTTCTTGTATTTTCATCCGTCCTTGCGCAGATGGTAAGGGCGATAAGAATCTCATCTATATGAAGTCTCGGATTATGACCGCCGAGCCTTTCTGTCTTAAGGTGCATGATAGGCTCTATGATTTCAGGTGTAATGAGTTTTATGCTGTCATCAAGGCCTGCAAGAACCTTCAGTGAATTAAGAAGCATTGCTGATGAAGCTCCGAGAAGCTCGGAAGTCTTACCTGTTACTATCTTACCGTCAGGAAGCTCTATAGCCGCTGCCGGTTCACCTGTTATCTCAGCCTTGGTATTTGCAGCCGCAACTACCGGTCTGTCCTGAACGCCTATGCCGCTCTTCTCCATAAGGAGCTTGATCTTGTCGATCTCAGCTTCGGTACCGTTACCTTTTCTGAGCTCGCAGCGTGCCGCATAATATCTTCTGATGATTTCCTGATTGGATGCTGCCCTTACGACTTCATCATCCACTATGCAGTTACCTGCCATATTTACGCCCATATCCGTAGGTGACTTATATGGAGACTCGCCGTAAATCTTCTTAAACATTCCATTTAATACAGGGAATACTTCCACATCACGGTTATAATTGACCGTGGTCTCGTTATACGCCTCAAGATGGAACGGATCGATCATGTTTATATCATTCAGATCTGCTGTTGCAGCTTCATATGCAAGATTTACCGGATGATTGAGAGGAATATTCCATATAGGGAAGGTTTCGAACTTTGCATATCCGGCATCTATACCTCTCTTATGCTCATTGTAAAGCTGTGAAAGACATACTGCCATCTTTCCGCTTCCCGGTCCCGGTGCCGTTACAACAACAAGTGAATGCTTTGTCTCAATATAATCATTTTTACCATAGCCCTCATCACTGAGTATAAGCGGCACATTGCTCGGATATCCCGGAATGGAATAATGTCTGTAAACCTTAATTCCAAGAGCTTCAAGTCTCTTCTGATAATTAATCGCACTTTCCTGACCTGCGAATCTGGTAAGAACCACACTTCCTATGTAAAGACCGTATCCACGGAAAGCGTCTATGAGGCGAAGTACATCCATATCATATGTTATTCCAAGATCGCCTCTTACCTTATTCTTCTCGATATCACCTGCATTTATTACTATGACTATCTCAACATCTTCCTTAATCTGAACCAGCATATTTATCTTACTGTCTGCAGCAAAGCCGGGAAGCACTCTCATCGCATGATAGTCATCGAAGAGTTTGCCGCCGAATTCGAGATAAAGCTTTCCACCGAATTTACCTATTCTTTCCTTGATATGCTCAGACTGCATCTTAAGGTATTTGTCATTATCAAAACCAACCTTGTTCATCTTTTTTGTACCTCTTACTCTGATTGACGAATTACTATAAAACTACTCTCTATCTGAATATTGCAAATGCCATATCCGCCGCATAAAGAAGCACCATCAATGCTCCCTCAAGCTTGTTTATGGCTCTGCCCTTGATCGTAAATATATAAACTATTGTGCTGACTACTATAAGAATAGTAAGGTCATAAAGTGATGCCGTATTCACGGATATAGGATGTATGGTCGAAGATACTCCCAATATCAGGAGAAGATTGAAAAGATTCGAACCCACTACGTTTCCTACAGCCAGTCCTGTTTCACCCTTTCTTGCTGCAACTATAGAAGTTACAAGTTCCGGAAGTGATGTTCCAAGAGCAACAACTGTAAGTCCTATCAGAGTCTCGGACATACCAAAAACTCTTGCAATACTCTTTGCAGAATATACAACTGCCTCACCGCCGCTGACGATAAGAGCTATGCCTATAAGGATAAGAAGTATACACTGCCATACCGGAAGTTTCTTGCTGTCTTCATCATCTTCCGTAGGATGCTTCTTTGCATCGATGATGAGATATACGATATAGCAGACAAAGAGCACCAGCAGTATGATTCCTGTATAACGTCTTACATATCCTGCTTCATCAGCCATGGCAAGGGCCGGAAGCTTACCTGTAAAAATAGTAGCGCTGCAGGTAAGAAGAAGTACCAGTGCGGTGACTGCTATTGAAAACGGAAAATCTCTCTTTATAATGATCTCATCAACGGGAACCTTATGAATCAGGGCACATATTCCCAACACCACAAGAAGGTTAAAAAGATTTGAACCGACAACGTTACTGAGGGCTATCTCATTTGAACCGGCTATAGCCGCTGCCGAACTGACTGCAAGCTCCGGTGCACTGGTTCCCATAGCCACTACCGTGAGCCCTATGATAACTCCCGGGACCTTAAAAATCCTTGCCAGCCCCGCGCTGCCGTCTACAAACCAGTCAGCGCCCTTGATAAGTGCCGCAAAGCCGATGATAAGTACTAAAAAATCAATTAAAAGCTTCATTTTGAAGAGTCTCCCACATTATTTCTTTAACCTAATAATTATTGCAACATTCAACTCATTCGTCAATAACCAAAAAGGTTTTTGTCAATATTTTGTCATTATTTTGCTGTGATTTCAGTAATCTTACGGTTAGGAATCATTGAAAATGAAAGAATTCCGTTTTCAAATGACAGCTTCTCCCCTGCCGCATCATAGAATTCAGTGTCCCCGGGGATATCATCAGTCAGTGTAAGATTAACGGTAAGCGGCACATCAAGCCTTTCATCCGTGAGCTTTCCTTCATTCATTCCGGTATTTATCGTAATAGTTCCATCCTTATATACGGCATCAATCGTTACATGTTCTTTTTCATAAATGTATAAAGTTGCTGTTTCAAAATCGGTAACCCAGATATCTCCGGACCCGCTCTTCTTCTCGAGATAGGCAAGGTGCTGATCCGCATCGGGAATGAGTATGGTCTGATACATATTATCGTCTTCGGGCTTCACATTATGCCACATCTCTATAAGCCATCCATTTTCATTTATGGCCTCGTCTACCCATGCATTTCTTCCTTCAGTAGTTTCTTCGTCCAGAATGCCCCTGGTCCTGAGGTTGAACCACTGCCCCGGTTCGGTACCCTCCTCAGGTGAAAGACTGTTCAGTCCTCTGTCACCACGTCTTACCGCAACATATCCGTCTTCCTCAAGTATCTTATAACCCTTTTCACACATCTTATTCTCCGGACATACAAAGCATATAGGTTTTTCCCCGAGAAAGTCCTCGAAATAACTGCCGGCATCACTTATCTCATTTCTAAGAGCCTCTTCGTCACCTGAAATGGCACTTCCCTCCTCCATAGGCTGGTGCCACCTTCCGTGACTCACCATTTTAATTCTGTTATGAGAGAGGGTATCCTGCCACTCATTTTCAGCCTGGGATACTATTACCACAGCACCTGCAACCGTTGCTGTGAGATTATGTTTTTCCAGAAGCTGATCAAGATATATGCCCGAATCAAAATGTCCGTCATCAGACACTATCGTGACTATGGCTTTCCTGTTTCCGAACACAGGTGCAATCTCTGTGGAAAGAGTTATCTCTCCCTCAGACTCTTCCTTCACCTCTTTATTTTCGGAATCAGCTTCTGTTTTTGTGGATGTATCCGTCCTGATAGTAGTCTCTGTTTCTGTCATTATCTCCGTCACTTCCTCAGTGGAGTTGATTACAAGCTCCGGATCGGCTTTCCCGCAGCCGGTGATCCCGCTCAAAACTGCAGCGGCGCACATAAGGGCAATCGCTTTCTTCAGAATCTTATTTCCTTTAACATTAATTCGCATATTCACGTCTCCTAAGTCAGTTGTCATTTCATCAAAAAACCGCTCAGCATATTATACACCCATTTTCCATATATGAAAGTTTAGTTTTCATAAATTTTCTTTCATATGATTAAAGTCTCTACTTTTCAAGATACAGTACTGAATGGTATAATAACATAGATTATGCGCATAGTTTTTTTACTTCGTTACTACATAGATATGCGCAGGTGAGGTTTGACATGAATAAGCGTTCTGAAAGAGTTTTGGAATTTAATAAAGTTTTGGAAATGTTATCCGGCTTCGCGTCCACTGACGCAGCCAAAAAAAAGGCAGTAAAAATAAGCCCCCGTACTGATATTGCAGAGATTCAGACTCTGCAGCAGGAAACACGTGCAGCTTTCTTGAGGATGAGTCATTTCGGCAATCTTTCCTTTTCGGGAATCAGGGATATAACTCCCATCACCAGGGCTCTTTCCATAAAGTCTCCTCTTTCCTCAGCGGAACTTCTGACAGTTGCTTCCCTTCTGGATGCTGCGGCAGCGGTCCAGTCATATGGAGATAAACTCGGTGATATTGCAGAATCCGATATTCTCAGTGAGAGGTTCTCCATGCTGGCTCCCCTTGCAAATGTTTCCGGCGAGATAAGAAGGTGCATCATATCAGAAGGCGAGATTGCAGACAATGCATCCGGCACTCTCAGAAGTATCAGAAAAGAGCTCTCTCAGGCGGATGACAGGCTCCACAGCAAGCTTGACAAGATAATCAAGAGCGAAGCCATGAGGGATATGATGCAGGAGGTTCTTATAACTCAGAGGAACGGCCGTTACTGTATCCCGATAAAAGCTGAATACAGAACAAGGATTCCGGGAATGGTGCATGACCAGTCCAAGACCGGAGCAACACTTTTCATAGAGCCTCTGGAAATAGTTACATTTAATAATCAGATAAGAGAACTGGAGACAAAGGAAGCTGTCGAGATTGAGAAGATTCTCGGGGAACTATCTCTTATGTGTTCCGATTATACCGATGATATTCTGTTTGATTATAAGCTCCTTACAGAGCTGGACTTTATATTTGCCAAAGCAAAACTGGCCGAAAAAATGAAAGCCGTTGAACCTGTCATGAGAGATGACGGCATAGTCGATATCAAGAAGGGAATCCATCCTCTTCTTGCAAGAGAAACCGCTGTCCCGGTTGATATAAAGCTGGGTAAAGATTATACCCTTCTCATCGTTACCGGTCCCAATACAGGCGGTAAGACGGTTTCTCTTAAAACTCTCGGTCTTCTCACCCTCATGGGGCAGTCAGGGCTACATGTTCCTGCCATGGAAGGCACCGAGCTTTCGGTTTTCACCGACGTTTTTGCCGATATCGGGGATGAACAGTCGATAGAACAGAATCTGTCTACATTTTCATCTCATATGAGTAATATCGTTTATATAACAAAGCATGCCGACTATCGTTCTCTCTGTCTCTTTGATGAACCCGGCGGAGGAACGGATCCTGTGGAGGGCGCGGCTCTTGCCATTTCCATACTCTCCTATCTCAAAGATAAAGGTGCAAGGGTAATGGCAACCACTCACTACAGTGAACTGAAAACCTTCGCAATTTCCGAAGAAGGTGTCATGAACGCCTCATTTGAATTTGACCTTGAAAAGATGCAGCCGACCTACAGGCTTGTGATAGGTGTTCCCGGCAAATCAAATGCATTTGCCATTTCCAGGAGACTGGGGCTCTCCGATACCATAATTGATTCGGCGAAGGAAAGGCTTGATACAAATGCCCTTCTTATGGAAAATGCCATAACGGATCTCGAGGAACTCAGGAAGGAGACCGAGAAAGACAAGGCTGCTATAGAAAGTTATGAAGAGGAAGTCAGGCGTCTCAGACAGTCTCTTAAAGATAAAGAAACAAATCTTGATAAGAAGAAAGCTGATATTCTTGATGCAGCAAGAGCCGAGGCGAAGGAACTGATCGACGCCGCCAAGGAGGAGGCCGACCGTTCCATAAGGGAATACAACAAATGGCTCAAGAATCCATCGAAAGCTGATATCAGCAGGATGGAAAAACGAAGAAGTGAACTCAGGGATAAAAGCAAGAAGCTCGTAAAAGAGGATAAGTCCGGGACTGAACGTACCGTATCAGGTCATAGAAGCAGTGACTTCCACATCGGCGATACCGTCAAAGTGATCAGCCTTGATACTGAAGGTCATATCTTAGAGCTTCCTGACAGTAAGGGAATGGCCCTGGTCGGAATGGGAATCCTTTCTTCAAGAGTACATATCGACGACCTACTGATCATTGATGGCAGGACAGATAATAATGCAAATGAAAAGAAATCCTATGCTAAAGCCGGGGATACCAGTTTCGGCAAAGGATATACATTTAAACCGGAAATCAATCTTCTGGGAAAGACAGTTGATGAAGCCGTATCCGAACTTGATAAATTCCTGGACGATGCCATACTGGCTCACGCCGAGACCGTAAGGGTTGTTCATGGAAAAGGAACCGGAGCGTTAAGAAAAGGCGTTCATGAATATCTACGGAAGAAGAAATTCGTCAAAAAATTTGAACTCGCTGAATTCGGTGAGGGAGATGCAGGTGTAACTATCGTAAAGCTGTAACAGGATACATTGTTACAGCAGCTAACTGAAAAAAGACGTATATAAAGAGAGGTTAACATGGAAAAACAGAAAATACTTATAGTAGATGACGATGAAAATATTGCAGAGCTTATATCACTTTATCTTCTGAAGGAATGCTTCGATACAAAGATTGCGTATGACGGCGAAGCAGCCCTTAACATGATAGACACATATAATCCGGATCTTATACTTCTGGATCTGATGCTTCCCGGCATCGACGGATATGAAGTATGCCAGCGTGTAAGAAAAACAAGGAACACACCTGTCATAATTCTTTCAGCTAAGGGTGAGGTATTTGATAAAGTCCTCGGTCTTAAGATAGGCGCCGATGATTATATAGTAAAACCATTTGATTCAAATGAGCTTGTGGCCAGAGTAAGAGCCGTTCTGAGAAGAACCGACGCTCTTATGGAAGCACAGCCTCCTCAGGATGAAGAACAGACAGATTACAGCCATACAGGCGAATTCGTTGAGTATGACGGTCTTCTCGTCAACATATCAAATTATACAGTCACATTTGAAGGCAAACCGGTTGAAATGCCGCCCAAGGAACTTGAGCTTCTCTACTTCCTTGCATCAAGACCGAATCAGGTATTTACGAGAGAACAGCTGCTCTCGCAATTATGGGGCTATGACTTTATGGGTGATACCAGAACTGTTGATGTTCATATCAAGAGACTCCGCGAAAAGCTGAATACCAACCACAACTGGCAGATTACTACCATTTGGAGAATTGGATATAAATTTGAAACTCTGAACTAACCGGACTGTTATTCGTCATGAAAAGGATAAAATATGCAACGTTCAATTCTCGACAGAATCTACCTCTTCTTCCTTATGGTTCTTCTGTCCACATTTTTCATCATAATAGTAATTACATCAATCTCCACAAGAAGAACTCTGTCCCAGGAGAAGGTTGAGACTCTCAGAAGCGAAACAAAGCTGGTTGCCAATCAGACTATCGGCTTTTATCTGAATAATGATATTACGAAAGAGCAGCTTTCTGATTCACTCCGATACTACGGTGAAGTTCTGAATGCCGATTTCTGGTATGCGGATGCTTACGGCCGTATCGTTGCAATCTCCAACAGACGGGATGATGATATTAAGAAAACTGAAAACGCTTCCAAAGGCGATGCTGTAAAAAAATCAACTATAGCATATGAGAATATTCCGGCAAACATTTATGAGGTGGATAAAACCTACAAGCTGAACGAAGAATTTATAGAAACCGGTAAATTCTATGAACTGTATTCAGCCGATGTCCTTACCATCAATATGCCGCTTATCTTCTCCCGCTATGATAATCACGGAACTGAAGTACGTTCAAACGGCGGAACTCTTATCTGCCACGCGACCATAACTTCCGTTAACAGCCTGCTCATGAATATCTACGGAATGATATATATCCCCTGTCTTTTTATCATTCTGATATCCTTCGTACTTCTATGGATACTGTCCAACAGAGTAATCCAGCCGGTTAAGAAGCTGTCTGCGGTTGCCAAGGAATATTCACAGGGAAATTTCGATGAGAAGACCGGCATAAAGAGTAATGATGAGATAGGACAGCTTGCCCAGTCCATGGAATACATGGCTGAGGAATTCTCAAAACTCGAACAGTACAGACATGATTTCATTTCCAATATTTCCCACGATTTCCGTTCACCTCTTACATCTATCAAGGGGTATGTCGAAGCCATACTCGACGGAACCATTCCGCCGGAGATGCAGGACAGATACCTCGGAATCGTACTGGATGAGACACAGCGTCTGACCAAGCTTACCCAGGGACTTCTCGACCTCAATAACTTTGACCTTTACGGGCAGTACCTTAAGCTTTCAAAATTCGACATCGCAGAGATCATCAATCCGATGCTCAATACATTTGAAATAAAATGTATCGAAAAGAATATAGCCATCTACCTGAACAATTCCGCAAAGGATACTATAGTCTATGCGGATCAGACCAAGATTCAGCAGGTCATCTACAACCTTATCGATAATGCCCTTAAGTTTACACCTGAAGGCAAGCGGATCTTTCTTACCATTACCGAGACAAAGAGTAAACTTATAATTTCAGTCAGGGATGAGGGCATAGGAATGGATGAAGAGACCACCCGTAAGATATGGACAAGATTCTATAAGGGTGATACATCAAGAGGAAAAGACAAACAGGGTTCAGGTCTCGGTCTTGCGATCATCAAAGAAATCATAAAGGCTCATAAAGAAACCATAGATGTCAAGAGTACTCCGGGCGGCGGTTCCAATTTCTTCTTCACACTTACCAAAGCCTCAGCAGTAAAAATTGAAGAATAAAAAAATGAACAGCAGCTCCGTATAAATCCGGTCGCTGCTGTTCATTTTTGTTTTATCAGAACACGTATTTCTGCTGTATGTGATAACTGATGAAGAAAAGTATCATATCAATTATTGCTTTGATTATAACCTCTGGTATCACGGTTATAAAGTGACATGCCAGTGTAACAAGTACTGCGCTGCAGCACATCTGCACTATGGCGAGTATTACATATTTCCCGGCTGAGATTGCAACCTGCTTGCGGCTGTTGAATACCAGCTTGTAATTGATAATATAATTATATGTTGCCGAAAGCACCCTCGCCACAACTGTGGAAATGACTATATAGCTTCCGAGGTGCGGTTTAAGGAAGAAACACAGCACTCCGAAAAGCAGCAGATCCAGCAGACTTGATGAAAGTGATGCAAATATGAATTTCAGGAATTTTGCACCCAGTATCTTATATATCTTTATGGAATCCCTGAATGGATTGAAGTGTGACTGATGATTTTCTTTTGAATCATAAATGGTCTTTATCGGCACTTCTATAATAGGATAAGGACCTGCTTCAAGAAGCATTCTTGTTTCAAACTCAAATCTTTCTCCCTTCACATCTATAAGCTCTTTCATAAATGCAAGAGGTATGCCACGGAGTCCGGTCTGAGTATCCGTTACATGAACACCGGCAACATAAGCAAAAACCTTCTCGGTTATCTTATTTCCGGCCCTGCTCTTCCACGGCACATTATCCATGTCAAAATTTCTGACACCGAGTATAAGATTATTCTTTGTTTCCTCAAGTTTGGCGGAAACCGCCTTTATACATTCCACTGAATGCTGTCCGTCCGAATCAGCCGTTACAGAACCCACGGCATCGGGAAATCTGTCTATGACAGCCTGGAACGCAGTCTTAAGGGCACGTCCCTTTCCTTTATTTACCTCATGTACGAGGAGGAAGCCCCCATGCTTCTTAATGATGGCCTCCGATTCCTCAAACAAAGGATTATACTTTTCATCACTGCCGTCATTTACGATGATTACCGGCTCTTCGGTATTGGCATCCAGATCCTTCAGTAATGCAATTAATCTTTCATCCGGCTCATAAGACGGAATTATAATAGGGATCATAAAAGACTCCTCTTAATCTTTATTCGTCACTGTCTCCGGCATTGTTGGTAACAGCAACCATATCTACCATGCACCACTTGCCATCATGATTAACAAAGAGATACTCACTGTCTGTTGAGTCTATGATGGTCTCTCCGGTTCTGGTCAGATGCATAGGCTTATCAAAGCTGATTCTGACTGAGAAGCAGTCATCTGTATAACGTCTGTACTGAGTTACATTTACATTTTCAAATGCAGGTGAATTAAGCGTATGAGGTGATGTAAATGTAATGTCGATTCCGCCTGCCCACTGCTTTGCAAGGCTGTCATAATATGAATCAGGAATAAGGAATGCACGTACTGTATCCAGACCGTGGCTGCCGCCTGAAAGGTCAGCTGTATTGAAGAGACTCCATGTTTCAGCCGCATTGAGTGCAGTTTCCTTAAGATCGGAAGGAATCTCGCTTTCCTGTCCGAATACTACTTCGTAATTTGTTCCTTCGTGATTATAGCTTACTGATGAACCTGATGCATCTGCTATAGAAACTTCCGGTTCATTTGCAAGGGACGGAATCTTGTATTCCACGAGTTTTGGGAAGCTTACGTATTCTTTTGCATTTTCGAAAAGCTTCTGATCGGATTCATTTCCTGTAAGGAATTCATCGCTGACATCGATTCCGTTTACTTTGATACTGTAGCCTTCCGGAACCCATATTGTGTAATCCGTAAGATCCGGCAGGTTAAGAAGCTCAGCGCTCTTTACCTTCCAGTCCATTATAGTAAGGATTCCAAAAACAGTCCTTGAATTATAAGCACTGAGAGTAACTCTTGCAAGAGGATTGCCATCTGCAAGTATATCGTAAATAGGCTCTTCAGTATTGTAACTCTTGGAGTTTTTCTCGTAAGTAAGTTCCTTGCCGTCAGCCTGAGCTATAAGAGCATTAAGCTTGATATTAGGATCTTCAAATGTATTTGCTTCCTCTGCCGCGAAGCCTTCCGGAAGCTTTTTCTTGGAAATGCTCTTCTGGAAATCCTTGATATAGTCTTCTATAGCATAATTGGACTGTGACTTTTCAAAACGATGTATACAGATATCCGCATATACAAGGAATATTCCTGCAAGTATCAAAAGAAGAATCGTATATCCCGCAAGTATTCTGAGGAAGTAATTCGGCTTCTTTCTCTGTCTTCCGCCGCTTCTCACAGGTCTGTCAGCATCAGGTCTCTGTCTTCTCGGTCTGTCTGCCGGCGCTGTTCTTCTGACCTCGCCTTCAGGTCTCGGTCTCCTTGGTCTGGCAGCATCTGTTCTTATATTCAGTTCACTGTCAGCCCTTAGTGTTCTGCTGCCTTCAGGTCTTGGTCTTCTTGGTCTGTCACCATCAGGTCTTACTCTGTCTCCTTCAGGTCTAGGCCTTCTTGGTCTGTCGCCATCAGGTCTTACTCTATCGCCTTCAGGTCTAGGCCTTCTTGGTCTCTCACCGTCAGGTCTTACTCTTTCACCATCAGGTCTCGGTCTTCTTGGTCTCTCACCATCCGGCCTGACTCTGTCGCCTTCAGGTCTCGGTCTTCTTGGTCTCTCACCGTCAGGTCTTATTCTTTCACCATCAGGTCTCGGCCTTCTCGGTCTGTCACCTGTAGTTGTTCGAGGTGTTCTGTCGCCTTCAGGTCTTGGTCTCTTTCTTGGTCTTTCGTCTGATGTATTCATATTCTCTGTACCCATCTTTAGTTACCTCCTTTCGGCTTTACTACAAAAGCGTCAGGAAGTCTCCAGGATGAATTCTTATAGTAAAATGTAACGGAAGACATCTCATATACTCCCTTGTAATACATACTTGATGAACTGCCGCCATCAAGGTTGGCTGCATTTACTGCGCCGTATTCCTGCATTATCGCGATAAGATCAGAAGCTGTAGCTCCCAAATGTCCTGATGTACCACGTCCGTCAGTTACAAGGAGGAGGATTGAACCATCCTTTCTCTGACCTATAGCTGTTCTCGGATTGGCACCACTACCCTGACCACCGAGCTGTCTTGGCTCACCGTTTATGATAAGAGGAACGAAATGGTTATTTGAATCGGATGCTTCGTCCTGGAAGGCAACTGCATCACGGATACCCTTATCCTTGACGTATGTCTCAAAGTCCGCTCCGGACATACCTGTTATCTCATCAACGATGAGAATGTTATCATTATTAAGACCTATTACATAAAGTCCGGAAAGTCCGTAAGGATTGTTATAGGTTATCTCGCCACCCTGAACAACGACGCCCATAGGTGAACCACCGGAATTGGCTGTTGATACATACAGACCACCGTTAACACCTGCAACTGCGCCCGAGTCCTCAACGAGCTCTCCCAGTTCCTTACCGTATTTACCCCAGGGATATGTACTTCCCACACTTACTGTAGAAGGATCCTTTATTATCATCATCTTAGCGAAGAAGGAACGTCCGGATATCTCTTCGATACGGATTCCGTTTTCATCATATTCTTCTTCATCTTCAACATCAGCAACCGCATCTGTGGCTGTTGATGTTGTATCCATCTCGATAAGAGATGTATCCTGATCAACATCCATAGTCTGCATGGAGTTTACTGAAACAATCTCCTCTATCTCTTCATCAGAGCATACCATATGAGCAACGAACTTCAGCTGTCCACTCTCCATAAGCGTTGTTATAAGCAGATTCCTTGCAGCTTCCGAGCTGTTCTTGATCTTGGTCAGTGTCAGGTAAAGAGTACCGATAAATACCAGAAGAGTCACCAGAACAAATACAAGAATTTTGCCTACAATCTTCAAAGCTATCATGCCTGTGCTGTCTTGCTGTTTCTTTCTTCTTCTATCCTGTTCGGAATAGTTAGCCATATTCCCTCCTTATAATAAGCCTGTTGCTTGTTTAACGCCTGCAACTTGTGCCACTTTAACCACGATATTATACATCAAGATATTGTGGTTGTACACCCAAATTATACAATTTATCAAAATTTAATAAAACTTGGACAGTTTATCTCCCTGTGTTATACTAGGTAATACAAATAATTATGATATAATATATCAAATCAAAAGACCGGGAGGCAGGATATGATATCAACCAGAGGACGATACGCACTGCGCGTTATGATAGATTTGGCCGAACATGAAGAAGGAGCAAGAATCCCTCTCAAGGAAATTGCAGAAAGACAGGGTATCTCAAAAAAATACCTGGAGATCATCATGAAGGATATGGTTACCGCTGGCTTTGTAAAAAGTGCAAGCGGCAAAAACGGCGGATACAGTCTGTCCCGCCGTCCTGAAGAATATACGGTATTTGAAATCCTGGAAACCATGGAGGGAACCCTTTCCCCTGTCGCCTGCCTTGCCGACTGCAGCTACGAGTGTAACAGGAAAGAAAGCTGCAAGACACTTCCCATGTGGACGGATTTTGATAAGACCATCAGGGATTTCTTCGGCAGCAGGACACTGGCGGATTTTACTTTATCATAGAATTATCTCAACTTTACAAAAGCAATAATTACATTTAATATACTTGATATAGATCACGAAAGAAATAAAACGGAGGCTCTAAAAATGGGTGAATCAATGAAAGATTACGAGGCTATGCTGGAAGAATCATACAGTCTGATGGGTGATGGAGTTCATGATACAGACACTCTCCTGGCATGGAGAAAAGCAAAAGAACTTCAGGAATCTCAGGAGAATATTAAGGTTACAGTGAGCGAGATTGTTAAGGGCGGCGTGGTCGCCGATTTTGAAGGCATCAGGGCTTTTATCCCTATATCAAAGCTGTCCCTTGAAAGAATAGATGATTTAAATCCATTTTTCGAAAAAGAGCTCGAGGTAAGAGTTTTCGAAGCTGATATGGACTCGGACAAACTGATTCTCTCCGCAAAAGAAATTCTGAAAGAAAGACAGGAAATCAGCAAAAAGAAAAAGCTTTCCGATATACAGATCGGCCAGGTATTCCACGGCACAGTAGCGACGATCAAGGATTACGGTGCATTTATAGACCTTGGTGACGGCTTATCCGGACTGGTTCATATCTCTCAGATATCACACCAGAGGATCAAGCATCCGAAGGTCGTACTCAGTGAAGGCCAGGAAGTTGATGTAAAGGTTATCGATATAAAAGACGGTAAGATATCACTTTCGATAAAGGCACTACAGGATGATCCGGAGGATCAGTCTTTCGAGGATGAAGAGATTGTGATCCCCGAATCCGAAGAAATAGGTACATCTCTTGGCGATCTTCTTAAGGACTTCAAATTTGACTAAGGTATTTCTAAATGGACAAGACTATCATTATCAATAAAACCTTTGATGAGGAGCGGGCACTTTACGGAAGCCGTGATGTGCTTATAGAAGCATGCCGTTTTGACGGTCCCGCCGACGGGGAAAGCGCACTTAAGGAAAGCAGTCATATAACAGTTAAGGACAGCCTTTTCAATCTGCGATATCCTTTCTGGCATGATGACGACCTCATTATAGAAAACTGCGAACTTACTGATAAATGCAGGGCTGCCCTGTGGTACACAAAAAACGCTGTTATCTCCGATTCGAAGCTTCACGGCATTAAAGCACTACGGGAGTGCTCAGATATTAAAATTATAAACTGTGATATCGATTCTCCTGAATTCGGATGGTCGGTAAACGGCATTGAGATGCTGGATTCCACTGCACAGGCCGAGTATTTCATGATGCGTTCGGAGAAGCTTTCATTTGCAAATGTAAAAATGAAGGGTAAATATTCCTTCCAGTACATTTCCGATTCAGTTTTTGAGAACTGCCTTTTCGACACGAAGGACGCTTTCTGGCATGCAAAAAATGTAGTTATAAAGAACTGCACCGTCAAAGGCGAATATCTGGCCTGGTATTCAGAAAATATAACCTTTGAAAACTGTACCATATCAGGCACACAGCCTTTTTGTTACTGCAAAGGTCTGCGTCTTATCAATTGCAGCATGACAGACACAGACCTTGCATTTGAGAAATCAGAAGTTGATGCATATATTACAACTCCTGTGATCAGTATTAAAAATCCTCTTTCCGGAATCATCAGAGTTCCGGAGGTTTCAGAAATCATAATGGATGATGAAAACGCAAAAGGCGAGATTCTTATCCATTAATCCTCACTTGTGAAAAGTGGTGTTGAATAGTATCTGTCACCACTGTCCGGAAGAAGTGCAACTATGGTCTTGCCCTTGTTCTCAGGTCTCTTTGCCAGTTCAATGGCACCATAGAGCGCTGCTCCGGAAGATATACCTACAGATATTCCTTCCTTTCTTGCAAGAAGCTTTGCAGTTTCAAATGCAGCTTCATTCGGTGCCTTGAATACTTCATCAAATACCTCTGTATTAAGTACATCAGGCACAAATCCCGCACCTATACCATGAATCTTATGCGCGCCTGCGTGGCCATCCGAAAGTACCGGTGAATCTGCAGGTTCAAGTGCAACTACCCTGATATCCGGATTCTGTTCCTTAAGGTATTCACCTGTTCCCGTCACTGTTCCGCCGGTTCCCACACCTGCGATGAATATATCTACATTTCCATCCGTGTCCTTCCAGATTTCAGGACCGGTAGTAGCCTTATGTATAGCCGGATTGGCAGGATTAACGAACTGTCCCGGTATGAAGGCTCCCTCTATCTCCGAAGCCAGCTCTTCAGCCTTTGCGATCGCACCCTTCATACCCTTTGCGCCTTCTGTAAGAACTATCTCAGCGCCATATGCCTTGAGTATATTTCTACGCTCAACGCTCATGGTTTCAGGCATAGTAAGGATAGCACGATAGCCCTTTGCAGCTGCGATGGCAGCAAGTCCGATACCCGTATTACCAGAAGTCGGCTCGATGATAACAGAACCCTCTTTGATAAGACCTTTTGCTTCAGCATCCTCGATCATTGCCTTTGCAATACGATCCTTAACACTTCCGGCCGGATTGAAGTACTCAAGCTTTACAAGAATTGTTGCTTCAAGTCCCAGCTCTTTCTCGATATTAACCACTTCAACAAGTGGAGTATTACCTATAAGTCCCAGTGTGCCTTTATAAATATTAGCCATATTCATTCCCTTCTTTCTTTTTTATTTTTATATTCAGTATTCAATAACTGTTCCAGGATAAACATATAACTATAACTCTTACAGCTGCAAGCAGCTGACAAGTCATAGTTATATGTATATCTGAACAGTTAGGACTATTTTACATTTTATATCGCATTAAATGCATTTTCAAGGTCTTCTATGATATCCGCAATGTTTTCTGTACCGATTGAAAGTCTGATCGTGCTCTGGAAAATGCCCTGATCAGTGAGTTCTTCCTCTGAAAGCTGTGAATGTGTTGTTGATGCCGGATGGATAACAAGGCTCTTCACATCCGCTACATTTGCAAGAAGTGAGAATATCTTAAGGTTATCGATAAACTTCCATGCCTCTTCTTTTCCACCCTTGATATCAAATGTGAATATGGAAGCTCCGCCATTCGGGAAGTACTTCTCATAAAGCGCATGATCCGGATGATCCGGAAGTGATGGATGGTTAACCTTTTCAACAAGCGGATGATTGCTGAGGAATTCCACTACCTTCTTTGTGTTCTCAGCATGTCTCTCAAGTCTGAGGGAAAGTGTCTCAACTCCCTGAAGAAGGAGGAACGCATTAAATGGTGAAATTGTTGCTCCTGTATCACGGAGAAGTATTGCACGGATATATGTTACAAATGCTGCAGGTCCTACAACATCATAGAATGATACGCCATGGTAGCTTGGATTAGGAGCTGCTATGTTAGGATACTTTCCGCTTGCACTCCAGTCAAACTTTCCTGACTCAACTATGATTCCACCAAGTGTTGTTCCGTGTCCGCCGATGAACTTTGTAGCAGAATGTACAACGATATCCGCACCATGCTCTATAGGTCTGATAAGATATGGTGTTCCGAATGTATTGTCGATTACAAGCGGAAGGCCATGCTTATGTGCTATCTCAGAAATGGCATCGATATCCGGAATGTCACTGTTAGGATTTCCGAGAGTTTCAAGATAGATGGCTCTTGTATTCTCCTTGATCGCAGCTTCAACTTCCTCCAGGTTGTGTGCGTCTACAAATGTAGTTTCGATTCCATACTGTGGAAGTGTATGTGCCAGAAGGTTGTAACTTCCGCCATATATAGTCTTCTGCGCTACAATGTGTCCGCCGTTAGCTGCGAGTGCTTCGATGGTATATGTGATAGCTGCTGCTCCCGATGCAAGTGCAAGTGCTGCCGAACCGCCTTCAAGAGCTGCTATTCTCTTCTCAAGAACATCCTGAGTTGAGTTTGTAAGTCTTCCGTAGATATTTCCTGCATCTGCAAGACCGAATCTGTCTGCCGCATGCTGGCTGTTATGGAATACATATGATGTTGTCTGGTAAATCGGCACTGCTCTTGAATCTGTTGCCGGGTCTGCCTGTTCCTGTCCTACGTGTAACTGTAATGTTTCAAATCTGTAATCGCTCATTTCTTTTTTCTCCTTTTTATTATCTGTTTTTTCTATATATCCTTAATAAATCCTATTATACAAAAAAACGGGACCTCATATGGGGCTCCCGGGCAAATGGCTTATGCATCAACATCGCATTGTTTCGAGGCGGTAAGGTACACAACCTGACGCCCCAGCCACAGGGTATGCCCGGGAGATCTGCATTCGACAGCAGCACATCAGATATGAAGTTGTAAATGATGTAGAATTTGTCATAACCTTTTTCCTCCTCTTCATTATCATGTGTGCATATTATCACCAATAACCTACCTAGTCAATAGGTTATTGCCTTATAGCCCATACATAAAAATTATCGCTCGCTATAGAGATTATCTATAACGAGCGATACATACAAATAATCTGAGAAAATATATGTTTTTTCTTTATTTCCCCGCATTTACAACATGGAGAAAATCAACGTTACCACCAGCGCAGCCACCCAGGCAACTAAGCATTGCCAGAGGACCACTCCCAGCGCCCATTTCCTGCCAAGTTCCCTCCTGATGGAAGCAATCGCGGCAACACAGGGAGTGTAAAGAAGTGAGAATACCAGCATCGCAGCCGCAGTAGCCGATGACATTACAGTACTGATACCCTGTCCGTAGAGAACCTCCAGTGTCGACACAACGCTCTCCTTAGCCATAAATCCGCTTATAAGTGCGGTGCATATACGCCAGTCTCCCAGTCCCACAGGTCTCATAACAGGAACAAGCCAGCCGGCAACTACCGAAAGTATGCTGTTTTGCTGATCATTTACAAAGTTAAAATGCATATCGAAGCTCTGAAGGAGCCATATTATTATTGTTGCGATAAAGATTACGGAGAATGCTCTCTGAAGAAAATCCTTAGCCTTATCCCAAAGGAGCTGCAGTACATTTTTCCATCCCGGAAGCCTGTAATTCGGAAGCTCCATAACAAAAGGAACTGCTTCTCCCCTGAAGAGAGTCTTCTTGAATACCAGTGCTATGAGTATGGAAATCAGAACACCGAGCAGATACAGCCCTATAAGTATCAACGCCTTATATCTTGGAAAAAATGCATCTACAAAGAATGCATATATAGGCATCTTCGCCGTACAGCTCATAAACGGAGTCAGCAGTATGGTCATCTTCCTGTCTCTCTCACTCGGAAGGGTTCTGGTTGACATAACTGCAGGAACTGTACATCCGAAACCTATTAGCATAGGTACTATACTTCTTCCCGACAGACCTATCTTTCTAAGGAGCTTATCCATGAAAAATGCGACTCTGGCGATGTACCCCGAATCCTCAAGCATGGAAAGGAAGAAGAAAAGCGTAACGATTATAGGAAGAAAACTCAGTACACTTCCCACTCCGACAAAGATTCCGTCTATGACCAGACCATGAAGCACCTCATTTATACCTGCATTGGTCATGGCTTTATCGGTCACCTGCTTCAGAGCATCAATTCCGATCTCGAGCCAGCCCTGAAGTGTACCTCCAATCACATTGAAGGTAAGCCACGAGATAAGAAACATGATTGCCATGAAAAGCGGGATCGCAGTCCATTTTCCGGTAAGGACTTTATCGATTTTCTCGCTTCTGATACTCTCTTTGCTCTTCGCCGGGCGCCTTACAAAGGCCGAGCATATTTTATTGATAAATGAATAGCGCATGTCCGCTATAGCCGCATTACTGTCCAGCCCGCGTTTCTTCTCCATATTGTGGACTATCTTATGAACCATTTCTGTCTCCTCATCGGACAGTGACAGTTTATTTCGGACAAGCTCATCCCCGTCGATCAGCTTACTTGCCGCAAATCTTACCGGAAGGCCGGTCTGTCTGGAGCGGTTTTCAATAAGATGGATAACTGCATGAATGCATCGATGAACCGCACCGCCGTTTTCATTTTCATCACAGAAATCCTGACGAAGGGGTTTCTCCTGATAATAAGCCACATGAACAGCGTGCTCTATAAGTTCGTTTATACCCTGATTCCTGGCTGCGGAGATAGGTACTACCGGGACGCCCAGGGCTGCCTCCATCTCATTTATATCGATGGTTCCGCCATTGGTACGGACCTCGTCCATCATGTTAAGGGCTATTACCATGGGAATATCCATCTCAAGAAGCTGCATGGTAAGATACAGATTACGTTCAATATTTGTAGCATCGACAATATTGATGATTGCCCTGGGTTTCTCCTCCAGAACGAAATTACGGGACACTATCTCCTCGTTGCTGTATGGGGACATTGAATATATCCCCGGAAGGTCAGTTACAAGAGTATTGGGGTAGCCCTTGATAACGCCATCCTTTCGGTCGACAGTAACACCCGGGAAGTTACCTACATGCTGGTTTGACCCCGTGAGCTGATTGAAAAGCGTAGTCTTGCCGCTGTTCTGATTACCTACAAGTGCAAATGTAAGAGTCGTGCCCTCCGGAAGGGGATTACCGCTGCCCTTGGGGTGATGCTTTCCGCCCTCACCGAGACCGGGGTGCTCCGTCACCTTACATGGTACATACTTTTCGTCCCCGGTGACAGAAGTCTTATCATTCTTACTGCCACCTGAATTTGAAGCTGCAGCATGTGAATCCTCTTTGGGCTCACCGTCTTCAGAGACATCCCTGGTGACAGGTTCCACTTCTATCTTCTCTGCATCATCCAGCCTGAGGGTAAGCTGATATCCGTGTATGAGAAGCTCCACGGGATCACCCATGGGAGCAAACTTGACCACTTTAACTTCTACTCCCGGAATCAGACCCATATCGAGGAAATGCTGTCTCAGAGCCCCCTCGCTTCCTACAGTCTTTACTATACAGCTTTCACCTATTTTCAGTTCCCTTAATGTCATATCGTCTATTCTCTTCTCATTTTTTATATGATTCATAACGAGTGGCAGTAACCCCCCGACCTCAGGTCCCGCTCCTGTCACCCGCATCAGTATAACACAAAAAAGTGACAAAAGCGCACGCCTTTGTCACTTTTTATCAGACTATCTTGAACATTTATAGAGAAGGTCTTCCCATCTCCTGTCAACCTCTGCCTGGTACTGAGCAAGAAGCTCTTCATTTTCAGGCTTGAAGAGATGCTTGAAACGTCCCTGCGGACGAAGGAAGTCCTCTATCGGAAGCTTATGCTTCGGTTCGTAGTTAAGAATCCATTTCCCTTCAACCACTTCGAAGAGCGGCCAGTAACAGGTCTCAACCGCAAGCCGGCAGATCTCCATGATATTCGGAGTATCATATCTCCAGCCTCTCGGACATGGTGCCATGACATTGAGGAATGCCGCACCCGGTGTATATATGGCCTTCTCTGCTTTGACATAAAGGTCCTTCATTGTACTTGTAAATGTACTCTGACCAACATAAGGAACGTCATGAGCGGCTATGATGCTTGCAAGATCCTTACGGTTCTGCATCTTACCTGTACTCTGTGTTCCTACAGGTGTTGTGGTTGTATCGGCATACATAGGTGTAGCCGATGAACGCTGAATACCTGTATTCATATATGCACCGTTATCGTAACATACATAAACCAGATCATGATTACGTTCCATGGCACCTGAGAGTGACTGTATACCTATATCATAAGTACCGCCGTCACCACCAAATGTGATAAACTTGTATGTATCATCAATCTTTCCACGTTTCTTAAGTGCATTGTACGCTGCCTCAACTCCGGAAAGTGTTGCACCCGCGCAGGCAAATGCATTGTGTATATAACTGTCTTCATAAGCGGTATAAGGATACATGAAGGTAGAAACCTCAAGACATCCTGTTGCATTACCGATTACTGCATGGTCCTCTTCCTTAAGTGCACGGAGGACTGTTCTTACTGCTATAGATGCGCCGCAGCCAGCGCAGAGTCTGTGTCCCGGAGCAAGTCGTTCCGGTTTATTCATTACTTCTTTGAAATTATAAGCCATCCTACTTCTCCTCTCTGCTTCTCAGTCCGATGTACTGATACTGCTCTACTTCTTCGCCCGCAGCAAACCTCTTAAGGTCTTCATAAACCGCAATGGCTTCCTCTTCCGTGTAATCACGCCCACCGATACCATAGAAGTAATTAAGAACTTTGGAAGTAACTCCGGCATCCATAAGAGCAGCCTTGGTTTCAGTACCTACAGGACCGCCCATTCCCGAGAAGCTTTCAGCTCTGTCAAGGACAGCAACCGCTTTGGTATTCTTAAGTGCCTCGGCAATCTCCTCACCCGGGAACGGTCTGAATACTCTCAGCTTGAGAAGGCCAACCTTCTCGCCCTTTTCACGGAGCAAATCAACCGCATCCTTGGTATTACCAGCAGCAGAACCGATTATAACGATCGCGTACTCCGCATCCTCCAGCATATATTCCTCGAAGAGTCCGTATTTTCTTCCGGAAATCTTCTCGAACTTCTCACACACATCAAGAATTACCTTCTTTGCATTCTTCATGGCAATTCTCTGATTCATCTTTGTTTCCATATAAAACGGACTGTTGGCATATGGTCCTATTGCCATAGGCATCTCAGCATTGAGAAGGAAATTCTCAGGCTTGTAATCGCCTACGAATTCTCTTACCACTTCTGTATCCAGAGTTTCGATATTCATAACAGCGTGGCTTGTTATGAAACCATCCTGGCATACCATCATCGGAAGCTTAACATCCGGATGCTCAGTTACGAGATATGCCATTATGAAGTTATCATATGCCTCCTGATTGGTCTCGGCATATACCTGCATCCAGCCTGAATCTCTTGCACCCATACTGTCCGAATGGTCGCAGTTGATATTTATAGGTCCCGTAAGGGCTCTGTTAACAAGACAGAGTACCAGCGGAAGCCTGTCAGATGCAGCTATATAAAGTTCTTCCCACATAAATGCAAGTCCGCATGATGATGTTGCTGTAAGGGCTCTGGCGCCTGCCGCTGACGCACCTATGGCAGCACTCATAGAACTGTGTTCTGATTCTACGGGAATAAACTCTGTATCAATCTCGCCATTTGCAATAAATGTAGAAACCATCTGAGGTATCTCAGTTGATGGTGTTATAGGGAATGCCGGCATAACATCAGGATTAACCTGCTTTATAGCAAGGGCAACCGCCTCATTTCCGGACATCCTGTCTCTTTTACCTGCCATCCTACAGACCCTCCTTCATACTTATTGCTTTGAAGCTGCAGACAGCTGCACATATGCCACAGCCTTTGCAGTGATCATAATCAAAATCCAGTCTCTTTCCATCCTCTACAGGAATACATGAATCAGGGCAGCATGGTGCGCAGAGAAGGCAGTTAACACATTTCTCCCAGTTCATAACAGGAGTTTCAGTACGCCATTCACCTGTCTTGAATTCTACCGAACCGCCGCCGCCATATATCTGATTGCCCTCAGTCATGTCCTGATATGGGCTTTTTTCATTTATCTTACTAAGATCTGATTTCTGTGACATTACTGTACCTCCTCAAAAGCTCTTCTTAAAGCCTGCATATTACCCTCGATAACCTCAGGCTTTTTAGCAAATTTATGCTTATAGGAAGCTTCCATCTGATTAAGGAATTCATCCTTGTCCATAATATTTGCAACCTTGACTATTCCGGCAAGCATAGGAGAATTCGGGAAATACTTGCCGAGAGTCTCCATGGAAATCTTTCTTGCATCTATAGTATAAACCTTGCCTTCATATCCATTAAGAAGAGAAACAATCTCTTCCTTGCTTCTTTCGGTATTTATAAGAATACCGCCGTCCTTTGAAAGACCTTTTGTAACATCTACGGAATGAAGCAGTGTTTCATCAACCACAACTACAAAGTCCGGATAATAAATATTAGAATGAGCTCTTATCTCGGTATCACCTATTCTGTTATAAGCAGTGATAGGCGCACCCATTCTCTCCGGGCCGTATTCAGGAAATCCCTGAACATACATACCTGTACTCCATGCAACATCGGCAAGAAGGAGAGCTGCTGTTTTTGCGCCCTGACCGCCTCTGCCATGCCATCTGATTTCAATATGCTTCCTCATGATACACTCCAATCTATTTATGAAAATGTAATTATTTTTGTTCCTAATCGTAATTTAGAAAAATATTCTGTGATTCCGTAATAATAACAGAATATTTTGCGATATTTTTAGACAAAAACACACAAAGTACGTCTATTATAGCACGAATAATAGATTTGTAAAGAGAAAAATAACACTTTGAGAACTCTTCTCCAGGGGTTATAATAGTGTAGTCACAGACGATAGGTTTCAACGATCAGAGGTTTTTATGAAAGAGTACAGGAATATTATTTTTGATGTAGGAGGCGTGCTGGCTGATTTCAGATACAGAGCCTATATGAAGGATCTGGGTTTCACTCCCGAAGAGATAGAATTCTTTGTGGAAAATATGGTCATGACGCAGTTTTGGAAAGATCTGGACAGAGGTATCATTGATCATGCCGAGGCTCCGGCATACTTTAAAGAACGAATGCCGGAATACGCAGAAAAGATAGACCTTTTCTGGGAACATATCGAATATATCACACTCCCCTATGATTATTCTGAAGGACTGCTCAAGTCCATTAAGGACGCCGGCTATAATATCTACATCCTTTCCAACTACCCGAAGAGACTTTCGGATATTCATTGGAAGAGATTCACATTCAATAAATACTCTGACGGAACAGTTATCTCCGGTTATGAGCTGATGCTAAAACCGGAACCGGAATTCTATCAGCTGCTTTTTGACAGATATAATATAAATCCTGAGGAATCAATCTTTATAGATGACCGTCAGGATAATGTAGAGGCTTCCGAAGCCTTCGGTGTTACAGGCATTGTCTTTACCGGACTGGATGACCTTCTGAAACGCTTTGCCGAGCTTGGAGTGACAATAAAATGAAACGCTACAAAAACATTATCTTCAGCAGAATATTTGCCGTAATATTCTTCATAGTTCTTCAGATTGCATGGATTATCATGTATTACTTCAAACTTCTTGAAACATCCAAGGCTCTTGGCATCGTTCTTGAAGTACTGGCAGTGATATTCTCCATCTTTCTGATGAATTCCAGTCATGAGACCCAGGAGTATAAAGTCGGATGGATTGCACTGGTACTTATAGTTCCTTTTATCGGAGTGCCCCTCTATCTTTTCTATGGTGATAAGAAGCAGGGCTACCGTTACAGAAAAAACTCCGATCCGGCAAAGGAGAGGTATTATAAGTATTCCATTCAGGACAGCACCGTTTTGGATGAAATGCAGCACTTCGATAAGAGGGCTGCAGCAACTTCCAGATATCTTATGTCGGAAATGAACTTTCCTGTGTATAAGAACACTGAAGTAACGTACTACTCTACCGGAGAAACCCTCTACAATTCCATGCTTTATGCCATGAAAGGTGCAAAGCATTTCATTTTCCTGGAATATTTTACAATAGAAAATGCACAGCTATGGAATCATATACTGGATGTCCTTGTTGAAAAAGCCAGGGAAGGCGTGGAAGTCAGGATAATGTATGACGATCTTGGATGCGCAGCTTATCTTCCTTATAACTACGCCAGAAAGCTGAATGAACTTCATGAGAATATTCATTGCCACAGATTCAATATCGTTGCACCTATCTTCTCGCTTGTTATGAATAACCGTGATCACAGGAAGATGCTCATAGTGGATGGTTATAAGGCATTTACCGGTGGCATCAATCTTTCGGACAGATATGTTAATATCAATTCACCGTACGGCCGCTGGAAGGACGCAGGAATCCGCCTTAAAGGCGAGGCAGTATGGAGCATGACTCTGCTGTATCTTACCATGTGGGATACGCTGAACAGGCGAGGCAAGAGACTCTACGAATCCTCCGCTCTCAAGACCCGTCTTACGGAAATGTATATGCCCCACGCCTATCATAACGGGCGTTTCAAGGGTGATGGTTATGTGCAGCCATACGGCGATGAGCCATATGACGACATTACATTATCCGAAAATGTATATCTTGAAATGATCAATCAGGCAGAAAAGTATCTCTATGTATTCACGCCTTATCTGATAATGAGTGAAGAGCTGACAGACGCTTTCTGCATAGCTGCCAAAAGGGGTGTTGATGTCCGTATCGTTACTCCGGGAATTCCTGACAAAGCTATAGTATACCGCCTTACAAGAGCAAGCTACAAAAGGCTCTACGAATCCGGCGTTGATATCTATGAATATTCACCGGGCTTCATACATTCAAAATGCATGGTTTCAGATGATACCAAGGCGGTAGTCGGAACGGTTAATCTCGACTACAGAAGTCTTTTCCTTCATTTTGAAAATGCAGTTTATTTCTGCAAATGTGATGCGGTACTCGCCGTTCGCCGCGATGCTGAACGTACCTTTAAAGTATGCAGGCGTGTAAAACCTGATGACGTAAGAACCACACTTGTAGGCGGAATATTCAATTCATTGCTGAGGGTATTTGCCCCGCTTATGTAACATGATGTTTCCTGTAATAAAAACCGGGTGACATACCAGAATAAAGGTATATCACCCGGTTTCATTTATTCTATTTTGCTATTATTTCATTCTTCTTCTGTCTTGCTCTCTGCTTTTTGATCTGCTTTATCTCTTTCTTGATATTTGGATTTGAAGCTATTCTTGAGAGTTCTTTCACGATACCATCAACCACTTTTTCATTTTTAATATCCTTTATGATTGCCGTAGGAGCCTTCTCATATATACCACTCTTCTCAACATAATTACCAACCCACTCTTTTAATGAGTCTGTTGTTTTTGAATTATGAAGAGTATTGAAAAGCTTATTCTCTTTACCGTTTGCAGCTGACGCCTTCATGCTGCTGTCAAGCACAGCCTTTTCTATAAGCTTTGTAACAAGTTCTTTCTTGTAGTTCTCATCGACTGCTGCATTCTCAGCGAGTACCTGGGTGGATGCCATCTGGGCATCAACAGCTATCCTTCTTGCAGCCTGTATATTGTCAACAGTCTTTAAGTCATTTGGAGTAAGTCCTTCTCTTGCAGCGAGCTTCATCAATTCCTTATCCTTCTTAAGAATGTCTACCATATGCTTCTGATATACGGATTCCACAACAAGCTGATCATCAAAGCTTGAACTCTTCAGTGCCTTGTCGTTTAATGCTTTTACAGAATTCTTGATAAGTATCGCGAGTTCCTTCTTATTGCCTCTTCCGTATTCCATGAGTGCATGCTTTGCCTTATCTCTTCCTGCCGCAGCATTAACAAGATAATCATTTTCATGAATACCCGGTTTTACATCCTTCTGTGAAACTTCAAATGCGGAAGCGCCATAAGCAATCGCGATAAACTCATGGTCTCTTAATGCTGCATCCCTTCCGATTGCAGGAAGCTTTTCATTTATCTCCTGCAGAGAATGCATTGCCTCGTCTGAATAGTATCTATGATTCGGTACAGGTCTTTTTCCATAAATTCTTTCAAATTCCTCAAGCTTCTGATCAAATGCCCCGTGCAATGTGAAAGGTCTTTTCTCTCTGAAGAAGGTTACTTCCTCATTATTTATCATACTGTCAAGATGAGCTTCATATTCTGCTTTCTTACCATTATAAGAATCAAGGGCAATGTGTCCTCTCTTATCAGGACGTCTGGCTTTTCTTCTGGAATTTACACTGGTTACAACAGTTTCAAATCCCTCCTTGGTCATAGTCTCTTTAATGATAGTCATGGCAGCATCAAACTTTGCCTGTTCCGATTCACTCTTTGGAATTCCTGCATTCATGTCTATATAGGCCGCTGCAGCATCCATAAGTTCACCCTTAAGTTCAGGAATATCCTCTCCGCATCTGAGGGCCTTTTCATAAGTGACTGCCGCCTTATACATTTTCTTATATTCTTCGGACTTCGAGAATATTCCATTCTCTCTGTCTGTGGCATCGGTTTCCTTAAGTCTTTCAATAATTCCTTTAAGATACTTGCCCCGAAAATCCTTATCTTTGTAATTCAGCACATCTGAAGGAGCCACTAAACCGGCAAGCTCTCCTGCCTTTTCCTTATAATAAGCCTTGTTAACAAAGCCTTCATCTTCCGCAGTCTTAGCCCCTCTTTTCTTATTTACCGCGAGGATTAATTTCTCATATTCATTAGGATCCATATTCTTCATAAGGATGGTCATTACGGTGTCAAATCTTTCCTTACCAAACTCATGACTTCTTACACTGAATTTATCCTTTATATATGTAAGACATTCCCTGACCATCTTATCCTTCAGGTCATGCGCCTTTCCGCCTCTTGCCTCATCAACCGCACTTTCGTATTCCTTTACGGCTTTAAGCATGTTCTCGTATTCTTTTGAATTACTCTTTCGTGAGGTTCCTGTACCTTTGCCGGTCTCTTCAAGCATCCTCACTGCACCCTTAAGATATGATATATCCTTCAGTTCTGAATTAAAGATTTCAGTAATGACAGGCTTATGGCTCATATTAAGAGGCTTTTCTGAACCAAGCTCGGATCTGACAGCCTTAATTGATTTAACAATGGAATTAGCCCTGTTGACGTCTATAAGGTGTTCGCCCTCACCCTCTACCCAGGCCTTGGTTTCCTCTGAAGCATGTGGCCCATCAGGATTCTGCCCGATGAGATCACCGCCTCTTATCACGTCCTGCTTTTCCTTTTCACTTGCATTATTGATATACTGATTTCTTCCCTCTTCCAGCCATTTGAGCATTATGTCAGCGAAGAACTGTGTTGCAAGAAGCTCCATACCCTCCGGCTGATTGTTCGCTCCCTGAGTTGTGACCATAGCAGTCTCAGGCTGCACGTTATTGGTACGGCAGAACTGATTTATAGCCTCAGGAGATTTCCCAAGTAGCGTATAATACTCCTGAACAGTTGTATTCTCATTTATACCATGGTGCTTAAGGAGCTCCATCTTCCATCCCGGATAGAATTGGGATATATCACCATCTATGTTCATCTGAAGGGATGAAACAGAATCATAAAGAGCTGAAGCCTCGCTTCTTTCTGAATATGATAACTGATCAGCCTTTTCATCGCGAAGCGGATCCTCCGGATTGATGCCATCCCTTATCTTATCTCTCTCCTTGGCTTTCAGTCCGCAGGTATATGCTTTAACAAAACCGATATAATTAATGAGTCTCTTTATACCCTCAGGTCCATCATTACCTATCACCTCTTTAAAAGCCACGGGCATCAGAGAAGAAGCCATGGAGTCTTCCGGCTCCCTTGACTTGATATTAAGCTTTGCATATTCTTCCTGATTAGCCAGATTCTTCAGTCGCAGAAGATCACTATAGGCATTTAATTTGATAGCATACATAAAGCTGTCAAAAGAATTTGTCTGGCTGTTAAATGTATTTATAATCTTTTCTCTCGTCTTCTTCTGCGAACGTGTCAGAGAAGATTCAAGTTCTTCATCATCAAAAGTAAAATCCTTAGAAACCTTATTACCGTTATAGTAATAAGCTTTTTCAATTTCCTCAAAGTCATCAAATACGCTTGGTCTGACTTCGTCTAATACTTCCTGTTCATTAACTTCTTTCATACAGTTACCTCCAAAAGAAACATACATCTCATCGAATCGTAGAGTATCATAACACGGAAAGGATAACAAATGCGCAACAAAAAAGAATCATGCTTTCACATGATTCTTTTTCGCGATCGACATGCTTTACTATGACTATCTGCCAAATACAAGTGTAAATACTGTACGGTCACCACCGCCGATACCCTTGTCACCGGCAAGTGTTGTTGTCATTGTAACGAGTGTCCAGCCCTGACCGGCCATCTCATTTAATGTATCATCAAGAAGATGAAGATTCTTTGCATCGTGTCCGATGAACTTTTCCTTTAAAACTACCTGTCTAGCGGTATACTGCATTGTTTTGCCCTCCCTTATTAAAACATTTTTAACCTCAGTTAGAGATTATATCACCTTCAATTAAGGCAAGGCAAGCATTTTTGTTCTGAGACAGGAAACACTCCGGGGAAGTACTCTCACACTTTCCGAATTATGCCCACGATTTCCTTCAGTCTTTCATCAAACTCCGGATAAAATTCCTCTTCAGTCTCTGCCGCGTAAGGCTTACTGTAAAATGTACTGAGTATGCTCAGCATTATGATTTTGGCATTCTCCTCATTTTCGGCATAGCGGGCCTTCTTTTCGGCGAACTCTTTGAAATTATGCCACTTACGGACGAAGCTTTCGTATAATTCAAGATTTTCCGTATCTATCCACTTACTGACCTTTACCTTGGAGCGGTTCTCCGAAATACATTCATTTTTCTGTAAAAAGTATTTGAACTTTCCGCCTTCATATACTCTTCCGAGAGGGAAAAGGCGGCAGATTCCGGGACGTATGGAATGAATGGAGCATCTTCCGTCCTCCGAAAGAAACTGGCAGCCCACAGGAATATCATGAACCACAGGTTCATCGCTTCCGTTTTCATATACAGGCGCCGACTTTCCGGACATTCTCATATGGGGCTGGATAAGTCCGTCCACAAGGCTGAGCTCCAGCTCACGGAAGATGAGGCTGTCGAAATCACGTCCCAGGCCATGCATCAGTCTATAGACATCCAGCGGGTCCAGAAGTATGGACTGCCCCATATCCGAACTACAGCACTTACTGCAGCCGTGACATTCGTGGCAGTCGGCCTTCACCATATCATTCAGTTCATACAGACGTCCGTCTGAAATCTCATTTAAATCTACTTCTCTTATCATAATGCTCCCAATCCCTGACTGTTAACGCATATCTCCAACATATGTCAGATTCGCCTTGCAGGTCATATCTACTCACTGGTCTGATCTATTCACCGGTCTGATCTACTCACCGGTCGAATCTACCGCACAAGTCAGATTTACCCCACGGAGTGAACCGCGGGGTATATCAATTCTCATTTTATAAATCAGTATCAGCTTATTATCTTCTCCTACCCATAAGTCTGAGGAGTTTAAGGAAGAGGTTAATGAAATCAAGATATAATTCCATAGCTCCCCACAGACTCAGCACGGTAACGCTGTAGCCCATGTGGTTACTTGCCACTTTCTTGATCTTCTGAACATCATAAGCTGTAAGTCCGAGGAATACAACGATTCCGACGATTGTTATGATGTATTCAACGCCTGTTGAACGAAGGAACATATTAACAAGTGAACCGAGCAGTATTCCGATAAGTCCTATAAGGCAGATGCTTCCAAGTCCTGTAAGATCTTTCTTTGTAATCTTTCCGAAAATTGCCATTCCGCCGAAAAGTGCTGCTGTGATGAAGAATACCTGTGCTATTGATTCGCCTGCATACAAGAAATAAATATAAGAAATCGTTATTCCGTTCATTACAGCATAAAGTCCGAAGAAAACAGCTGAAAGAACAACATTATTCTTTCTCATTGCACCGGTAGCAATAAAAGCTATGATCAGTTCTACAACAAGAAGTCCGATAAAGAGATACGGTGTTTGAATAATGTTTAAAAACAGTCCTGACTGAGCTGTGAACAGTGACACAATACCTGTAATCAGAAGTGCTATGAACATATACATAAATGAACCGGTCAAAACATCCTGGAACGGAGCTGCGATGCCTGCTCCGCCGATTCCTGTCATTCCGTTTCCTGAGTTACCGTAAGGATCGTTATATCCGTAAGAATCCTGGCTTCCTACATTTGCAAGTCTTCCAAGACGGTTCATAGCTCCGCCTCTTCCCACAGCCTGTCCGTTCAGCATAGTACGCTCCGCTGCGATACGTCTCTGCATCTCAAGCTCAGCATACTGAGCACTGTAAGGGCTTCCCATCTGCTGACCGTACTGATTGGTCATAGGAGCCTCATATCCCTGCTGGTACTGATTCTGCTGATAAGCACTGTTATCTCCATAAGGAGTCTGGCCTGTCTGCTGGAAGATGTTGCCGCCCTGACCCTGTGGCTGATTGTACTGATTCATTTCAGGATGATCTTCATAATAAAACTGTGACATTTTTTCTTTTCCTCCCTGTCAAAGTTCCGCCGCCTGCCCGTACATGCACATCCGTGCATGCACGGCACTGCGGCTATCTGGTCGTTTCCTTCGGAAACGGCCTACTAGTGATGAAACAATCTGATTCCTGTAAATGCCATGGCAATGCCATACTTGTTACAGGTTTCAATTACATTATCATCTCTTATAGATCCGCCCGGCTCAGCTATATATTCTACACCCGAACGGTGTGCTCTTTCAATATTATCTCCGAATGGGAAGAATGCATCCGAACCGAGTGAAACACCCTTGTTATTCTTAAGCCATTCTTTCCTCTCTTCTCTTGTGAATACTTCAGGCTTCTCTGTAAAGAAAAGCTCCCATGTTCCGTCACGGAGTACATCATCATAATCATCACTTGTATAAACATCTATGGTATTATCTCTGTCAGCTCTCTTGATGCCCTCTTTAAATGGAAGGTTAAGTACCTTTGGAGCCTGACGGAGGAACCATTTGTCAGCCTTATCTCCGGCAAGACGTGTACAGTGGATTCTCGACTGCTGTCCCGCGCCGATTCCTATAGCCTGTCCGCCCTTAACATAGCAGACGGAATTGGACTGTGTATACTTAAGTGTGATCATTGCGATGGCAAGGTCAATCTTTGCTGATTCAGGGATATCCTTTGCCTCTGTCACTACATTTCCAAAGAAATCATCATCTATAACAAGTTCATTTCTTCCCTGTTCAAATGTAATGCCGTATACATCCTTCTGCTCTATCGGAGCAGGAACATAATCAGGGTCGATCTTGATAACGCAATAGTTTCCGTTTTTCTTCTGCTTAAGGATCTCAAGAGCTTCATCTGTATATCCCGGAGCAACGATTCCGTCAGAAACCTCTCTCTTTACAAGTCTTGCGGTATCTGCATCACATTCATCCGAAAGAGATATGAAATCTCCGAAGGAAGACATTCTGTCTGCTCCTCTGGCTCTTGCATATGCAGAAGCAAGTGGTGAAAGTTCACCGAGATCGTCTACCCAGTAAATCTTCTTCTCAATATCGCTGAGAGGAAGTCCTACTGCTGCGCCGGCAGGTGATACATGCTTAAATGATGTTGCTGCAGGAAGTCCGGTTGCCTTCTTAAGCTCCTTAACAAGCTGATAACCGTTAAGAGCGTCAAGAAGATTGATATATCCGGGACGTCCCGAAAGAACTTCTATCGGAAGTTCACCCTCCTTCATGAATACTCTTGATGGCTTCTGGTTCGGATTACATCCGTATTTTAATTCTATCTCTCTCACGTCATTCTCCTCGTCTTATTCGTCTTATGTTATCAATCATGCTCAATTATTCTTGTTAACAATCTTTGTCTCATACTCTCCGCTCTCAATGTCGATGAATCTTGTGAAGAGTGAAACCTTATTGTCAGCGTCAAGCGCATTCCATACCGTCTCTGTAAACTTATCCAGATCATCTGTAACGATATCTACAGGAGTAGGCTCTCCCTCATAGCTTGGAAGCGGATTGCCGTCGCCCATGTAAGTATGAATGAAATGTCCTTCGCCTGCCTTAGGATTATCATATGAAAATGTAAATCTGAGGCACTGATCAGGGTCACCGTTATTGGACTTGAGTATGGACATCTCGTATGTATAATCTCCATCTATATGGAGGACTCCCGAAATTCTAGGTGTATAGTTCGGAGCATCCGGCTCGAACTCACGATTTCTGAGAGATTCTTCAAATGTATCGCCCTGTTCCATATTTTCATATATGGTATCAGTCTGGTCTCCGTTTGTAACAATAGTATCAGTTCCGAGCACACGTACAGGTGCATAGATTATAAGGCTCGGATCCTCAAGTTTTGAAGGATCAAATGCTTCTGTCCTTATGCCTTCACCCTCGGTAACAAAGACTCTGTTACGGCTGTTACTGCTTCTTCCCATTATAAAATATGCTATTGCTGCTTTCTTACCGTCAGGGGTTCTGCCTATCACGATACCTCTTCCCGGATAACTGGTACTGCCAATCTCTGCTGCCAGATCTACTCTTTTCATGCTTTTCTCCTTTTATATAAACAGTTTGATCAATCCTTACGTTTTTTGCCCCAGAAGAAGAGCGCAACCGTACCCGGACCTGTATGAGCTCCGATGGTTCCTCCTATAGGGAATATAGTAACACTCTTAACACGAGGGAACTTCTCGCGAACAAGCTTTTCAACCTCTTCGGCATCAACCCTGCATGCCGAATGGCTTATAAATACCTTGCCGCTGTAATCATGACCGTCCTCGGCCAGTTCTTCCATCTTCTCAACGATTCTCTTTATTACCTTCTTCTTTGTCCTGATCTTCTCTCTCGGAATAAGTCTTCCCATATTATCTACATTTAACAGAGGACAAATGTTAAGAAGGTTTCCTACGAAACCTGCAGTCTTGGACACTCTTCCTCCCCTGATATAAAACGTAAGGTCAGATGAGAAGAACCAGTGAACAAGATTAAGCTTATGCATTTCAGCATATGCATAAATCTCATCGATTGACTTTCCTTCATCACGAAGATCAGCCATCTTATCAACAAAAAGACCGAATCCCGAGGAAGCAGCCAGTGAATCAACCACATAAATCTTTCTGTCAGGATATTTATCCTCAAGTTCCATCTTGGCATTCATTGCGGAGTTAACCGTACCAGAAATACCTGATGAAAGTGAGAAATGAATAAGGTCTTTGCCATCCTCAAGAATCTTTGTAAAGTGATCGATATATTCACCTACGGAAATCTGAGAAGTCTTACTTACCTCACCGGCAAGCATCCTTTCATACATTTCCTCGGGACGCATGCTCTGCCACATATCGTCCTTATAATCCACATCATTAAGAGAGATAGTATGACTCACATAAACTATATCTCTTTGCTTCATGTACACATCCGATAAATCTGCAGAAGAACTGCAGCTTAAAACAAAATCCGCCATAATATAACTCCTTTACGCGTTTGATGTGTATTGTACCTTATTCACGCATTTTTGTCATCAAAAAAGTGGTCTTATACGCATTCTATTTCGTATTCTGTTTATTCATGAATTCTTTAATCTCTTCAAGGTACTTTCCAGCCAGCTCACTGAGCTTCATATTTTTCCTGACTATATATCCAACCGTCATTTTTTCATCACCCCGAAGCGGCACCGCGCAGTAGTCGGCACCATTAAGTTCCTCACAGATGACACCGGAACATATAGTATATCCGTGCACTCCAAGCATCAGATTGAGGCTGGTTGCACGGTCACTGACTTTGATCAGCTGTCTGTATTTATAGGTCGGAAGCATTTCCTCTGAGAAATAAAATGAATTGTTATTTCCCTGTTCAAAGGTAAGGCAGGGATAATCCGCAAGTTCCTCAAATGCTATACTCTTTCTATCTGCGAGCGGATGAGACTTATGCATATAAACATAAGCATCGCAATCAGCTATCGGATGAAACTCCAGCCCGCCTTCATCGAACATTTTTGTCAGAACCTTGCGATTAAAATCATTAAGATAGAGAATACCTATCTCACTCTTAAAACCTTTAACATCAGAGATTACATTTGCAGTCCTGGTCTCATATATGGCGAACTCATATTCATCCATTCCGAACTGCTTAACCATCCTTGCAAACGCATCAACCGCAAATGCATAGTGCTGACACGAAACACTGAAATGCTTCTTCTGTTTTTCCCCGGTTATATATTTCTGCTCAATCAGCTCATACTGATCCACCACCTGCTTGGCATAACCCAGGAACTCTTCCCCCTCGGGTGTAAGCGTGATTCCCCTGTTACTCCTTACAAAGAGTTCTATCCCTGCCTCTTCTTCAAGTTCCCTGATAGTTGTAGAAAGGGACGGCTGGGAAATGAAAAGCTTTTTTGCCGCTTCATTCATGGAAGACGACTCAGCCACCGTTATTACATATCTTAACTGATTGATAGTCATACAAAACCTCCATTTACAAATGTTTCTACGAGCCCTTCGTAAAAATCCGTATATCTAAGAATCTCTTCATTTCTGTATTTGCTTATATAATAATTTGACTCTTCCTTCGTCATGGGATAAGGAAAAGGAATCCCTCTCTCCAAAGCGTCATTAACTGTAATATCAATACGTTCAGCTTTCTTCCCAAGGCATTTCTCCGAAAGCTTTTCAAGAACCTCTGCCAGTCTTTCGTAAGTTAGGACTTCACCTCCGCAGAGATTAAGGGCTTTCAGATCCTCTCTTCCGAGGATATTAAGTATAGCCTTTGCCACATCCCTAACATAAACCGTTTGGAAGAACCCGTCCGCATCGGAAAGATGGAGAAACTGCGATGCATTTTTAATCCATTTAAAATACATACTCTCCCTCGGTGCATAGTTTCCTTCACCATAGATGAAGGCCGGACGGATCGATGTCGGGATAATCCCCTTTCTTTTGGCGATACGTGTCAGTTCTTCCTCCAGTGCGACCTTACCCAGTATATATGCCCCGGTTTCTCCGCCGAAATCTCTTCTTTCAAATGGAGCATCCTCATCCAGCTTTTCTCCGGTTCCGCGAAGGTATACATCAGAAGTGCTTATGAAAATGTACCGCATTCCTCTGATGTCACCCGGAAGTGCTTCAACAATCCCTTCAATGTCTCCGGGCCGGTATGCAGCAAAATCCACTACCGCATCAAAACCACCAACATCCGAATCATCATTTGTATTTACCTGGCGGGATTCACTGCTTAGTGCTTCGGATAGTGCATAGAGGTCATGTCTGTCACAGATTATACTCCTGACCCCGTCAGGAGCAGGGCGACTGCCCCTGTTGACAAGCACTATATCATGCTCCCCCTTAGCCATATCCGTAAAAGCTTTTCCAAGGAAGTAGGTTCCCCCTATTACCAGTATTTTCATTTATCTTTACACCTCCGATACCGGCAATACAGCCAAAACAAGCTAAGTCAATTAAGAAATCATAATAACGCATGTCGCGCGAGTGCGCTTCCCCCGGATGGTTTATTATATAGCAGATTATACGCATGCATCAAGCCTGCAAATGAGATTTCCTCCCGATTCCGAAAAAAACCGATGTCCCCGCCTTTTTTCTCTGACCATATAAAAATAATCATAATTGACTATTTGTATATAACCAGTTTAGTGCTATAGTACGGCATTGTAAACTTACATGTAAACAAAAAGGTGACGATTTAGATTACACTAATGGGAGGTCCGTTATGAAAAGAATTTTAACCATTCAGGATATATCATGCTTCGGTAAGTGCAGCACAACAGTGGCACTTCCTGTTATTTCAGCCATGGGAGTTGAAACAGTAATACTTCCAACTGCAGTTCTTTCAACACATACAATGTTTAAAGGCTTTACTGTAAGAGATCTTACAGAGGATCTCCTTCCTATATGCGAGCATTGGAAGAAAGAAGGATTTCATTTTGATGCAATCTATACAGGATATCTCGGATCTGCAGAAGAAATCGAGATTGCGAAGAAGATTTTTGATGAATTCGGTGGAGATGATACCCTCATCTTTATAGATCCCGTTATGGCTGACAACGGAAAGCTCTATCCTGCTTTCGATGAAGCTTATGCAAAGCTCAATGCAGGTCTCTGCGGCAAGGCAGATATCATCGTGCCGAACATCACTGAAGCATGCTTCATGACCGATACGGAATATAAAGAAGAATACGACGAAGAATATGTTAAGACACTGCTCGGAAAGCTTGCCGCACTCGGTGCTAAAACAGTTGTTCTTACCGGCGTTTCACTCAGTGCCGGAAATACCGGTGTATACGGATACGACACAGTAAATGATAAATATTTCATTTATCAGAATGAACATATAGATGCTGCATTCCACGGTACAGGCGATATATTTGCCAGCGTATGCGTCGGAGCACTCACAAGAGGCCTCAGCCTTGACGACGCATTCAAGCTTGCTGCCGATTATACCAAGGATACAATCCGTGTTACACTTGATAACCCTGAAAAGCCATGGTACGGAGTTGACTTTGAAGCAACGATACCTGAACTTGTGAACAGCCTTTCAGATGCTCTGAAATAACCTGATTACGACATTTCCGATTCTAGCCAATCGCTTCATCCAGCAGTTTGACCGCTGCAGGAATTTCTTCAATGGGTATACTGGAGTAATTCAGAACCAGAACCCCGGTACCCTCAGACTTATCTCTGTAATAATCTGAAAGGGTATTGATCTTAATTCCATTACTCAGGGCTTTTGCCTTGATAATGCTATCAACGTTATCCTTACCTCTAAGCCAAAGGTATATAAGGATATGCTGTCCCGCTCCCTTTTCGCCGAGAGTTGCCGTCTCGAAAGAGCGGTAGCGGGACAGTTCTTTTATAAGAACCTCTTTTTCTCTGGCATAATATCTCCTGAGCCTTCTGATACGGCTCTCAAAAAATCCTTCATCAATAAAACTCGCAAGTGTATACTGCTGAAGATTTGAAACCGTACACGAGTAAAAACCCAGGTTTTTGTGAAATCTTTCAGCCAGCTCGTCAGGCAGTATCATATAACTGATTCGAATTGTAGCTGAAAGTGTCTTTGTAAATGTATTCATATAGATGACTCTTCCGCCACGATCCATTTCCATCAAAGTCGGCATGGGTTTACCGCCTGTCCCAAGCTCGGAATCATAGTCATCCTCAATGATGTAGCAGTCTCCCCTCTCCTCGGCAAGGCGAAGAATCTCATATCTTCTTGCTACCTGTGTAACTATTCCTGTAGGAAAATGATGCGTCGGCGAAATATGGAATATATCCGCATCACTCTCCGAAAGCCTGTCAATATCGATTCCGTTTTCATCTAAGGGAATATATCTTATATCGACTCCGTTAGCCGTATAAACCTTGGCGATCTTGTCATATCCCGGTTCCTCAAGAGCATATACCTTATCCCTTCCGAGAAGCTGGATTATAAGGCTGTAAAGATACTCGGTCCCCGCTCCTATCACGATATTCTCCGGATTTACATTCATTCCCCGGAATCCCCAGATATGTCTGGCAATAGCATATCTTAGCTCCCTGATCCCGTTAGAAGGCGCAACAGTCAGGATTTCATCCTGCTTATCAGCCATAACCTTACGGGTAAGCTTCGACCATGTTGAAAATGGATGGAGTGCTTTAATGGTCATATTGCTGGTGAAGTCGTACTTTATATCATCCACTTCCTGAACCGGAAGTCCCGGAGCTTTTTTCTCCCCTTTGGCTTTAGCACAGGAACCCTCCCCGTAATCAGAACTTACAGGCAGTTCTATATCCTCTACAAAGAATCCGCTCCGTGAAACAGAGCGGATATATCCTTCAGAAACCAGTTTTTCATAAGCATTCTCAACAGTTATAGTACTGACTCCGAGATTTTCCGCAAAATTCCGCTTGGACGGAAGTCTCGTCCCCGATGGGAGTTTTCCCTGCTCTATATCATCTTTGATGAATCTATAAAGCTGCATATATAGAGGCACTGCCTTCTTCTTATCAAAAACATAAGTAATCATTTTATCTAATCCTATAATCAACAGTCATTGTATTTCCTGAAAATGAAGCCTTTGCCTTTGCGCCGCATATAATCGGAACCATAGGCGGAAGATGTCCGATATCCAGGTCCATGATTATCGGAACTCCAAGTTTCCCAATGATATCAGTTACGGAGTTATAGCAGTCTGCTCCGAACATTTCCTCGCCTTTATGAAGCGGTCTTCCTATCATAAAGCCTCGAACATATTTAAACCATCCAGCTTCTCTCATCTGCCAGAAAGCTCTTCTCATGGACATGGGGTTCAGGTCACAACATTCCAGGAACCATATAAAACCGTCATCCTTATATTTCTCCAGAAAGTCCGCCGTTTTATCATATCTTGTTCCAAGCAGGTTTACGAGGCAGTCCACACACCCTCCGATGAGGCGTCCTTCCAATGTGATTTCGCTGTTCATTTCAGACCCTTTAACTTCGTCCGGCAGGTAATACACATATTCAGTCTTCTCTGTTACGTTATAAGGCAGAAGCGGATGCTCCTCGTCCTTAAGTCCTTCCTTCTCCCAGAGGGGATATCCACTGACTGAATTCTTCTCCCCTTTTATCAGATCAAATGCATCTCTGAGAGATTCATGCCACGGTTCCATTCCGAAGGCAGGGGCACAAGGACCGTATATAGCAGCTGTGTCCGCAATTGTTGCGGACAGATATACGAAATTTGTATTGTCCGAATACCCCATATACCATTTGGGCTCAGCATTCTTAACAGCTTTGAAATCAATGTATGGGATTACTTCGCACATCATCTCCCCACCACCGCAGGAGATTATCACATCCGGCGCGTCTTCCCCACTAAGAGTAAACGCATCAGTCAGTTCCTTCCCGCAAAGTTCGGGTTTATTACTGATTCCTATTCCTTCTCCCACAAAGCAGTTTGGTCCGAGCCACTTGCTGTAGCCCATTTCTTCAAAGCGCTTCAGCGCATTTTCAAATGAAGATTTATATGGTTCAATATTACATCCGAAGGACGGTGCCACAAAACCTATGGTTCCATTTTCCGGAAGAAACTTTGGAATTCTCATACCTTTTTCCTTTCTTCTTACATTGTACCTTACAATATGACTATCAATATACTTCTATATCTATATATACGTACTTCAAACGATTCGTAATATATCACATTATGCCCTACAGTACGTTTCGTAATAAATACTACTATACTACCTTCATAATGAGGTCAGCAGTAAAGTCACTTCGGTTTCATTGTCTCCCGCTCTCATCCATATATCACCGCCCAGTTTTCGTGCTATAAATCTTGCCTCATACAGCCCGATACCACTGCCCTTTACTACAGTAGAATTTGAGCCTCTCCAGAGACTGTTGAATACATACGGAAGTTCACTCGCCGGGAGCGGCTTGCCCTTATTTACTATACTGATAAGATTCCCCTCGTCTGTCTTTGACATCCGAAGAGTAATCCCGTTTCCGTCTCCATACTTAATCGCATTATCCATAAGCTGCCTTATTATCCTGCGCACGCCATTTAGGTCGCTCTTAATCAGAGGATTACCTTCTGCTTCCACATTGAACGGAATTCTGTTTACTTTCAGACGGTTGGTATATTCTTCTCTTATAAAATCTTCAATCTCTTTAGAATAAAACGGATTAACATCGGGATTAAATTCGAATATAGCTGCGTTTGCTGTATCTACGGCTTCAGATACAATACGTTCTATCTCATCAGCATTTTTCTCAATCTTTCCGGCAAGCTCCGCATCTTTTTCATTTACTTTACCTTCGGGATCATAGAGTCCCGTGGATATCGCTTCCGAAAACAGCTTGATATTTGCGGCAGGAGTTTTTATGCCATGAACCAGTACCGTAACCAGTTTCTGGTGATCATCAGAAATCCTGCGTATAGTATTCCTGTCATTCTCCAGCTTATCCGCAAGCATATTCATTCCCCAGACATATCGCCCGAAGAATCTGTTTTTCGTCTCCGGAAGTTTTTCCACTGTCCCGCCCCTGGATAATCTTTCCGGATAATCCGATAATCGGTTAAACGGAACAATAACCGCTGCATATATGTAGAGTCCGTATACTATTACAATAAGTGCCGCAAGAATCAGTGTTATATTCATAAGAAGGAGAAAGCCGGAATAACCTGTTTGGGCAAATTCATAAATGGCAACTCCCATATAATTTCCATCCGGACAGATGCCGCATACTATCGTATTCTGTCCTCCGTTATTAAATGACATGTCGCCACCCGACATTTTCCCTTGAAAAAACAAAAAAGCTGTAACTGTTTTGGGGCTGTAATCGGCACCATAAAGCTTATCCCATTCACCCTTTCGCGAATAGAATACTCTTTCAATCATTGCTTCTTCATTAATAAGTGAAGTATCAGTATTCCTTATATAAGTTTCCAGATCCTCATTAATACGTGCAACAACCACATTTCTCCGGCTGTATTTTTTATCCTCAAGCTTCTTCCCGCAGATATTTGCTCCCAGAGCAACTATCGCGAGAACTGATAATGCCAGAAGGAACCTGACTATATACGCTCTCATGACGATTCTCCGAACTGATATCCGACCTTATATACGGTCTTTATAAGCTTAGGCTCCCGCGGATTATCCTCAATTTTATCCCGAAGCCAGCTGACATATACGCCCAGAGAAGAAAGTTCACTGAAACAGCTCTCGCCCCAGACATTATTGAATATAGTTTCTTTTTTCAGCGCCCTTCCCCGGTTCTTCATAAGATATAAAAGAAGATCAAATTCTTTGCCCTTAACATCAATAAGAGTTTCTCCCTTATAAACCTTCCTTGCACTGACATCAACTGTTAATCCCTCCGCAGAAATCAGTTCCTTATCATCGGCGATTTCATAGGTACGCCGCATAAGCGCTTTGATCTTGGTAGTAAGAACAGGTATTGAAAATGGCTTGTCCACATAATCATCGGCACCTATTTCCATCCCCAGAATCTTGCTGTCATCATCTGTCTTTGCACTCATCATAAGGACAGGAAGATTTCTGTTTTTCCTGATTTCGGTAAGAGCTTCGAAGCCATCCTTCCCCGGAAGCATCACATCAAGAAGAAGCAGCTTGAAGCTTTCATTTCCAAGCAGAAGAAGACCGTCTTCTGCGCTTTTTGCCCATTCAACGGTCCATCCTTCTTTCTTTAAAAAATCAGTAATCAGCTGTCCAAGGTCTTCATTATCTTCAATGATGAGAATATCTGTCATACCCGCTCCTTTATGATACTTTGTAACAACCTTCCACTCCTGATTATACACGATTATTCATTTATATTTCAACATAAGCCACCATAATCTTAGTAGCTTCCTATATCTGTAAAAATCACATCATCCGACGGGCCGCTTTCCGGTGTAAAAGCCACCTGAACTCTTCCTGTATGATAATCCACTATTATCATCTGCGCAGTTCCGGTATTTCTTACATTGACGACATAAGCTTCACCCTTTTTTTGACCTTGATTTACCTTTTCTTTTGTCAGTGCAGTCTTTAATTCACCTACAGTAAATTTATCCTCTGCACCTACCCATTCATTATATTTGTTCCATCTTACTGCGTTACCATCCTGATAAAGATAATCCTGATTTCCCTTCGCGGCAAATGAATTAACAACACACAGGCTGTCCGGATTGTCCCACGTAAGTCCATTTAAAAGCGGAGTCTCATTATCACGAAGTATAGAATAAGCCTTACCTTTCTCCTGAAGCTGGCTGACAGCATCCTCTGCGCAGTAACCGGAATTATCATCGGATATTATAAGGTTATGACTCCAGGTATAGTTTGCACTGTTCCCCACCATATAATCGCCAACCTCTTTGGCTGTATCAAATTCTTCCAGTGCATACCTGAGATCATAAGTATAGCATCTTCTATTCTCATATATATAGGGTTCATTAAGGCTTCCCACATCAAGGATTCCGGCAAAAACGCCATCATCATTTACGGCTGAAACAATGCTTTCAAATCCGAAAAATGAAATACCGGTATAAGATCTGTCCCCCTTCTTTGCATGAATTACGGAATGAACTTCGCACATCTGATACTCGGTTCCGAGATTCCAGTCCAGCAGACGAACAGTAATCCTGTCACCGGTCTCTGTCTTGTCGCCCCATAGGGAAAGCGCTGAGCATGCAGTTCCCCTTAAAGCTTCAGGAATAAAACTGAAGGTCACTGCTTCTTCGTAACTTATGTGGCCATCTTCCGAATATCCATGTACTCCACCGGAAATCGTCTCGGCATAAGCATCCAGTTCCTTCCAGTAATCAGAAAGCTTCGGGTCGTCTTCTACTGTTTTTGCCAGATATGAAACTCTTTCCCATACAGGATCAAAGTCATCAACCAGAGCCGGAAATCCCCAATATATATTTTCATATATATACGGTTCCATTACCTCGTGAATCTCCGGATAAGCTTCCATAACCTCCTCAGCATAGGCTTTTCCTACTTCCTCCGGTGTATGGTTTTCGAAATCCAGAGTAACGTCATAATAGTGCTCCATTTTCTTTACTACGCAGGCTCCATCGGAAGATGAAAATGTAGCGAGTGTCTTATCTGGAGTTCCCGCATCTTCGTATTCTGCAGACTTCTCAACATATGTGTTAGATACCTCAACCAGATTACTCTCTTCTGTTTCCGGGAATGTATAGTTTTCGTAAGTTTCCATCTTTCCACAACCTGTGAGAGAAGCTGCCAGAAGAACTGAAAAGGCTATAGTGATTATTTTTGAAATTTTACTGTATTTATATTTCATATCGTATTCTCTTTCTGTTTTAGATTCTTAGCTTCACCCAGAATGACATTATGCTTTATAATTATTTGACTTTACCAGTCACGTTCCTGAAGCCAGTTTCTGAGTTTTCTTTCACGCACCGGGAGGTCATCCTCTGATTCCATCTTCCCAAGTACAAGTTCTCCCTGGATATTGCCATCGACAAGGAAGATTACTCTCTCACTGCAGCTGGAAACTTTTTCACTGTGAGTTACCATCATGACTGAAGTCCCTTCTCTGTTGGCATTTACAAGCTCTCTTATTACTTCCATAGATGCTTTCTGATTAAGAGCTCCAGTTGGTTCATCTGCAAAAACCATCTTTGGACTATTTATGAGTGATCTGCATAGACACGCCCTCTGAAGCTGACCGCCGGATACTTCCGTGATAAATCTGTCTGCGGTATCAATAATACCAAGTCTTCTCATAAGTGTCTCGGCATCTTTATTAACCTCAGCTCTAGGTTTCTGCCCGGCCTGATAACCCGGAAGGATAACATTATCCATGATATTCAGCTTCTTCATCATATACATCTGCTGAAATACAAAACCCATCTTATTAAGACGAACCCTGGCCATAGCTTTCCTGTCCAGCTTAGATATATCTTCTCCGTCAAATGATACACTTCCGGAAGTCATACTGTCCATACCGCTTACTGTATAAAGAAGAGTTGATTTACCGGAACCTGAAGGACCCATTATTGAAACGAACTCGCCTTCTTCCATACTGAAATTAACATTCTGAAGGACATTGTTACTGTATTCATCTATCACATAAGTCTTACACAGATCCTTAACCTCTAAAACCTTATTACTCATTTCTAATCCTCCATATTTCGATATTTCTGATCTTTCTTATCACCAGCATCATAACTACCGCTATAAACATCGCTATAAATACTGTCCATATTATTGAAAGAAGTACTCCGCCACTGAATACAAATCCCGTAAGTCCAAGCATTGCGTTAAATAATAAACCTATTACTCGCGATACAATCGACGGTGTTACAAGCAGTGAGATTATTGTAGCAGTTGCAAAAAGTATCATCATTCTTAAGAACTGCCATCTCTTTACCGTTTTTTCTTCTACTCCGGTGCTCATAAGAAGCGCGATCTCCGGTTCCTCATCCTTCATAAATACTGTCTGATACATTACAACCAAAAATCCAAGGACACCCGTTACAACCACCATCATGAGATTACGTAAAAACGAGAATAATACATCATACATTCCGAGAAATGCAGCTATCAGCTCATCATCCGTCATCATTTGTCCCGGGAACAACTTTTCAAGCTTTTCATATTCAGCATCCTTCTCTGAATCCGGTACATCCAATGTAAAACCTACGACATCCCAGCCTTCGGATTCTGCATCATTAAACTCCGCTGACATAATTACGTCTCTGTCATTAAACGCGGAAAGCCTGTCAACAAAACCGGTTACTATAAATTCTTCCTGTGCTTCTTTTACCGTAAGCCGGTCCTCAGAATACTTGTTATAGGCAATTAATACTTTATCTCCTATATCCACTCCGTGAGAAGATGCTGTGTAATAATCCATAAGGATTTCATTTCGAAGCTTCGGATATTGACCGCCATCCCTTATTACTATCCCTTCCGGATTAAAATTAAAACTAAGAAGTATTGTTTCGGTTTCATTTCCAAAAAGCATTTTCGCATTCTGGCAATCTTTGGTTTCTAAAGTTCCGGAAATATCATTTTGCTCAAAAAGGGCGTCAATATTACTCTTAAAAATATCAGATCTGTTGGTTCCGTTCGTCAGTTCATCAAATTTTTTATCATCTAACATAGTCACAGCATCAAGCTTCTTCCAGGTATAAAACTTATATAAAAAATCAGAACTGATAACGGTATCTCTAATCTGGATATTTATGAGCACCACACTGCTTCCTATGGCAAATGCTATAAATAAAAGTATGTACCTCTTGAAATTACCAAATATGTCCGAAAGTGAAAGGAACACTGGAAGTGACATCTTACTTCTTTTACTTAAACTGAAACGATCACTATGTTTAATCCTTTCCGATCTTGTCTCTCCATGAAGAACATCCATAACCGATATCTTATTTATCCTCCTCATTGAGAGCAGGATAAAGAGGCATACTGTTACAATGATCATTACAGCTGATATAGCAGCTACAAGATAGTCAACCCAGCTAAGTGAGTAGGATATATTGTAATAGAAACGTCCTATCAGGGCATTTCCCGCAACTATGCCGATAAACAGCCCTGCAATCCCTCCAACAATCGAAAATGCAACATATTTTGCTGCTACAAGCCACCTGAAAGAAACCGAATCCGTTCCGAGAGCTTTCATGATTCCCAGCTCACGTTCCTCTTTCTTGATAGCGGATCTGATCGTAAATCCGATAGTAAGAAGGATGATCAGTATCATAAATATACAGGTTATAAACATAAAAAATGTAATCAATACAGAAATAAGTGCAGCGTTACTTGCTATATGTCCATCCGGGAGACAGGATCTGAAATAATATTTATAGTTTTCATCCTTTGCAAAATCCGAATTAAGATTTTTACGGTCATTCTCGGAAAATTCCTGTTTTGTATCAAATCCGGTAATACCCGATTTCTGCGGGCATTCAGAACTCATTTTTTCATAATCGGCATCTGATAAGAGAAACCTGAACAAATAGTCATGAATCGGATCTCTTGTTATCACTGATACAGTAAACTTAAACTGTTTTCCCGAAGGCGCCGTAATATATATATCATCTCCTGCCTTAAGCCCCATCTGCATGGAATATGCATATGAAATAGCCAACTCGCCACTCTTTAATGAAAACGGCTTATTGTTCTGATCATAAACCAGATTCATTTCTCTCGGCTGCTTCATAAAAGCATAAAATTTATTTCCGGAATTTTGATTCAGATAATCATAATCAATTCCATCATAGTAAAAATTTGTATAATCCACTTCAATGCACTCGTTATGCTCTATCTTTGCATCCGGGAACCTGGCCAGTATGATATCTTCCAAGGCCTTCTTTTGTCCCTCAGCATCACCCGAAAGCCTGCTATATATAACAAGCGCATCATAAGGCTTACATCTTTCCTGCGAAACCTTCACACCTCTTATATTTGCAAACATCAGGAGGGCACTGGCTGTAACCAGAGCAGACACCATCACCATGAAAAGCAGGATGATGACATTCAGTCCCTTACTGTCCTTTAAATCCTTTTTAATCATTCTGAAAAACATGATCAGATCTCCTTATCTATCAGTCTTCTGATAACATTAAGTTACCGCTTTGCTCCGAGCTTGTACATAATATAATACACCACTTCTTAAAAAGTCTTTAAATCCCGGAAACTTTTTTGAATCGAGGAGGAATTTCTCACAAGTGAGAAATTCCGACCTCTCACACCACTGTGCGTACCGTTCGGTACACGGCGGTTCAATCAACTTAACAAGTAACACACCTTTCGGTGTAGTAATCTAACATTGAGACTAATCCAAATGAGGTTAGTCTCTTATTTGATACAAGCAGTCCATTTATATTCTTTATAAATGTGAACTTATTGGCGCAACAAACACTAGCATTTTCTATAGATTGTTAACATGCAAATACAGCACATGGTTCTTATAATGTCATTGTGAGGTCAAAAACTCACATCATAGTATCAACGAACAAACAATTGACAATATGTGATATATCACATATTATTATTGAAAGGAATCAAATGAACAAATACACTACCTTGTTTTATGAAACGGCCGATGGAAAGATACCTGCAAAAGATTTTTTGCTGAGTTTAGATTATGACATGCGTGCTAAAATGATCAGAACTCTTGAAATATTACAGAGAAATGGTCCTTCACTTCGAGAACCACACTCAAAAGAATTAGAAGATGGCATTTTTGAATTAAGAGCAAGAGTAGGCACAAACATTTCAAGGCTACTATATTTTTATGACGAAGGAAAAGTTGTTTTGCTCACCAATGGATTCATAAAGAAAACACAACGTACTCCTCGTAAGGAAATAGACCTGGCTAAATCATATAGAGCTGATTACTACGCTAGAAAGGAGAAATCATGACTACATTAGATGAATTAATTGAAGAACAATTACACGATCCGAAATTCAAAGAAGAATATGATGCTTTGGAACCAGAGTTCACCGTTATGCAAGCCATAATTGATGCAAGAAAAGAAAGAGGCATGACACAGAAAGACTTAGCAAGAGTAACAGGGATATCCCAGGCTGACATTAGTAGGTTGGAACGCGGGACCGGCAATCCATCTTTAAAGACATTGCAAAGAGTCGCTCAGGCATTGCAGATGGTATTAAAGATAGAATTTGTTCCTAAGAACACTTAAAACCGGCAAAAATTGCTATCCATGACAGTGCCCATAACAGCTTGTTCTCTTTTTTCTCTACGTTATAATTCTTGATCATTTTCGTATCCTCCTAAATAAATAATCACGATATTATTAAATGTCTGGGTTTTCCCCTTCATCTGATGTATAGACAATGCTTAGGTTCAATCGGTTTCATTTTTTGAAAATTTTTTTGAAAAATTAGAAAGAACATAAAACCACACCCGAGAATTTACTGTCTATATAACAGAAGGAGGAACTCAAATGGGAAATGAACATTATTCAGAAACTAAATACAGCCTGAAAGATTTCTTCCGAATCATAGCCGAGGACTGCAATCCGCCACCCGAACTGGACCAAAAAATGAAAGAAACCATCGCCGCATTAACTGCAGACAAGAAATAAAAAGCGCGGGGCATTTTTCGCTCCGCGCTGATTGATATATACCGTGAAGATAATAACTATTATTGATTGAATCTTCATCACATAATCATAATATTTGTAATCATACATTTCATCATGACCTCATAACATCATTCTTACCACGCATATTACCATTTTCAGAATTTTACTGCAATCCTTCTATCCAGGACCTGATCTCATCCTCCGACGCTCCTGCTCCAAATCTTTGGCCGTCAAGCCACTTACCGCTTCCTGCATTGTCCGCCAGATTTCGGCCGCTTCTTCCTATACCGCTGCTGCCGGATGTGCAGAAAGGAATCATGGTAATTCCGTCAAAGTTATAGCTTTCCACAAATGTATCCATGATACGCGGCTCTTCACCCCACCATATCGGATAACCGATATAAATCGTTGAATATCCATCAAGTGAGATTGCTTCACTTCCGATTTCAGGTCTGGCAGATGCATCATTCTGCTCCTTAGTAGACCTGCTGTCAGAATCATTCCAGTTCAGGTCTGCAGCCGAATATTCTTTTGCAGCTTTAATCTCATAAGTATCTGCCCCTGTAATACCTGCAATTTTCTCGGCAACTCCCTTAGTGGTTCCTGTTGCAGAGAAATATACAACAAGCACACCGCCATTTGCCTGGGTATCTACTTTTTCTTCTGAATTATCTTCTTCGACCGGCGCTTCAGTTTTACCGGAACCGGTTTCTTCAGTAGTACTGTCCACAGTATGTGTCTCCGTATTCTCATTTACAGTCGGAGTTTCTGTATTTCCGCATGCAGTAAGTCCCAGAACCAGTAGAATCACCGCAAGTATCGATATCTTTTTCTTCATTTTCCTATCTTCTGATCTCCCGTTGACCATACATGTTTTTTTGATGCATCACTTCTCTTGTTCTGCGCCATAACTCCTGCAAGAGAATGAGGAATATATGGTTCTTCAAGGTAAGTAAGTTCTTCATCCGTAAGTTCCAGATCCACTGCCCCGGCAGCGCCCTCGATATGATGAAGCTTGGTTGCTCCTACTACCGGAGATGTTACTTTAATCAGCAGCCATGCCAGAGACACCTCCGTCATAGTTACGCCATGTTTCCCTGCAAGTTCCGCCACACGACCTATGATTACAGCATCCTGCTCTGCAGTGGCATCATATTTAAATTTTGCATAGGAATCCTCGGCAGCTCTTCTGGTTTCACCTTCGCCGGGCATTCTGGAAAGCCTTCCGCTTGCCAGTGCGCTGTAAGGAGTGAGTGCTATATTTTCTTCTTCACAGTATGGAACCATCTCTCGCTCTTCTTCACGGAATATAAGATTATAATGTCCCTGTACAGAAACAAACTTTGCAAAACCTTCTTTATCTGCCAAAGCGTTAGCCTTTGCAATCTGCCATGCAAAGCAATTGGAAATGCCGATATATCTTGCTTTACCTGCTTTCACGATACGGTTTAATCCATCCATGATATCATAAATATCCGTATTCCAATCCCACATGTGATATATATACAGGTCCACATAGTCCATACCCAGATTCTGAAGACTTGTATTTATCATATTTTCAATATGCTGCTGACCGGTGATTCCTTTTTCTATCTCTTCCTGTGTTCTGGGAAGGAATTTTGTTGCCACAACTACATCCTCACGCTTTGCAAAATCCCTGAGAGCACGTCCAACATACTGTTCACTGGTTCCACTCTGATAAGCGATTGCAGTATCATAGAAATTAACTCCAAGATCGAGACCTCTTTTAATAATCTCCCTTGAATGCTCTTCGTCAATAGTCCAGCTGTGCTGCCCTCTCGTAGAATCACCAAATCCCATACATCCCATACAGATACGGGATACATTTAAATCCGAGTTTCCGAGTCTTGAATATTTCATCGTTTCGCCCCTTTCTGCTTACAACACATCGTCAAGTTCATCTCTGCTTACAACACATTATCGATCCATTTTCTGATTACCGTTTCATCCGGACGATTGATCTCTTTGCCCTTCTCCCATTTCACATTGCCTTTTACATATTTATGAAGCTCCTCGTCGCTTCTGCCTACACCGCTTCCTCCTGAAGTGCAGAATGGAATAATTGTCTTTCTGTTAAAATCATAGCTTTCAAGGAAAGTATCAATGATTCTCGGTGCAACACCCCACCAGATTGGGAATCCGATGATCACTTTATCGTAAGAAGCCATATCCGATACAATTCCCGCCATCTCCGGTCTGGCAGAAGGATCATTCATCTCAACACTGCTTCGACTCTGCTTGTTCATCCAGTTAAGATCATCATCTGTATATATTTCCTTTGGTACGATTTCAAAAAAGTCTGCGCCGGCTATACGTGCAATTTCTTCTCCTACTTCTTTTGTTACTCCGCTTGCTGAAAAGACAGCCACCAAGATTTTACCTGCCATTTTATTTCATCTCCTTTTCCCAAAATCGAATCGCATTAAGTTTCTGACATCGTGTCAATATGAATTATAGCTGTATTCTGACATCATGTCAAGATATTTTTGGAGGAAAATAAAAGAGCAGTAAAGCAAATGACCTTATCGGTCAGTCACTTTGCCGCTCCGTAACAAATGAGGAAAATGATCTTCATTCAGCAGAAAAGGCTGTGCTTACCACTGAAAAAATAAGATAGGTAATAAGTGTTCCAAAGCACACATCCGTAAGAAAATGGTTTGTCATATGTATTCTGTTATAACCATAAATCAGAACGAAAAGTACGGCAATAACAAAACAGATCATATTCCTGGCATCTGAACGCTTCTTTAACACATCTGACAGCATTGGCAAAGAGAACATCATGCTTGCAATTGTCATATTACCACTTGGCCAGCTCTTAAAGTTGTCATCCGAGCCTGCCAGATTTGGAACCATCTGCCACCAGTTCCTGTATTCTGACAAGGGTTCATCCAGCGTAATCAGGTACTTATACCGGGGCCTTGATGCCACCTGCTTCAGCCACAGGTTCATATTGTCAGCAAGTATACCGGCAACCAGTATTGCGGCGCCTGTCATGATCAGTTTATCTGCATCCCTGTCATCGAATATACGATAGCAAACAATCGGTACCCACATATACAAAACCACCCAGAATGCCCAGCTTACAAATGATAATGCCACGGAAGAATCACCTGCGGTATAACCAAACATTTCTCTTACCTTGGAGCCATTATAGTTATTGCTATAGTAAACAGCCATGAAATATGAAGCTGCCATAATTACCCACGCAAGCATCCTGTATCTGCTTCCCTTTTTCATGAGCCCTTTGAAAATGCACATACCGGCTGCAGGATACAGGCAATAAGAAAAATAGGATCCGTATGTAGCAAAAAAAGCTCCGATCTCTGTCTTATTTGCCAGGGCAACATTTATTCTGTAATCGAAAAAGGATCCGACGATTATGCCCAGTATGCATGCGATTACTACGACCATAAAACAGGCTTTCGGAACCGCCATTATTGTTTTTCTTTTGTTTTTCATCGTTTTTACACCTCCGGCATTTTATTCTCTTCACAAGTTTTTCCGATGTGATGTACTTCCAATTCCTTTATTTCAACATATTAATCATAGTTTCATAGAATCCCGGCACCAAAGATGTAGCCAGTACCTCCAATACAGTCATCAGATCTATTATCGCATGCCCAACCATGATAGGAACCGGGTTTCTCTTTTTCTGAAAATAATAACACAGAATAATAGTAAGTGGAAGAAAAGATAAAAACCGATACAGAATATATCTGCCATCAATCAGCGTTGGTATAAAACAGTGTTGAAGAGCATAGAAGAAAGCCGGAACGATAATACCAAGTGTTTTATTCTTTATCACATTTACCCCACATCCAAGATAGAGACCATCCTCTGCAAATGCAGTTGTAACAGGAAGAAGAAAGAAATTAATTATTGCAAGAAACTTCATTATAGGAGCAATCATCATAGGCGGAGCATAAGGAAATCTTCCGTAGCAGAGAAATCCCGCCAGATACATTACGCCCCCTCCAACAACAAGAACAAGGATTGATATTAACACAACCTGTCCGACTTTCGTTTCAGCCTTCTTATAATTTATCAATTCCCAATATGTCATATCATTCTTTTTCGATACAACAATCAACAGCAAAATTGTAAAAATATTTACAACAGTGGCTACAATAGTCCACCAGTTACTGATTGCACTAAGCTCTTTACCCGTTATTAGGGAGCCAAGTACAAATATCAATAAGAACGCAAAAGAACGTACCGGAAGTAGATATGGTAATTTATCACGATTCATATTTTTTAACCTCATATATTATAAATTTCATGCTACAGGAGTAATATCATTCATTAGCATCGTAACTACATCTGAAATAAAGATATCTCTTTGTTCTTTACTTTTTAAGCTATATCCAATGATCAGCCCAGAATTATCACCGGCAAGGAAAGCTGTCTGCATTATAGACGCAAGTGAAAATGCAATAAGTTTTTTCTTTCTTTCCGAAATATCCCCCCTTAAAGCCATTTGAAATCCCTTCTGGGTAAGAGAAGAATTTCCCGCCGGGTCATAATCCTTAAAGTCCGATATTATCGATATTTTTGCTATCGAAGGATTTGAATATATATAGTCAAAGGTCTGTCTTGCAAATGAGATCAAACGTTCCAAGTCCGATAGTCCATCATCTGCCATGTAATCAACTTTATCAGGAGCTAATCCAAAAAGCTTTTCATTTATAATCTCCCTGCTGCACTGTGCTATCAGATTCTCTTTGCTTCCAAAGTGATAATTGATGAGTCCCAATGCCACTCCGCTTTTATCAGCAATCTTTCTGGCAGTAATGTTTTTTATATCCCCGTCTGATTTTTCTATTATTTCTATAGTCGCTTTAATAATAGATTTTTTTACATCATCATTTTTCATATGATAACCTCCTTGAACAACGTTCAAATTTATTATATTGAACATTGTTCAAAATGTCAATAAAAAAATCGGCATAGAATCCATTTCTGAACTCTTTGCCGATATACCTATGCCACGCCTTTATAGTACGTTTATCCAGCGAAATATATAATAAATCTCAAAGCCTTTTTTAGCAAAATAAAGTGAAGACATCTAAAGTATTATTTCTTTCATTTCTTCTCTGACTTAAGTGTCGGGAATTCAATATCATACTCAGCCTCAAAAGCCTCATCAGGTTCAAGGGCGTTTCCGTACTCACGCTCTTCAAGCTTTTTGCTGAAGTCCTCTCTGTCTGCGCGGCCATACCATGGTTCTATGCAGACAAATGGAGCGTTTTTCCCGACCGGTGACCATATTCCGCAGAGCGGTGCAGTAAAGCTGACTTTCACAAGTCTGGTTCCGTCCTCTCTCGCAACTGTCACCTCGTGAATCTGTTCATCTTCGATTATCAATGCATCCTCACTGAAAAGCTCAGCTGACATTTTAATCTGGCTGTCCCTCACCTCCACGGTTTTAACCTTTGAAGAAAGTACACCCTTATCACTGAGTACATTTACTTTTAAATCCTTATTGGTATCAAAGATGAGGCTATCCCTGTCGCTGTCGCAGTTGAATGCAGGGTGTGCGCCTATGGAGAAGTACATCTTCTTATCATTTATATTCTCCACCTTCCACATAACCTTTATGCTCCTGCCTGAAAGCACATACTTTATGAAAAGCCTGAACCTGAAAGGATATACCTTAAGGGTATCAACACTGTCGGTCAGCATAAAGAGTGCTGCAGAATCATGATTCTCATCCGGTTCAGCTATTCTGACAAATTCCATATCTCTTGCAAAGCCGTGCTGTCCCAGTGTATAAGTCACTCCATCATAGATACTCTCCTTATCCTTATACTGCCCTACAACAGGAAACAGAACGGGCGAAGTTCTGCCCCAGAACTCAGGGTCAGCCTGCCACATATATTCGTAACCGGTCTTATTATCTTTAACCGATCTCAGTTCTGCTCCATGGTATGAAATCCCAACTGTAAGTTCATCATTTTTCAGTATTACATCCACCATTTTTCATTTCCCCCTCATTACATCTGGTGTCGAACCACTCGGTATTCGTCCCCGTTTGTATAATAAGGACAATCCTTATAGTTCCCCTGCATCAGCTTCACAAAATCATCTTCATCTATATCCATGTCGCATATATATCCGTCATAATCTTCATCATAGTAATAATATGCACATGTATCACATGATATATTTCCCGGCATTCTCTTCACCTCTCTTGCATAATTCAGTTTGCATCCGGCCATTCAAGTGTAAAACTATCCTCAGTTACGGTAAGCCGGACATTCTCGCCCATCAGCAAAGGATAATTCTTCTCCCCGTGCCCGCCAGGGAAGCCATAGGCGATAGGAACATCCAGATCCTTCAGAAACTGTCTGTAAATCATATCGTAAACCGAACTGAACTTTCCTCCTCTGGAATCCCCTATGTAATCTCCCGGCTCCGGATCAGTATCGATCCATTCACCCAGTATGATTCCGGATGCATTTTCAAGAATTCCACTATTCTTAAGAACAGTCATGCCATAATGTACCTGATGATAATCACACTCCACATCCTCCAGGAACAGAATATATGGCTGGTCTATTTTCGTACAGTCAAAATCTGTATTTGCTACAGTCATCATGATCGTTACATTTCCGCCGACCAGAATACCCTCTGCAGTCCCCTGTCTGTCATACCCGCTGCCTGTACATTTATATTTCGGTATCTCTCCCTGAAGCATCTTTCTTTCCACTTCTCTGCATTCCTCGGGAAGATCTGTAAATGCTGCGCTCATGGAAGCGTGTATGGATGGAATTCCTTCTCTGGTCCAGGCTGAGAGGCATGCTGTGATATCACTGTAACCGATGATAGGTTTCTTCGCCCTGGCGATAAGCTTACGGTCTAAGGCCTCTAAAACCTCACAGGATGCGTATCCGCCCCTTACGCAGAAGATCCCTTTGATCTCCGGATCTGAAAGCGCCCATTCCAGGTCTTCTTTGCAGTTATCCAGTGTACGATTCTCCGTACAGACATACTTTCCTTCTACCGGAACATATCCCCACTCGGTCAGGCCTTTGATCACGGCATCCGCCTGAGCTCTTGAAGGAAGAGCAGACGGTGAGATAACAGCCACCTTATCGCCGGCCTTCAGAAAGAAGTCCGCATCTGTTCCTTTAAAACTTGCATATCCCGTCACCTCGATCGGAGTATCCACTCCTTCCGAGAATATCTTCGACTCTTCTACTGTTTCTTCAACGACCTGCGTATCTGCATTTCCTTCCTTATTCTCTACAGTACTTCCACAGCCGGCCAGGACAGCAGATATCAGCATTGCAGAAACAGCGACCTTCAGCCTTTTCTTAAATATTAATCTCGTCCAAATCACCCCTTTAATCCATATCCAAAATAAAGTATGTCACTCGCAACATGTGCCGGACATTCCTTTAATTACTATTTTTAAAAGGATGGTTCCGATACTGCTCAGAACCATCCGTCCGTTTTATCCTATCGAATTCATCTCATAGAATTCATATTTATCGACTGATCAATGTCATTTTACTTATTAATCTTACCCGCATGAACTCTGCTTAAAGATCTACAGATAATGATCCAGAGAGGAAGCGACTTCCATAAGCTCATTCATGATCTTTACGGCTTCTTCAGCTTCTGCGTTGCTGTTTGTTCCGATCGCATATGCCTCTTCGGTATTAGCTGCAACTTCTTCACTGAAGGTTGCTATCTGAGTAATGCTGTCCACAATATTATCATTTGCATGAAGAATATCTTCTATACTCTTGCTGATAGCCGTAACATTGTCACCGAGTGTACCCATATGGCACTGAATATCATTGAACTGGGCTCCTGCCTTCTCGATATCCTGCTTCTCCTGTACAGAAACATCAAGAACCTTGGAAACGCTGACCATGGTCTTTTCAGTATTCTTATGAAGCTCTTCAACTATGTTCTGGATATTCTCGGTAAGCGTTCTTGTCTGCTCAGCAAGTATACGTATCTGCTCTGATACTACGGCAAAACCTCGTCCTGCTTCTCCCGCACGGGCACTCTCTATAGATGCATTCAGTGCGAGAAGGTTTGTCTGATTGGAAATTGCGAATATCTGATTGGTTATTGAAACAACCTTATCGGTATTTGCCTTGAGAAGCTTCATCTCCTCGCTGACCTTGATATTTGCTTCTTCAATGATAGAAGACTGAACTGTCAGCTCCTTCATGGATTCCTGACCGTCCTTAACTGCCTCGAGACTTACTTCCGCTTCCTTAAGCATCTTCTCGGAAAGAGCCTTTGTCTCAGTGATCATCTTGTGGATATTATTTGTCATATCCGTCTGATTCTCTATGCTGACTGCAGTCGATGAATTACCTTCTGCTATCTCATTCAGTGCATCGGCAGTACTGGAAGTACCGTTCTGCAGATTAATGATCATCTCATTTGCAGCTGTGGAATTCTCCTTAACCTTTCCTGCGATATGAAGAACGTCCTTAAGGAGCATCTCGCTCTTTTCTCTCTCTGAATTTATGGTAATGAGTTTCTTTATATTGAGTGTATTTGAAACCTTTGTTCCCCAGGAAACAGCAAGTGCCAGCATGCCTATACCCAATGACTGGAGAAGAAGTGTTGAAACATCGGCTTCAACTCCAGAAGGCATCTTACCATCAAGGGTATACTTTATGCAGAAGCCAATGTTGATGGCAAAAACAAATATGCTTGTTCTAAGGATAAATGTAAAGTCAAAATAAAGCATCAAAATCGCGAGAAGCGGCACAGCAAGAATAAATACAAGGTCGTCAGTCGCTCCTACCAGCATTATCACATACACAATACCATACACAATGACAACTACATGTCTGAGTGTAATGCTATAGTTATCCTGCATGAACATACCGAAAACAGCCATAGCCGCAAGAGCAGCTCCGCCCGCTACAATACCTGCGAACGCCCAGCTGATATCTCCGGTTCTGGCATCATTCAGATAACCTAAAACTACAAATGCGGATATCAATCCACATACTATAACAACCAGCCGGTTAATTATGGCAAGCTCTTCTTCCTGGTTGTATGAATTATTATTTTCACCCATGGATATACCTCCCAATTACTATTGACGTCTTCCCCGGGACGTCATTTAAAGCCATCTGCCAACCCTTCGGACAACCCGGTCTATAAAGACCTTGATACAGCTGCTGCCGCTTCCACTGCATCGATAAGAGATGCCCTGAAGCCCATCTCTTCAAGAACCTGAACAGCTGCTATAGTCGTTCCGCCGGGCGAACATACCATATCCTTCAATTCCCCCGGATGTTTTCCCGTTTCCAGAACCATTTTGGCACTGCCCAGAACTGCCTGAGCTGCAAATGTATATGCTTTGTCTCTCGGCATTCCCTCTTTAACAGCCCCGTCAGCCATAGCTTCTATCATCATAAATACGTATGCCGGTGAACTTCCCGATACCGCACATACCGCATCCATCAGTTTCTCATGAACAACTTCTGCCTTACCAAAGGATGAAAGAAGCTTAAGTGCTTTCGCAAGTTCCTCTTCCGATACCAGTTCATTCGGAGTAACACCCGTCATGCCCTCACCTACGAGAGCCGGTGTATTCGGCATAGTCCTTATAAGTTTGATATCCTTACCGAAAGCATCGCGGTACCACTGAATTGACTTACCCGCAACTATGGATATCAGCAGCTTATCGTCCGTAACATCATCCTTTATCTCATTTACAACATCAGGAATCACATTTGGCTTTACAGCAAATATAATAACATCCGATGATGCGATAACTTCCCTGTTAGATTCAGTAGCATTTATGCTAAATGAATCGATGACCAGCTTTCTCTCAGCTTCAACCGGAGACGAAGCTGTGATATCTCCCGGTTCGAGTACTTTATTACTTACAATTCCGCCTATAATGGCTCTTGCCATATTTCCGGAACCTATAATTCCAAGTTTCATGATCCAACTATTCCTTTCAATATATTCAAGCCCTGCTCATAATCCCGAAAAAAACACGGCATATAGGCATAGTAAAACACGTTTATACTAACATAAAACCGCCCGTTTTTCAAGACTGACTGCTCCGCTGACCGGCCTTCCTGTCAAAACAAATAAGAGGAGCAGAAACCACTCCTCTTACTACACATCTTTCAAATCACCTATGGTGCCTCCTCCGGAGAAACCACAGCCTGATGATTCTTATCTGTTATGGACAGAAGCGCCAGTATAAGCGACACTGCCATTCCGAATATATTTAAATTAGAAACCAGGAACCCCGGAAGAAAGTCCGTGAAGCCCGAAGGCAGACTTCCGATAATTCCGAAGCTTCCACCTGTGATGACCGCCGCCAGCCATATCGGTCTTCTGATATCTTTTTTCCCGTATACGATTATGGCTACAAGAAGAGGGAATATTACTCCCGGTGTATATACCGAATAAGCCGCACTGAGAAGTGATATGATATCACCGCTTCCCATCAGCGCAAAGGTCATGGCCGTCACTCCTATCACCAGTATAGTTATCCGCACGAGCAATACATTTTCCTTCTTAAGAATATCTTTTACAAATATTGTCGATGCATTTACAAGGCAGGTATCAAGTGATGAAAGCATAGCAGAGAGAAGTCCCAGGGACAGCAGAAGTCCAACCGGAAGAGGTACGAATTTTATCACATAGAGCAATGTTTTCATATCACCCTTCTCAGCCGCCGGAATATTGAATCTTGCCCACATTCCCGTCATTACTATTACAATAGCAAAAACGATAAGTGCTGCCCCTCCGATCAGCGCCGCTTTTTTGGCTGTCTTCTGATCCTTTGAAATGAAATTCCTTGATATAATGTCCGGTCCAAGGAAATACACGCCTCCAATCACGAAGAACTGTGTCACCAGACTGTGTCTACCATAATTCTCATTGATCAGTTCAATATTTTTGAAAACCTCACCTGACGCATCACCCTTCACCAGATAGAGATAAACCAGTATGACCACGAACCCGACGGCAATTACCAGAAACTGTACCATGTCCGTCTTTACTACAGACATCTGTCCTCCCGCCACCGTATATAATAATGCCAGGATGGTAACAATTATAAATACAAGTCTGCCTTCTTTTCCTGTTATAAATGTAACGAAGCTGCTCATAGCTACCAGCTGTCCCGCAATAACTCCGATCCAGGAAATAACTATGATAAATGAGATTGTTTTTTCTGCCGCCCCGCCGACAAGTTTCGAAGCAAGATCGGGTAATGTATCAGCATCCATCGACCTTACTTTTTCCGAAATCAGCAGAGCCTGAAGTATAAGGCCTATACCACCGAAACATAGCCACCAGAATGCAGGGAATCCTATAGAGTATGTTGTATCTGCAATTCCTATTGTTGCTGAAGCTCCTATGGTTGTTGCGAGTAGTGTCATTGTGGTCATAAATGTACTCTGTTTCTTTCCCGCCACCGCAAAATCCTTGAATTCCTTAAGTTTTCCGCCTCCAAAGATTCCTATGGCACAAAAGATAAGTGCATATATTCCCGGTATTATACTGTATGCCAGATTTCCCATAATTATTCCTGTCTTTTGATATTATTCATCGCCTGCTATACTCTGATTATTTATAGCCGCAACAGAGTTAAGTTATATCATACAAAAATTGCATTGTCAACTTTGAACTATATCCACGGTTGACAATTTGAGCTATGTCCGCGATTGACAATTTGAGCTATGTCCGCGATTGACAATTTGAACTGCACCCATAGTTGACAATGTACAGGTATCATTGCCGCTCTTCCGTAGCACCACCGGCAGAATGACATATATTTGTCATATTTGCAGTCATCTCAAAGTGCCAGTATCTCTCCCAGTTTTGAATCATAGAGATAGATTTTATCCGAAAGATTTCCCTGGACGCTTTTGACTGTCTCAGCCAGCACCGATGGAGGAATTGTATTTCTGGCATGTATATATGCCCCGTCCTCGCCGGCAAAAAGTATATAGAAGCTTCCTTTAAAGAGCTCTGCCAGTTTCTCACATACACCCGGATAAAACATGGCTATTATACCTTCCCTGATATTTGCCGCAGTTACCAGAGGGACATTGTAGTTATCAAAACCTTCATCCTTCCAGATTTTAGCTATATCCATGGATAAAAGGTCCACTCCTTTGGGATTCATAAGATCCGGAACAAATATGGCCGGATGTCTTTCCATCATATTCTTAAATGCCAGATCCCAAAGTTCTTCCTCAGACACTTCCCACATAGCCGGCATCCTGTCTGTTACGGCAGACGCTCCCAAAGACTTCTTACCGGAATCCTCATCCTCAAAAATTACAAAAAAGAGACTCAGGAGCAGGTCTCCTACCTTCCGACAGACCTCCCCTTCCGGACTCTTTTTTCCGGCCTTTCCTATCTTTATAAAAAGATTCTTTTTGATATATTCAAAATCCTTTACTTTATCTGTGGAATTGCTTTTCTCAAGTTTCAAAAGCAGACGGTAATTCTGAGCGATAACATTTCCCACTGCGTCCCAGCCTTCTTTCTTGTATAATAGAAAGATATCATACATTCTGAAACGACACATCTTATCCTCACGTCCGAGAAGCAGATAATCCTCCCTCAGAGTTTCTCCGCTGTCCCCGTGATACCTCAGATTCAGATCATGGATATACTGCTTCTCCCTTTCATTTTCCCCGGATTCACCCTGCCGAAGGAATCTGATATACAATCCTCCTCCTTCTTTTTCATTAAAATCTTCTACCTTTCTCTCAAAATACTCGATAAACTCACCATATTCGAATTCCATCCAGCACCTCCCATAAGCCTTAATCGGATATTGTTTGGTCTATCATAAAAAACAAATGATAGCATTTCAAGGAATAAAATGCTATCATCTGTTGCCTTTCCAGTATTTATGCGGCTTCGCGGGTTCAAAATTATTACTTTTTTATCGTCCTTTGCACGCTTTTTCCATTTATTTCAGCCCTGTATCTGGACTGTATAAGCTTTACATTTTCATCTGATGCCCTTGTATCGGATGTTGTCTCCGGAGCGTCTATCAGAAGGTTAATGTCCGAACTATGGATATAAAGATCGGTATTTTCAGAGCTGCCGCCAAAAGTATCGGCAACCTTGCCCTTAGCCACAACCTTTAATGACGACCTTAGTATCCTTATTCCGGATGAACCCAGGACACTTCCAAGTGCGGACGAGTTATCGGCACCTATATCCAGATTAATGGCTGAATCTTCAATATTTATATCCGATGTTCCGTCCCCGAGAGTTCCGACAGCAGTGATATGACGTCCGCCTATGTAGCACTTGAGGGATGCCTTACTTATCTGCACCTTTGCTTCCCGGCCCAGCGAACCGACACCGACGCCGTTAAACATCAATATATCCGTATTCACTTCGCAGTTGGCAATCTCTATATCGGAATTTCCGTCAAATGAGCCGATGGCCACTCCATTATCCCCGTTCAGGTTAATACTATAACCACCCTTGGCTATCTTGATGGTGCCTCCAAGCCCGGACCCTATGCCTATCCCGTTCTTGCCGTTGGAATTAATCTCGATCTTCCCATCCTGGAAGAATTCCAGACTTCCGTGATGACTCTTCACGCCACCGCCGATTCCATAGTAATCATCGCCGGTGAGGTTCATGGTAAGATTGCCATCACCTTCAAAATAAATCCTTGAACCCTCGGGAACACGTATGCCTCCTCCGGAAATGTGGTTATCACCCACAAGAACTATAATTACATTTGCTTCTTCCTCAAGCTTTATGACCGGATGATTATCCCTGGTTGAAAGATACGCATTTTCAAGAGTGATGATACCGGTATAGCCATTCTGTACATTTACATGAATTCCTGATTTCACACCGGGAGTTCCGACAATGGTGATATCTCTGTAGGTAACTTCATTATTCGTAACAAGTATAGTTCCGACTCCGTCTCTCTCCAGGTTGCTCAGCATAACTCTGTTGGTCCTGCCTGCAACATAAGTTTCCTTGCCTTCACCATTTTCATATTCTTTATAATATTTCTTTATCTCTTCAGCTATTTCCCCATCTATCTCAGTCTTAACTTCCGCCGATGGTTTTGCCGTATAGAAGCCCTGAATCAGATCCGCCCCAAGAAGTATGACTGTATGGAGTTCTTCAGAAGTCTCGACGCCTTCGGCAAGTGCCATTATATTATTATGATGACAGAAATCTATTACTGATTTTACGAAATGCTGCTTTGAATTGCTGTTATGAATATCAGACAGAAGCGAACGGTCAATCTTGACATAATTAGGCATATAGCGAAGAAGATTGCTAATATTCGAGTAGCCCGTTCCATAATCGTCAACAGCCATTCCCACTCCGAGAGATTTACACCTGTCCTTAAGCTCATCAAGCTCCTCGTCACCTATCTCAGCCTGTTCGGTAAGTTCTACAATAAGCCTCTCACCGCACCGTCTCATCATCGAATCAACCTTCGTTGCATCTTCTCCGGAAAGTTTACATCCCGGAATACTGTTTACGAAAACTCTGCTTTCCTTAAGATTCTCATCTGTTTCCATGCGGGATAGAACGTTGAAGAATGTATGCTTTTCTACCTCACTTAACCTTCCCATTACATATGCATACTTAATGATATCCAGCGGTGCTATCATTTTCTCAGTGTCCGAACGCATAAGTGCCTCATAGGAGTAGATAGTTCCATCCTTCACATTTACAATCGGCTGGAAATGATAGGTCAGAAGGTTATTATCCAGAATATTCTGAACCAATGCCATATTCTCTTTGTCAGCATCGGAAAGCATTGCTCCGGCAGCTACTTTCTCCGGTGTCTTATAATCAACAACATCAGCCCCTTTAACCAGGCCCTTCTTGTTTATATGTGCCCTTCTCACCATTTCAAGGCCTCTTGAAACGGCTTTTATCCAGAGTCTTGCAACTTCGTCATAACTCCTTGCTTCACTTCCGTAGCTCAGTACCGCATATCCATACGATCTGCTGCCGAAATGCACCGGCAGGAAGAAATATGAAACCGGTTCATCGCTTTCCGGGCTGACCGGAAGCATATCCTCTGAATTAAAGAATACATCAGTTCCGACACGGCGCTTCATATTGAGATTCTTATGATACTCTATGGCATGAAGCATGCTCTCACTATAACCGGCATCCGATCCGGCACTGACATTCATTTCATCATCAGTAACGAGCTCACTGTTCAGGCAGAGATGGAATGAGTCAATATCTCCGAGCTGATAAATATATGAGAAAACAATATCCAAAAATGAATCCAGTTCCTCATGTTCCATCATATCATCCATGAGATAATTGAATATCGAATAGTATCCCTCATCGGACATGCTGGTGCCCCAGCTGTCTCTTCTCTCACAGACAAATGATTTATCTTCATATTCACAACCACAGCTGCTTCCGATGAAAAGATTGATATCAGGATGCGGTTCCCCGATATCCTTACCTTCAAACAGTCTTACAAGGGCATCTACAGCAAACCCGCCGTAATATTCCGATGGTATATAAGGCGACGTAAGAGGCTGGGGACTTGTCTGCCCCTCCTCACCGGATCCGTAACCGGTCACGGCTATATCTTCAGGAATGCGTACGCCTTTCCTGGTAAGCGCCTCGCAGAGTCCTATAGCCATACAGTCATTTGCACATGCAATAGCCTCAGGCATATCATTTCTGTTTCTAAGTATCTTTTCCGCACACAGGGCACCGCTGGTGTACCAGAAATCACCGTCAAAAAGCCTGTCCTCCCTTACAGTAAGCCCATGATCCTCCATAGCTTTTCTGTAGGCTCTGACTCTGGTTATGGAATGCGGATGCCATTTTTTACCCGTAAGGAATCCGATATCCTTAAACCCGTGAACTTCTATCAGATGAGAAACAGTGTTGTAGATAAGATCATAACCATCCGTCCATATAACAGGAAAATCCTTGGACTGTCTGTCTATCAGTACTACCGGTCCCGAGAAACATTCCTTGATCTTTGCTTCCAGCTTTCCGGCAACTCCCGGAGTCTGAATGGAATCCATCATAACCGCTACTGCGTCGAAACGGTCATAATTAATAAGTCCGTAGATATTTGAATCACCTATCTCACGTCCTCTGGTATTCTGATATTTAATAAACATTGAGAATACGAAAACATCAAATCCTATCAGTCCGGCCTCCTTCAGGAATCCGGTTATAAACTCACTCTGATATTCCTCATCTCCCTGCGCAACAAGCAGTGCTATCCTCTTTTTTGTCATGTACCCCTCCGAATATAACTATTCCTTCTCCCGTGGTTCCATGCAGGATTCCCTAATGACAAGACTACAGGGAATCTTGACCTTAAGTGCTATATGTGTGTTCATCTTTGAAGCCGAAAAGAGCAGACCGGCTCCCTGCTGCCCCATATCATAAGCAGGTGCGTGAACTGTAGTAAGTGCCGGACTCGTATAAGCGCTCATTTCCGTATCATTGAATCCGACTATAGATATATCTTCCGGACACTTCAGTCCCTCTTCCTTTACGGCTTTAAGCGCACCAAGTGCCAGTGCGTCACTGGCAGCAAATACGGCAGTAGGCCTGACATCCGAAAGAAGTGCTTTCTTCATCATCTCATACCCCGATGCGGTATTAAATTCCCCTTCATATATGAGACCTTTTGTACTGAGTTTTTTCTTCTTCATAAATGAAAGGTAGGCATCTTTCCTCATATCCGTTATCGGCTCATTTTCACCAACATATTCCCTGCCCACCAGAAAGGCTATCTTTTCATGCCCCAAAGACGAAAGATAGTTCATGACATCCTTTACAGCCTCCCTGAAATCAAGTGAAATAGAAGTAAGCTGCCTGTCCCTAACCGGCATATCAAGAACCACGGTATTCGGACATATATCAGTAAATGAATCGATCTCGCGACCGCTGAATTTACCTATACAGATAATCCCGTCAACAGTGCGGAGGCTCTCTTCATAATCAGTGTCAGTTTTAAAAACTCTGACTATATTTATGGAATTTTTCAGACAATAATCCTCGATTCCCTGTCTTATCATGAGATAATAACTATCCCTCATCTCATCCTCTGCCGAGAACCACTGGACTATTCCTATGGTAAAACAGGCTTTAGTGTTCCGACGCTTCTTATAGCCGAGTTCTTCTGCCTTTTCCAAAACCCTTTTCTTGGTTTCTGCAGCGACAGCCAGAGTCGGATCATTATTCAAAATACGGGATACCGCTGCCGGAGAAACGCCTGCTTCCCTCGCAATATCTTTTATAGTAGCCATTTATGAGTCCTTACCCCCGGATCATACAGAATAACCCTGAAAATACTATGTTTCATGGGTATAAAAATCCATAAAAATTATACATTGTAATTTACTAAATTTCAAGTAAACTTTTATTTGTAATTTTAGTAAATTTCCGTTGACATTTTACTAAATATGTTATAAAGTTTACTCATAAAGAAAGTAGTGTAAATCATAGATGATAATGAAAAGGGAGGCTGACATGAGAAATCCGGACACTTTGAAAAACGGGATTTTGAACGGAGAATTTGATGATAGATTTAAAGATATTTATATCTCGGATGAAGAAGTAAGTTATGAGAAATCAAGATACGCCGAAGCTGTAGAAGCTTACAGAGAGGTTTTCGGTGACGGCGAAGTAAGTATTTTCAGTGCTCCCGGAAGGAGCGAGATATCGGGCAATCACACCGATCATCAGCATGGTTCGGTTCTGGCAGCTTCCATCAGCGATGATGCAATAGCTGTTACCGGCATAAGAAATGACGGCAACGTCAGAGTACTTTCCAAAGGTTACGATATGATTGAAGCTGACATTTCAGATCTTGAAAAGCTGGATGACGATGAAGGTACGACCAGAGCTCTTATAAGGGGCGTTCTTGCCGGTGCAAAGGAAAGAGGCTACAGGATAGGCGGTTTTGACGCATATATAACCAGCAATGTTCTGGGCGGTTCCGGTCTCTCATCTTCTGCAGCTTTTGAAACCATCATAGGTTCCATACTGTCCGGCCTTTACAACGATATGAAAATCTCTCCTATCGAGATTGCCATCATAGGTCAATATGCGGAAAATGTATATTTCGGCAAGCCATGCGGTCTCATGGACCAGATGGCCTGTTCTGTGGGAAGCCTCTGCTACATTGATTTTGCAGATCCGGAGAACCCGGTAGTTGACAGAATCGAATTCGACCTGGACGCTCATGGCTACAGCCTATGCATCACCGACACCAAAGGTTCTCACGCAGATCTCACAGATGATTATGCGGCTATTCCAAAAGAGATGAAAAACGTTGCAGCCTGCTTCGGAAAGGAATATCTGAACGAACTCACCGAAGAAGATATACTTACAAACATTTCTTCACTCCGTGAGAAGACAAGTGACCGCGCAGTACTGAGAGCGATACATTTTTATGAAGAAGTGAAAAGAGTTGAGGAAGCAAGGAATGCTCTGAAGAATGATGACCTTGACTCCTTCCTCGGTGTTATCAGAGCTTCCGGAAACTCTTCTTTCAAATATCTGCAGAATGTTTATCCTAACCACGACATAAATAACCAGAACGTTTCTATAGCCCTGGCAGTAAGTGATGTAAATCTCAAAGATAACGGAGTCGCAAGAGTACACGGCGGCGGTTTTGCCGGAACCATCCAGGCTTTCGTTAAACACGAGGCTGTAGAAGCCTACAGAAAGGCCATGGATTCAGTCTTTGGAGAAGGAAGCTGCAAGGTACTCAACATCCGTAAATACGGCGGAATACAGGTATTCTGAGACATATCCATATAATCAGAATAAATCACGCTGCCCGCGACATACGCTGCGCCGGGAAATAATCCCAGAAAGGAACAATCATGGAAAAACTCATTTTCGAACTTGTAAGATATGGAATGGAAAACGGACTCATCGATGAGTTTGATAAAGTATATACAGTCAACAGACTTATGGAATTCTTCGGAATATCGGATATTAATACCGATGCAGAAGCAGAGGTGACGGAGGCACGTGAAATCTCATTTATCCTTGAAGACATCATGACGGAATCCGCAAAGCTTGGCCTGCTTCCGGCCGATGCAACAGTTACCGAAAGAGATCTTTTTGACACTAAGGTTATGGGACTTATTACCCCTCCGCCTTCGGCTGTTATCAGAAAATGGAACGAGAAACTTGCTGAGTCAACAACTGCAGCCACCGACTATTATTACAGCTTCAGCAAAGCTACAAATTATATACGCACGGACCGCATAAAGAAGGACGAAAGATGGTCTACGGATACAGAATTCGGTGCCATAGATATAAGCATCAACCTTTCCAAACCCGAAAAGGATCCCCGTGATATAGCAAAAGCAGGCCAGGCCAAAAAGTCGGGCTATCCGGCTTGTCTTCTATGCAGGGAAAATGAAGGTTATGCCGGTACCATGACTCACCCGGCAAGACAGAACCATCGCATAATTCCGATAAAGCTCTGCGGAGAGGATTATTTCCTTCAGTATTCACCATATGTTTATTACAATGAGCATTGTATCATTTTCAATAAAGAGCATATTCCAATGAAGATCGACCTGTCTGCCTTCAGAAAGCTGCTCTCCTTCGTAGGGCAGTTCCCGCATTATACAGCAGGCTCAAACGCTGACCTGCCTATAGTCGGCGGTTCCATTCTTGCCCACGATCATTTCCAGGGCGGTAATTATGAATTCCCTATGGTGAGGGCTCCATACGAGAAGGAATTTACGTTAAACGGTTTTGAGGATATTAAAGCAGGAATTATCAAATGGCCTCTTTCGACCATCAGGCTGAGAGGTGAGAATCCGGAAAGAATCGCTCTTCTCTCCGATAAGATTCTCAGCGCATGGCGCGGATATACTGATGAAGATGCATTTATCTTCTCCGAAACCGAAGGCGTGCCTCATAATACCATAACACCTATCGCGAGAATGCGGGACGGACTGTATGAGATTGATCTTGTACTCCGTAACAATATCACAACCGACGAACATCCGATGGGTGTATACCATCCGCATCAGGAATACCATCATATCAAGAAAGAAAACATCGGACTTATCGAGGTTATGGGACTTGCCATCCTCCCTGCCCGCCTCAAGACGGAGCTTGCTTTGATACATGATATGATAGCCGAATATGGGGATGATACCGTAAAGCTGGGCGCTGCACTTCGTGCAAATGAAAAAACAGCATCCCATGCAGACTGGGTGCTGTCGATACTCGCTTCAGATCCGATTGAAGAAAACGACGATATAACCGCATTTCTTCATGACGAAGTAGGAAAAGTATTCTCCAAAGTTCTCGAATGCGCCGGAGTTTATAAATGTAACGAAGAAGGAAGAAATGCCTTCATGCGTTTTATCAAATCATTATGAAAATGGGATGCACTCGGCGCGAGTGACATGCTTTATTCGAAGTTTAATCGGAATGACAAGACTCGAACTTGCGACCTCTAGACCCCCAGTCTAGCGTTCTACCACCTGAACTACATCCCGTAATATGACCGGCGGCCCGGTGCATGTCATACAGACCTGCACCGGACTCACCGTAACAGTATACTACATATTATTTGGTTTTTCTACCCTCAAGCATAAATTTCCTGGCAATATTAATGCCGACCTTATATGGAAGCGGACGAAGTGCTTTGTCTGCTTCCTTTAATTTCTTTCTGATCTCGATATGCTGTGGACAGTGCATCTCACACTTTCCGCACTCTATACACTGTGATGCAAATGCCGGTTCCTTACGAACGCCAACAAGTCTTGCAAATTCAAATCTGGCTTCTGTCTTTCCGTCAGAAAACATATTATTATAGCATGCAAATATTGCAGGGATATCAACTCCCTTTGGACATGGCATGCAATAACGGCAGCCTGTGCAGCCTACCTTCGTCTTCTCCAGAAGTATCTTTTTTATCTTCTCAACCAGCTCATAATCTGCATCATCAAAACTGTCCGGTTCAGTGTTTCCAGCTATACGGCAGTTTTCTTCCACCATTTCTATAGAATTCATTCCCGAAAGCACAACCGTTACCTCAGGCTGATTCCAGAGCCAGCGGAGTCCCAGCTCAGCTGATGACCATCCCTTGGAACTTTTCTCTATAAGTCCCATGGCTTCCTTCGGAAGATTTACAAGCTTGCCCCCGCGAAGCGGTTCCATGATCACAACAGGTATCCCTTTGGAAGCAGCATATTTAAGACCTTCAACACCTGCCTGTGTAGTTTCATCCAGATAATTATACTGAATCTGACAGAAATCCCAGTCATAAGCATCTATTATCTGCTTAAACATTTTCGTATCGCCATGATATGAGAAACCTACATTTCTGATCTCGCCCCTGGCCTTCTTATCAGCGATCCATTCCTTTATACCCAGCTTCACAAGATTCTCCCATGCAACCGTATCCGTAAGCATATGCATAAGATAGTAATCAATGTAATCTGTCCTGAGCCTCTGAAGCTCTTCGTTGTAATACTTATCAATAGCCGCCCTGTTTCTTATCATGTACTGAGGAAGTTTTGTCGCAATTTTTACCTTCTCACGGACATGATTACGTTCAAATATCTCACCCACAGCCACTTCACTGCCGGAATAGATATATGCAGTATCGAAATAATTCACTCCGAGCTCGATAGCCCTCATCAATTCTTTTTCAGCCTTGTCCAGATCGATAGAATTTCCCTTTTTAGTAAACCTCATGCAGCCATAACCCAGAAGTGACAGTTTCTCCCCTTTTTTATCATCTCTGTAATTCATGGTTACCCCCTTTTTATCCTTGCCTGTTCCCCCGTGAACTGATTTAATAAATCCGCTTAACTACTCGCCCTCAGGCTCCTCATAGGTTCCATTTATATACTGCTGAATAAGTTCTCTGTTCTTGTCAATGTCAGGAACAAGCACTGCCATACCATCCACATAAGTAGGATTGTATGTACCGTCAGCAGGTATAAGATAACTGTCATTATCTCCGCTGAATATAACAGGAAGCGCACAGCTCAGCATTCCTGAAGTCTTTACATCTGTAGCGATGCTTGGCGCTGCAGCACTTGCCATCTTGTAGCCACTGATGAAATGTCCGTGCTTGACTTTGCTCATCGCCGCAGAGATAACCTTTCTCTGTCTTGCTGTTCTGTCCCAGTCAGAATTTCCGACATATCTCATTCTTGAATATGCAAGCACCTGATTTGGATTAAGACTGTTCACACCTGCTGTCAGGTGCCACTCATCAACTCCGGAAACACCGTCATCCGCGTAACCAAGTCCCTGATTCGTATTCATGTAATCAGCCTCTTCCTGAGTAAGCTCAATATCCAGATCGCCTATGGCTGTCATGGCTGTAAGGAAGCCTTCGAAGTCAACCTCCGCATTTCCGTCTATGGTAATCCCGAAATTTTCTTCTATAGTCTGATCCAGAAGATCATAACCGCCGAATGCGAAAGCTGCATTTACACGGTTTCCGCCGTATCCCGGAATCTGAACATATGTATCTCTCATTATAGAAATGAGGGTTACGCTCCGCTTTGTTTTATTGATTGAGCAGATGATCATACTGTCGGACCGCTGTCCGCCCTGACCTTCTCTTGCGTCCTGACCTACCAGTAGAATATTTACGATATTCCCCTGCATTGATGTGCTTCTTTTGGATACTTCCGTCTCAAGCTTATCAAACTTGCCTACAATCTTATGTATCATAACGCCGCCGATGATACCAAGGATCAGAATTATGACCAGAAGTACAGTAAAGAATTTTGCAACAGGATGCTTCTTTTTCCTTTTGCGGTTAAGCTCTCTCTGAATCTCACGATTCTCCCTGTCCTGTTCCGCATCTCTTCGCTTTCTGTCTCTCTCGGCAAGTTTTCTCTCTCTTGCAAGAGCCTCTTCATCCCTCATCCTGTCACTTCTCTGACTTCTCGGCCTCTCTCCGCCGGCTTCCCTTCTTCTCGGTCTCTCTTCACCGGCTTCCCTGCGTCTTCTCGCCTCAGCCCTGTCGCGTTCCTCCATCCGACGGCTTCTCTCCTGTCTTTCTTCAAATGAAATGTCATCCACATCAGAAACTTTCTTGATGCTTTTTCTCTTCATATCTGCTCTCTTTCTGTCTTCCTGAACACGTTCAGAAGATCTTACCGGCCCATCGTCATACGAATCCCGGCGTCCGCCAAGATCCATATCATCAGGAGCATGAAAATCCTCACCAGCCATCTTGCGTCGTTCCATCTCACGTATCTGGTGAAGCTCCTCCATCTGAAGTCTTTCCAGTTCTTCCTTCTTCCTTCTCGTCTCCTCCTGAATCGCCCGGAGCCTTGCTTCATCCTGTTCGTCTCTTCTGCTCATTTTAAACTCTCCATCTGTTTTTGTTTTAAATCGTTGTTATTATAGCAAAGCACCCCTCAAAACACAACAAAACATAACACAATCGAATGCGGCACCCGCGCGTGCCGCATTTTTCTAAGTAGTGTCCCATTAGTGTTTTCGTCCGTAATGAATTGCATCCACAGGACATGCCTTTATACATTTACCACAATGTATGCATTCTTTGTCGCAGACTTTCTTCGTATCCATCTGACATACTTTTATGCAGGCATTGCAATGTATGCACTTCGTCCCGTCTACTTTGATTCCGAAGAATGCTATTGGGTTGAAAAATGAATATATAGCTCCCAACGGACAGATGAATCTGCAGAATGCTCTGTAACAGAACATGCAGATAAGAAGCACCGCTGCAAGCACAAAAACCTTCCACGTAAAAAGCAGTCCCAGAAGCTGTCTCAGTCTGCTGTCATAAAGCACATTGGGAATTCCTGCTGCCAGTGTTCCCGCAGGACAGATATATTTACAAAATCCCGGAGCAAGTTTAACCATAGGAATCAGCACTACAAACAGTGCCAGGATTATATATTTAAGATATGATAAAATACTTGTCACTCTCCCCTTGGGAATCTTGGGAAATGGCATCTTATCCAAAAGATCCTGCAGCAGGCCAAAGGGACAGAGAAAACCGCATATGAATCTTCCCAAAAAAAGTCCCATCAGTATAAGTGTACCAAGCATATAATAAGGAATCTTGTACTTTGAAGAAACAAGCGCCATCTGCATACTTCCGAGAGGGCAGGACAAAACTGCCCCTGGGCATGAGTAACAGTTAAGCCCCGGAGCACACAGTCCTTTTACATTTCCCTGATAAATCTTACCATCAAGAAAGCCTCTGATATTGCAGTTATAGAGAACAGCTGTAATAAGCTGTGTGTATCTTCTCTTTGAAATACATTTGAATCCTTTTTCAGTCATGGTCTTTAACCTATTCCCATGCATTCGTAACATATCTGAACAGCCTTATTCTTTACGTCCCGGAAACCGCCATCACAAAGTCCCAGAATGAGTAACACCGCTCCAAGAAGCAGGAATACAATTCTTATGATCATTTTCGAATAACTTTTCATAAAATTCTCCATTACTCTCTGCAGGCATCTATAGCACTTTTATAAGCCTTATACTGCATATCCGCGCCACGGGAACCCAGGAATACAGCCTTGACAACTCCTTTATTGATTAAAACCGTATATGGGATTCCCGATGAAGGATAATATGTTGTTATCCTTCCGTCCAAGTCATATCCGACATTGAATGAATAACCCAGCTCGTCTATAAAATTGTCAACCTTTTCCCGATCCTCATACCTGTTTATGCATATAATCTCAAGATTATCATAGCCATCAGCTTTGAGCATATCAAATGCAGGAAGCTCCGCTACACAGGGACCGCACCATGTTGTCCAGAAATTGATAAGAACTATCCTGTCATCATAGTCTGAAAGATGGAATGTCCCGCCTCCTCTAAGATCTACGGTGAAGTCAGGAGCCACATCACCTTCAGACAGTTCCTGGGGCATACCTGTTCCGGTATCCGCATCCGGTCTTTTAGCAAATGATGGCTGCTCAGTCGTCGTCCCCGTCTCATCCTTGGAAACATCGTCATTTCCGGCAGTATCCCTGGTCTTATCCGCATCCCTGTCCTTCTTTTCAGTCTCTTCAGAAATCGCTTCCGTAGCCTCAGTAGTCACTTCTGTCTCAGCCTCGGTAACCTCAGCATTTGTCGTATCTTCCATTGTCGCATTCTCACTTCCGCAACCAGCCATAAAAAGCATGGATGCAGCAATCACAACCGCAGAAAGCTTTAATAATCTTTTCCTCATAATACTTCCTTTCTCAGTGGAACACTGGGAACTGGCCTCAATTTCTCATTAGTCCATAAGTGTAAGTGCCAGGTTTCCATTTAATCCATAAGTGTAAGACCCCAGTTGATCCAACACCAGCGGACGTCCTTACCTTCAGGTGTTATTATATGCAATATTTCTTCTTCATCCAGAAAGAAATCCGCAGCTTCTATTCCCATCCTTGAAGATACCCATTCGGGTGCTGCACGTTCCGGTTTATCCACTTCATAATCATATATTCCTATATGCTGTGACCAGGTTTTCTCATCCTCTTTAATCCATATCGGCTTATGGCGGCCAAAGCTTCCGATACGCCAGAACAGGATAACTATTTCGTCTTCTTCGTCGTGATCTATATCTCCTATGAAGTAATCAGATACCAGCCACCCGTCTTCTGTAGTCCATACCGGCGCCACGTCATCACATGAAATCGTAAAATTCTTATCCTTGAGATCGACAAAAGCATCCTCAACTCTGATTTCTCTTTCGGGGTCTTCATTTCTCCCGGGACGGTCTTCAAATGTATGTTTTTCCGACTTCTCTTTCCAACTTATCCATTTAGGAAGAAATGTGCCTCTCTTATACAGGAATCCATATAGTAACACACATAGCAAAACGGCTACTGCTATGCACAGTAGCCATATTGCTGTTTTAAAAATGATTTTTCCTGTATCAGTTCTATTTACTTTCATATCTGAAACTCTTGGTCCAGGCTTCCTGCTTTGGCTGGCTCTCCCGGTCATAGTTATATGTACCGTCCTCCCGCAGTTCTATTCCTAGCATCTGTCTCCACTTGGAATCAGTAAGCCTGTCATTTATCGGCTGCTGGAACTGATAAAATGAATATACGCCACCCCAGGCAACCTTCTTAACGCCATCGACCTCGATTATTACCATAATTGTATTTATCCTTCCGGTTCCAAGTTCAAGACATGCACCGTTCGGATCTGTTGCAACGTCGGCAACTATTGCAGCAGGGAATTCCTCTGTCGTAAAATAATCCTTGCCTGCTTCTTCTTTATTTACTTCCTGCCAGAAATGTTCGATCTGTCCGCCATAACTTCTGATAAATTCAAACTCCTCATCAGTAGGAAGTACATTCGTAAGTTCTTTCTCCGATATAGCCTGAAGCTTTGTTGTTATATCCGCAAGAAGTGCAAGATTTTCTTTATCTGCATCTCGTAGCGCATCATAATGCTGAAGTCCTTCTGAAGTAGCCTTAACAAGTGCAGTGAGTCTTGCATATACCTCCGGTTCAGGTTCAACATATCCTCTGTCATCTCTCTCAGGGATAGGTCCATCGCCCATCTCGGCCATCATCTGCTTGGAGTAAAGAATTGTATCATGCTTTAGCTCTGTATAACTTCCAAGGAATGTAACAAGGTTCTTCTTTCTCCATTCCTGTGACTGCATAAATACCGGATATCCTTCTCCTCTTTCCTCAAGTACAGGTCTGAGAGTATTCAGCCATTCAGAATAAAGACTAGAATTCCATGTACTGTCCGGAGCCTCTTTGACCATAGTCCTGAGACTCTCCATATTTTCCGAATAACCCTTATAATCTTCGACACCCTGCTCCTTCAGTATATCCAGTGCCACATCTGAACCCATGGCAGCAGGAACATCCAGTGCATTTGGAAGCATTCTGGCCTGATTTGATGAATTCTCTTTTACTCTCGAATAACAGAGATTCTGGAAGATAGCCTCGTCTATGGAGAATCTCTGTCCCATAAACCTAAAGCCGTTTATCTTTGCTTCTTTTTCTTCATCAGTATCGTCAACCAAAACAACTACAGAATTAATCTTAGGTGCCGGAAGCTGTCCTGTAAGATCGTGGAATTCCGTCCAGGCCTTATCATTTCCCGGAAGCTTATCAGCAGTTATATCCGCACCATATACCTTATCGATAATAGGTCTGTACTCATAATAACCGCAGTCATCAGATGCTCCTGCAAAAAATGAAGTGATAGTATATATCTCTTCCCATAAAGGAAGTGTATCATTATCCATGGCAAGTGTCATAAGAAGGGCGGATCTGTCCTGATCTTCATCTTTTCTTGCGAAATTCCTTCTTCCGTACCACATCATTGTCTTGAAATATTTCTTGAGGTTCTCGTCAGTATCATAATATCCTCTCGGAATATACTGGCTGTAATCCTCCATGTTTTCCGGATCATCAAAAAGCGGTGACTGAGTAACTCCTCCTGCCTGCTCTATAAGATCAAGTTCTTTCTGTACAACATCCTGAACCTCGGCAGGTACCTCGGCATCCGGATTTGCAAGCTTATAGCCTACTGTAAAGAATGCAAGATTTCGCCATGCCGCAAGCTCCCACTCAGTTCCCTTCAGGACATCATACTGAGCTTTCGATTTCTGCTGCATAAGCCGGCTCATTTCCGTAACATCATCTATCAGATAAGTTTTCTCTGTATTTTTAAGAACATGAGCAAAGTAAAGATGATAGGTATGCATTATTGAGTCAACTGTTACAAATGCAGGTCTGTAATCATATCTGAGGTACTCGTAACCCTCAAAAAACTCACAGTCCCATCCATCAGTCACCACGAACTGATTCTTAAGGAGCATATCCTTTTCGTCTTCAGGCATATAATCAATAAGATCGTAATTATCAAGATTTCCCAGATTATCCGATGCTGTATTCGGCACGGACGCCTCAATAGGCTTATATGAAACAAGCATGTAATCATTGATGATAGAAGGCCTCGGCATATAGGCGACCTCATGGGTGAAGTCCTTATCATCTCCCTTTTCCTTACCTTTATCTGCCTTTTCTTTCTCCTGGGCTCTCTTTATGACTTCGTCCTCAGTTATGACATTTCCTTCCTCATCGACATATTCGCCTTCAGCATTTGTACTTGCCTCCTGGAGAATACTCTCGATATCCGGTTTGTCCTTCCGGAAGGTTCTTACAGCGACAATTCCGACGATTATCGCAAGCACAACAGCGGCTGCTATGGAAATGAAGAAAAGAGTCTTTGTCTTCTTGTCCATTCCCTGCTTCTTCGGATTATCTCTTCTGGAATCATCCCGCCTTGGCGGATCATTTCTCCTGGCATTCTGCTGAGGTCTTTCATTACGTGGTCTGTCATTACGTGGTCTGTCATTTCGAGGCCTATCATTACGTGGCCTGTCTGCCTGATAATCTCTTGTCTCAGCACCCTGATGCATACTGTTCTGTCTGCCGTACCGGTCATCCTGACGGTAGCTGTCCTGCCCGCCATACTGATCATTCTGTCGGTAGCTGTCCTGCCCGCCATACTGATCATTCTGTCGGTAGCTATCCTGCCTGCCGTACTGATCATCCTGTCTGTAGCTGTCCTGCCTTCCGTACTGATCATCCTGCTGAACGAATGCAGAATCATCGGCAGGAGCAAACGCTGAATCTCCGCCAGTGGCATATTCATTTGCCCCCGTTTGATCAAATGCTGAATCTCCGGCATATCCGAAGACAGAATTGCCTGATGGCGCACTATATCCTGTATTTCCGGAAAATGCAGAGTCAGCCGTATTTCCGGCAGTCCCTATAAGCTTAGAGCCACAGACCGGGCAGTAGGCCGCATTATCCTCTACTTTACTTCCACAGGTTGAACAAAACATATTATTCCTCCTCAAAAAAGCACATCCTTAAAACAAACCTTCTGGTGATCATCATCATAGTCCCAGCTATGGTATGAACCACCACGACACCATTTCTTCTCAGGGCAGCTGCTGCACTTCTCGTTTAGTGTATCCAGCGGAGTCCTGAAAATCTTAAATTCATCTTTCCATATATCGGTGAAGCTTCTGTCATGGATATTTCCCTGGATTGTTCTTTCGTTCCTGGGAACATCAAGACAAGCACCCACATCTCCATTTACAAAAATTCCGGCTACGTATATCCCCGCATTACAGAGGAAATACCAGTCCCTCACTTCTGCCTCATATTCTTTTCCAAGAAAATGACAGCAGGAGTATTCAACCGGAATCTTCTGTTCTCTCTTCTCCTTGATAAACTTCATAAGCCGGATATTGTCCTCCGGTGTGAGAAGCATCTCCGGATGTTCAAGCGCCCTTCCAATAGGTTCGATGCCGGTGAGGCGCCATTCATTTATATCTACATTGTCAAATATATCATATAGGGCATCCAGTTCGACGATATTCTCATGGTTCACCACAGTCGTAACCATGATGCTGCCGATCCCGCCGGCATCTATCATATTCTGAATACCATCCATGGCTTTCTTAAAACCATTCGGAAATGACCTGTATCTGTCATGAGTATCAGGAAGTCCGTCTATACTGACCGATATTCCGCGCATTCCCGTGTCCCGGAGCCTTTCGGCCACACTCTTAGTGATAAGAGTCGCATTGCTGGTCATGCCCCATTTCATGCCGAGACTCTGTATATATCCGGTAAGCTTAAAGAAATCCTTGTACATAAGGGGTTCGCCGCCGGTCAAGGCTATATAAACTCCGGTTCCAAAGTTTTTCTTGACCTCATCCAGTATAGCCATATATTCTTCCACAGGAAGTCCGTCCGGCATATCCACGCTGCAGCCGCTGCCGCAATGGAAACAATGCTCATTGCATTTCAATGTCAGCTCAAAGAACAGCTTCCGAAGCTCAGGTTCTTTACAAAGCTTTGCCTGATGCCCTGCAAGAATATCGAGATTCTTTGTCTTAATCTCATTTTTAGTCAAAGCTTTAGTCATCTTAGAGACCTCCGGCATTATTTCTCAAAATCCTCCGGAGGACCGTAAACATCAGGAAGCTCATTGTCCTCAACTTTGGTAGTAGCCTCAGTGGTTACTTCCTCAGTTGTTTCTGAATTCTCCTGCCAGGTTTCCTCCTGAACTGTCATGTCCTGGGGCGGTCCGTAAACTGTAGGCGCGTCATTATTATCCGCTCCACAGCCGGCTGTTCCGAACAGCGTACCGGCCGCAAGTCCTATAAGCATAGCCTTCTTTGGATTAATCTTCATGGTAATCCCTCCGTCATGTATGACATAAATATAGTTAGAGATAATTTTACTATCCTTTAATGAAAATTACAAGAAATAAAGGGGCTGAACGATCAGCCCCCTCTTCTGTAACCCATAATATCAAGTTCAACGCCTTCAAAGCCAAGTCCGGTGAGATGGTCAATGACTTCGCTCATAACATCATTTTTCATTATCCTGGATATTTCTTTTGCGTCTACCTCTATCTTTGCATCCTTACCTCTCATACGGACTCTCACGTGTCCGGTCACAAATTCTTTGATTTTCTCTTCACCCTGTTCGATCATCTGTAACTTGGGGACAGTTATTTCCTCACCATACGGAATCCTCGTTGCAAGGCAGGCATTCTCCGGTTTATTCCAGACCTGAAGCCCTAGCTCTTTAGCAAGGTCTCTGACATCATTCTTATGAAAGCCTGCTTCCAAAAGGGGGCTTATGATCTTCAGCTCGGCGAGCGCTTTCATTCCCGGACGATAATCCCCTTTATCATCAACATTTGTACCATCTATTACATACGGGATTCCTCTTTCCTTCGCCACATCAAGCAGTCCCTGCATCAGAAGAAGCTTACAGTAATAGCATCTCAATTTGGAATTCTCCCTTACCTTCTTATCAGCGAGTGTATCCTTCTCTAAAATGATATGCTCAATGCCTTCATCCCTGCAGAACTCCTGTGACATTTCAAAATCAGAACTGAAAAATGTGGGGTGTTTCGCCGTTACAGCTATACATTTATCACCCAATGTATCATGAGCCACTTTGAGTAGCAGTGCCGAGTCAACTCCTGCTGAAAAAGCGACCACTACACTTCCCAGTTCTCTGAGATGTTCTTTAAGCTTATCTGTTTTTTCCTGTAATGTGGCCATGTAACCCCTCCACTGATCTTACTTCATTAAGAGACATTTCCTTTTCATCTGCTATCCTTCTGAGATCCTCGAATTCCGCCTTGCTTCTCTCGACTCCGTAACCTGAAACCTTCTTGATACGGACCTGCCCCAGTTCAGTATCTGCCGTTTCAATTTCCCTGTCCAGAACATATCTTTTTGTGACAGCTTCGCGAACCCCTATGGTAGTTGTATACTTGAAGATAAGCTTCAGAATTTCTTCTTTCTTTTCATTATTGCAAATGACACGTATCATGGTTCCCGGTCTTGATTTCTTCATCCCCACAGGAACTGTAAAAACTTCAAGTGCCCCACCTTCAAAGAGCTTATCCATGGCATAGCCTATCTCTTCACCGGTCATATCATCAACATTGCAGGAAAGCTGAGTCACTGTATCCGTACTTCCTTCACTTTCACCCAGCATAACTCTTACACAGTTAGCCACTTCAAAATCCTTCATTCCCATACCGTACCCGATAGCTTCAGTCCTCATGACGGGCATAGGTCCGAATTCATCTACAAACCTCCTGAGAAGCGCCGCTCCCGTAGGCGTACAGAGCTCGCTCTTAATACTTCCGCCATAGGATGGGATTCCTTTCAGGATATATGCTGTTGCAGGCGCCGGTACCGGAAGAATCCCGTGCGCACACCTTACCTGTCCGCTGCCCACATGAACCGGAGAGGCAACAACTCTGTCTGCGCCTATCTCTTCCATCAGCATCGCAACTGCAGTCACGTCAGCTATGGCATCCTTCGTACCTACTTCATGAAAATGTATTTCTGTTACAGGCACCCCGTGGGCATGGCTCTCCGCCTCTGCTATATATGAATAAACTGTAAGTATATCCTCTCTCACCTTTTCCGAAACATTCATATGATCACGGACAATATGCTCTATGTCATGCATACTGCTGTGGTGATGGTGATGATGGTGGCCATGCTCATGATCATGGTCGTGATTGTGGTCATGGTCATGATCGTGGCTGTGCTCGTGGTCATGGCTGTGCTCATACTCGTGGTCATGGTCATGGTCGTGGTCATGCTCATGCTCATGCTCGTGCCCATGCTCATGCCCGTGGTCATGGCTGTGCTCATACTCGTGGTCATGGTCATGGTCGTGGTCATGCTCATGGTCATGATCGTGGCTGTGTTCATGGTCATGGTCGTGCCCGTGCTCATGGTCGTGTCCGTGGTCATGGTTATGCTCACCCTCGACTACTCCGTCTACAATTACTCTCATATGTGAACCCGTGATCCCGCACTTTACCGACTTCTCAAGATTATAAGTCACGCCGGGTATACCCAGGTTATTAAGCTTATCAACAAAAGCCTGCGGATCGGGAAGCAGTTCCAGAAGTGCCGCAGTAAGCATATCTCCTGCAGCTCCCATGCCGCAATCTATATATAAAGTTTTCATTTTTTCGTCTCCATATGGTTTATCATACTAGCGAGATATCCCGCGCCAAAACCGTTATCTATATTAACAACAGAAACCCCGCTTGCACAGGAGTTCAGCATAGAAAGAAGTGCTGACAGTCCGTTAAAGGAAGCACCGTAACCGACGCTGGTTGGTACTGCGATAACAGGTGCATCCGCAAGCCCGCCTATGACGCTGGCAAGCGCCCCTTCCATTCCCGCAATAGCGATGATCACAGAAGCCGTCATTATTTCTTCTTTATGAGCCATAAGCCTATGCAGTCCTGCAACGCCAACGTCATAAAGGCGAACAACCTCATTTCCAAAGCATTCAGCTGTTACAGCTGCTTCTTCAGCAACAGGAATATCGCTGGTTCCACCGGTCGCCACTACTATCTTTCCGATACCATCCGTTTCCGGAAAACTGCCCAGGAATGCAGCCCTGGCCTCATTGAAATATCTTATATCAGTAAACCTCCCGGAAAGATATTCTGCAACATGGGAGTCAATTCTGGTGATCAGAACATTTCCCTGACCATTCTCTGCCAGAGTGTTCATGATTCCCACAATCTGCTCCGGGGTCTTACCTGCTCCGTATATAACTTCAGTCATACCCTGGCGGAGCTTTCTATGCAGATCCACCTTAGCATAACCTATATCCTCGAATGGCTCCGTTTTGAGTGCCAGAACCGCATCATCTACGGAAATCTCACCGTTTTTTACGCCTTCCAGGATTTCTTTTGTTTTCGTTCTCATATCATAATCACCTCACGTGCGAGAGTGCCCCTCCAAATATAACAGGAAACGCCGTCACCTGCTATATTAGAAAAAAGCGACCCCGCAAGACTCTTGCGAAGCCGCATAAAAAACTGATCATTTACGCATAAGCGTTTTTCTGACAACGCCCTTTGGATCCTTCACAAGTAGAACCACAACCCAAATGACAAGACCAAAGGCAACAACCGAAAAGCCTAAAAACGCATCATTCAGCATATCCATTGGGGCAGGACTGAAGAAACTGCCCGGCTCTTCGATATACTCAACGATTGCATCGATAAGCCACATAAGTGAAGCGCCCCAGTACATAAGCGGGAGCATTCCCAGCTTCATGTCTGTCTCAAGTGACTTTCTGTACCATATCACTGTAGTAATAACGGCCGCGAATACTGTAATTAATAATGTCATATCAGCCCCTCCTTATGCCTCGCTCTTCCCGGCTGCTTCTCTTTTCTCAATAGCAGTAGAAACGCCGACCATTCCAAGCCAGACAACTGTAACCAGAAGTGCCATAAGTGAGCCGCTGGTGGCCATCTCGTGCAGCATTTCAGACGCGCTGCCCGGCTCGTTCATAGCAGTCAGAAATGGAAACCATGGGACAACCTCACCATGCCATACATGTTCAAATGCAAGAAGCCCTGAACCTCCCCAAAGCATGGTATTGAGCCATCCGAGTTTCTTTGAAAATGATGTTTTCTCCGGAGCTGAAGCCTCGGAGCCTTCTTTTTTCTTAACAACCTTTGTAATAACTGTAGTAACAATTGCCTCAGTAGCCGGAACTATAAAACATGCCATACTGATCTCCTCCTTTTCTAAAACCTCAGAGATTTATTAATTACTCTCTCGGCATATCGCCATCAGTTGGAGGTCCGCCGAGTCCGACAGCCTGAACAACCATTGGAGAGATAATAACTGCCAAAATATAACTTACTACTATAGCGATCGGAAGTGTCTTAAGATAATTGCCGATCCACATGATGAAAAGCGGCGGCTTATTCGGGTCCATTATTTTACCATAGCTTGTAGCTACTCCGAGAAAACTGCAGATACCACCAACTATTATCGCATTGATAACTGCATATGGAATGCTGTTAAGCAATGTAAACTTGAATGATGGTGGAAATGCCCCTGCTTTTGCAGCAAGTCCTCGTCCCATCTTACCTATAGGAATCACTAATACCACTATAATACCAACTGTGATCGACTCAAGTACACCTGTGATAAACTGTACCGGTGCCGGCGGAAGCTGTGCATTAGGATTCTGTGCCAATGAATTGTGACGGGCAAGAGCAACAAATAAAATCCCCATAACTGCAGACAGTATGACCGCCATAATCAGTCCGACCATTCTTTCTTTCTTCTGCATATCCTTCACCTTTCTAACTACTTCCCCCTGATCGTAGTTTAATAATATATGTAAGTCACTTACAGGAAAGGCTGAACAAGCGTGAATATAATTATTCTTCACATCTGCACCCTTTCTGTGGTCGTAACTTTTGGGAGCATAATACTCACCGGACTTAACCCTCACTCTGCAATAACCGCATTCACCGCTTCGGCAATGACTCTTTGCAGCTATTCCCGCTCTTTCAAGGGCTACCAGTACACTCTCTCCCGACCTGGCAGGTATGATCTTCCTGCCATCAGGCGTATCGACTGTTATATTGTATGTCTTTCCGACAGCATCCTTCGGAAAGTCTGCATCATTCTCAGGGTTCTTATATTCACCCGGCGCCTCGTAACGTACCCTTCTTCTCGGAAGTCCCAGCTTCTCAGTCTCTTTTCTTACGAAATCGTACATAGCCTTCGGGCCGCAGATGAAGAGACTGTAGTCTTCACTTCCCTCAGAATACTTCTTTATAAGATCACCCGTGATAAATCCTGATTCGTAACCATCTTTTGTCTCATCGGAGAGAACATATACCACATTGAATTTTGAACACTCTTTTGCTATCTTATCCAGCTCATCCCTGAAGAGTATCTCCTTCTCCGAGCGGCATCCGTATATAAGCGTAAGATCAAAATCCTCTTTACCGTCTCTTATAGCCTGCGCCATGGAATAAAGCGGTGTAATTCCGCTTCCACCGGCCAGTCCTATCACCTTTCCGGCATCCCTGAGAGGCTCATGGTAAAATGTACCGTCAGGCTCCGTGATCGTAACTTTCTCGCCAACCTTCCAGTTTTTCAGGATGTGCTGAGATGCAAAACCGTCCTTAACCCCTTTAACTGTTATGGTATAGAAAGGTTTATCCGCATATGCGTCAACCGGTGAACTGGAAATGGCATAAGGTCTTGTGAAAACGCTTCCCTCCAACCGTAAAAGGATACAGACATACTGTCCCGCCGTAAACGGAGCCAGCCTTTTTGTTCCTGCTCCCGTATCAGGTTCAAGTCTGAAGGTCTTCGCACCCTCCTGCTCTATTATTTCCGTAACTACCACATTCTGAACTCCGGGATGAAGCGTATGCATCGTTACATTTGTCTCATAATCATATTTTGGTATTTCGGATGCTCCGGCTGCTATCTTTTCCTGCCTTTTACCTAAGATAGCATCAACCTTATCGACAGATACATTCTTAAGAACATCTTTCACCTGTTCAGAACTCACTGTTTTCCACCTCCCATCACATATCCCATAACCATCTTCGCAACTGCGTCTCCGTCAGTATAGGTAGGTAAGAATCCACTGAGTCTGTTTCCGTGTGCTCCTATGAAGAAAAGCCCCGGCACAGACATTTCTCTGACACCTGCGAGAGCACGGGCAGCAAAGCCGTCCCAATCCTCGGCGAAATATCCGTAAACTGATCCCTGGGGAGTTCCCATGTATCTTGCAAATGTAACCGGCGTCGCAATCTCAATCTCTTCAATATGAGATTTTATATCTATGCCCATAACATTTTCATATCTGGTGAGCATCTTATCGGCAACCTTACTCTTAACTTTCACATAGTCTTCAGGCTTGATTTCCTTCCAGCATTCAGACATATATGAAGTAACTATTATAAAAATGGTTGTTCCTTCAGGTGAACACTCCGGATTAACGATATTCGGACAGGAACAGGAAAGCCCGTCTGCTAATCCATCGAAATATACATCCTGACTATGAATCTTATTAAATACCTTTTCAGTATCAACACTCGAACTAAGGAAAAGCGTATAATCCTTGATTCCAAGTTCTTCCGGCGAAGCATCGAGTCCGACATATACGGAAACCGGTCTGAAACCGAAGTCTCTCGCATTTACCTTCTTAAGCTCAAATTCCGGGATAAGACTTTTATTGTCCAGAAGCTTTCCGTATACCACATCAGGGAATACATTTGCTATAACAGCGCATGTTTCAACCGTTCTCCCGTCCGCCGTAGTTACCGAGTTTATGGCCCCGTTCTTTGTCCCTATGGAAACCACTTCCGTATTGAACCAGAAATCACAGCCATATTCTCTGGCCTTCTTCTCTATGGCAGCAGCCATCTCATGAGAGCGGTATTTCGGCATATATGCCCCGCCTGTAAAAAAACTGCTTGTCATAAGTATGAATCTGCTGGCGTCGATATGCTCTATATCAACACCCTGATACGGCCAGTAAGCGCTTATTATATCTATAACCTTTTGAGGCATTCCTATTTCACGGAAATATTCAGCTGCGGAAAGGCCCAGGATTTTCATGAATTCAGGATATCTGGTTTTCATTTCATCCATAGTCCATCTTCCGCGTGACTTCCCCATGTATTCCATTCCTTCAGTAATAACGGAACATGAATCAAGGAATATCTCACAGGATTTTCTGCTTCCCGGAGAAACCTTTTCCATGTAATCAAGAAATTCTTCCCGTCCATGCGGAACTGTCACATCAAGTTCGATATTATTGCCATCGGCAACTATATATCTGAATGCATTATGAATCGGATAAAAATCGACATCGATCTTAAGATCGTCAAAAAGATGGCCGAGCATTCCTCTCATCTTTCCTTCACCAAAATCAGGTATCTCATGAAGTGATGCTTCAAATTCGAACCTTCCTCTGACAAAGCTCTGGGCAGCTCCGCCTTCAAGATTATGTTTTTCGATACACAAAACCTTGAGTCCCATTTTAGAGGCACGACAAGCCGCCATAAGTCCGGAATTACCCGCACCTATGATAACTACATCATACCTGCTATATCGTTCAGATTTTGCAGACAATGTTTTTCCCCCTAATATTTGCTGTCTTTACGACAAACCCCCAAATAACCAACGTCTATATTCTAAAATAAAATGAATTTTTTTTCAAGAAATACTATGTGCATCGGAGTAATCTTTCAGAGCCCTCTTAAGATATTCATATCTCCGGAATTTTTCTTCCTTTGCAAAATGAATCTCTCGAAACTGCTCCGGATTATTCTCATATGAAAGTACTTCATCTATAAACTGCTCGCTTGTAAGATCGAATATAACCCCGCCTACATCATTGTAGCAGTGGAAATTTCCACCCTGTCTGGGAACACCGTAAACCTTACCCCCGAAAATATCCTGAACAAGAAATGCAGTTATGGAGCACTGTCCCAGAGTCATATTCTCCCTGCTCCATTCCTGTCTCAATCTCGGAGCACATGTATACTCGCACCAGATATGCGACAGTGCATCGTATAGCTGGTGCGGTGTCGTGATTTCTTTATATTCATCGGTTATTGCTTTTACATCAGCGGTTTCCCAGCCATAAAATCTGTATCCCACTTTATCATCCCCTACTTATATACAACGCGGTTTCTTCCGCTTTCCTTTGCAATATACAGGAATCCGTCAGCAACGCTGATATTCTCTTCAATAGTCTTAGCCGGGTCAAACTGCCTGCATCCAAAGCTCATGGTACAGCTTATATCATTTCCATCTGCATTTATGGTTGAATTCTGTATCTTCTCACGGACCATCTCTGCCTTGGCAACACACTCTTCCAGCTCTGTATCCTCCATCAGCATGATGAATTCCTCGCCGCCCCATCTGTAGCATGCATCTTTTTCAGTACATGAGCTCTCGATAAGAGAAGCGGTAAATGCAAGAACATCGTCACCGGCATTATGGCCGTATGTATCATTTACAGACTTAAATTTATCGATATCGCTGATGAACATTGAGAGAGGCTTGCCTGCATCAAGAACCTTTCCGAATCTTCTGGAGAAGTCACTGTAGAATCCCATTCTGTTCTTAAGCTTTGTAAGCTTATCATGGTGAGATTCCTCAAGGAAGCTTTCACTCTCTAGAGCGATTCCGCACATCATGGCAGCAAATGAAAGCTTTCTTACATCCTCTACCTCATCATAACCTGTTCCGTCCAGCTTATTGATGATCTGGAAAGCACCTATAAACTCTCCGTTTATATCTGCAACAGGCATTACAAGAATTGACTTTGTAACATAACCTGTCTTCTTATCTACATTTGAATTGAAATCAGGATCATTATACGGATCATTTGTAACAACAACCCTCTTCTCCTTGATTGCCTTACCTACAAGGCCTGTACTGTCAGGGATGACTATCCTCTCGATTCCCGTTGCGGATGTAGTCCAGAGTTCTTTCTTGACTCTGTCCCATTTCCAGAAGCTTGCTCTGTCGGAATCTGTCATCATCCTTCCGAGTTCCGTAACATAGGCAAAAAGTGTGGCATGGTCGCTGGGTTTTGCAGCGCACATTTCCCTATAGAGCTTATCGCCTATATCATACATACTTTCCAATAATTTCTTGTTGTCTTCCATAAACTTCCCCCTCTTAATTGTGAATCATTTTTTAAATCTATACCAGCGGAGCCAGCTCGTATCCGGCCGACTCTGCCATCTCTGCTATCTTATCCTCTATGTCAAGATGCATGAGAGTTACATGTATATCATTTTCCTTAAACCAGTCCTTCATATCATAAAGATCTGTCATGAACAGATGAACCGGTGACCTGAAGGCTGAGCACTCTGTATATAGATAAGTCCCCTTTGTTATGTAGTTCTTAAATGTATCCAGCGTTGAAGTATCTCCGGTATAGATGATCTTCTTTCCCCAGAGAAAAAGCTCATATCCGAAGCACCTGCCTCTGAGTTCGTCAGCATGAACCGTAGGTATTGACTTGATCAGCCAGTCAAATTTCACCTCATAGTTTACACGAACCTTATAAACACCATTTTCTTCTACACAGCCCTCAATATTGAGAACTTTTCTGAGATCATTCTGTAAGGTTCTTGACGGTGTGATTACCAGAACCGGAATTCCCCATTTGTAATGTGCAAGATGAATGAGCATTGATATTCCGCTTATGTGATCACTGTGAGTATGAGTCACAAGCACAACAATCCTTTTCGGAACCCAGTCTTCACCTCTGATATCAGCATAATCCGGATCATCCTTTATGGCATCCCAGATACCGTCAATCTCCATATTTTTAAGTTTGACAAATGTAGTAATAGAACAGTCTATCAACACGAGATCATTGCCGCTTATGAAGAATGCTGCATTGTGTTCATCCGAAAAGCCTGCCCCTCTTCCAAAGAATTTAAGCAAAATATCATCTCCTTTTTTTGTCATAACCTGTTGCCTTAAACTTGCCGTCTTAGCCCGCAGATGACTTTATTCTCTCCCAAGGACTTTTGTTACTTCGTAAACAAAGACTCCCTTGCTCTTACCCTTGAGAGGTATCTCCCCAACATCTTTAACTTCTATTCGGTCCTTAAGTCTTTCATACAGCACATCACTTATGAGCACCTGTCCCTTCTTGGCATTTGCCTCAAGACGCGCCGCTGTATTAACTGTATCTCCTATAGCCGTGAAGTCCATTCTGAAATCGCATCCAACGTTTCCCACAACGGCTGGGCCTACATTTACACCTACACCGAAGCCTACGCTCCTGCCATATTCCTTCATGAACTTCTCTTCTATTCTTTCGCCCCCCGCAACTATGTCCATGGCAGCACATACTGCCTTATACTCATAGTCAGGAAGGTCAAAAGGAGAGTTGAACACCGCCATGGTGGCGTCGCCGACAAACTTATCCAGAGTACCGCTGTTATTAAATATTGACTCCGTAGTCAGTGCCAGATATTCATTCAATATCGATACAACCTGCTCCGGCTCAAGTGCCTCTGACATGGTGGTAAAGCCTCTTATATCAACGAAAAGAACCGCGATATCTCTGTTCTCTCCGCCGAGCTTGATATTAAAGTCACCCTTCTTCGCGATCTCTTCAACGATCTGAGGAGCCACGTACTTACGAAAGGCATTAAGTACCTTCTTACGCTTTGCCTGCTCCTGAATATAGCCTATTGCCAGTGAATAGCCATATGACAGCACCGCAACTATAGGGAAGTAGATAACACTGAAGGCAAGACCTTTGTTATTGATAAAAATACAAGTAAATATAAAAGCTCCGAGTACCGCCAGAAGCACTATAAGTGCCTGCCATACCTTAAGCTTTCTGAACGCCAGGTGAAGCGCCATGGCAACCAGTGCGGTTATCAGTCCGAAAATGAAAGGATTTCCGTTTATGGAGAAACGTCCCTGCATGTAGGACTGAAGTATATTTGCATGAATCTCCACTCCGAACATCTGCTGGTCTCTTCCGAGAGGAACCTTGAAATTATCCTGCATCCCGGCTGCATATGCACCCACCAGAACTATACTGTCCGAAAATGTATGAAGATCGATATTTCCGTTTAATACATCCACCATGGAGATATATTCATAATCTCCGGATTTTCCGGAATAGTTGATAAGGCTTCTTCCGTACTTGTCAAGAGGTATCTCATTTGGTGTGGTATCTGTCAGTTCACAATATTTGTTATAAAGTTCCTTGGAGAACATTTCGTATGTTTCTCCGTTAAATGTCTCGCTGGGCGCGATTTTCCTGACTATACCGTCCGAATCCTCCGCTACATTGCTGTACCCCGACTCCGTAACATCGTCCAGTGCCTTAAAAGGTTCTTCGACATCTATAACAGGCTGTACCAGAAGTCCCTTTTCATTTAATTCAGGTCTCTTACCATATAACAGATGATTTACGATGACTACATTTCCACTCTCTTCGGCAGCCTTTACAAATACCGCATCCCCTTCTCCTGTCTCTCCCGAAAACTGAATATCGAATCCTACCAGAAGAGGCTTGGTTTCATCAGAGGAATTAAGCTTTGTGAGAAGGTCTCCGTAGTACGAACGGGACCAGGTCTGTATCGGTCCCAGTTCGTTCAGTGTCTTTTCATCTATTCCGATGATCTTTATGTCACTGTCGATACCTCTGGCTCTCTGGTACAGCGCATCACGCGCCATATAATCCAGAGAGCTGAAAAGGTCTAAGGATGTCAGCAGGAATACCAGTACTCCTACTACTATCATTTCATAAACAACTAAAAGTTTTTTCTTCATAACTTATCTAACCTGAGTAAATGTATAATTTCCATCAGACCTTACAAACACTGAGCTTCCTCCGGAATATACAGTGCTGTCGCCTGAAACACGCCACATACCGCTTCCAAGTCTGTAGTTCTCTCTCTTAACGAGTGGCAGACGCTTGTTAGCAGGAATAATCTTGGTCTTCAGCCATGCTGCCATAACTGTAACTCTGAGAGTGCTTACATTTCCGGCCTCATCCTCAGCCCTTATATTAAATGTCTTTGTTCCGTTCTCCGGATCAAGAGTGATGGTTGCTTTGCCGTTAGTTACATTTACACTTGAACCGTTTACTGTAAGACGTGCAAGACTTGGATCAGAAACACTGATACCCACACCATCTGAATAAAAGCTGCTTCCGTCAATTACACTGCTTTCTGTACCTGCTATCTCCGGTGCGTCCTTATCAACCTTAAGCTTCAGGCTGACTCCGACTGATGTTGTACGTGCACCGTCATCTATTCTTTCAAGATAAACGTTGCCGTCACTGTATGGAACAGTATCTCTGTAAGGTCCGTTCGAATCAGTTGAAATCCTGTAACCCGGTGCAGCCTTAAGATAAACATCACTTGTATAGTAACCATTATTACCCTTTGTTCCGACTATTGTATATGCCGTCTGCGGTGTATCAAGATAAATGATATCAAAGTTTGTCGCTGCAGATGCTGCATAGAAGTTATCTGTTCCTGATACATCCACACGAACTGTATAACTGCCGATTGCTGAAGGAACTGCTTCTGTATAAGCACTGTCATCTGCGCCGTAAGGCTTGAATCTTATAAGTTTCTCCCCGTCTGAATCTGTATCAACAAATACACGGACTGTCTGACCTACATAAGTACCTCTTATGGTAATATTCAGTCTTGACGGAGCCTTTCTCGGATCCACAGGTTCTTCAGGCTCCTCAGGTTCTTCAGGTTCTTCAACCTTGTTTATCTTAAATTCTTTTGTAGTAATAATCTCAGTATACTTTGCTGTTTCTGCCACAGTCGCACGTACCGTTTAGGTTCCCGGTGCTGTAGGCTTGGTTGCTGTATAAGCCGTGTCATTTTCAGAGCTCAGTTTATAAGCATAACTAACACTTCCGTCTGATACAGTTACAAGCTCAGGATTATAGCTGTCACCTTCATTTGTATCAGGAACTATAATCTCTGCACTCACTGTAAACTTGCTGATAGTAAATGTATCTGTGCAGCTTACAGCCCTATATGTTGCTGTTTCAGGAACTGTTGCTCGTACTGTGTAGGTTCCTGCTACCACAGGCTTAGTTTCTGTATATTCAGAATCCTCCGCCGTACTTGGTTTATATTCAAATGCTGCAGAAGCCTTTCCGTCTGAATCAGTCGTAAGTACAGGTTCGTATGTATCTCCTACCTTTGTATCCTCTACACTGACTGATGCAGTTACTGTCCTCCTGCTTATGGTAAATGTCGCTGTGCAGCTGATCTCTTCATACGTTTCCGATGCTGCTACCGTTGCCTTTACCTTATAGGTTCCGGCTGCACTTGGCTTTGCTGCTACATACTCACTGTCATCTGCCGTGCTCAGTTTATATGCAAATGTAATGTTGCCGTCTGATTCTGTAGTAACTACAGGTTCATATGCTGCCCCGACATATGTGTCATCCACATCTACAGTTGCAGTTGCTGTCCTCTTTCTGATAGTAAATGTTGATGTACAGCTTATCTCTTCAAAGCTTGCTGTAGCAGGTATGGTAGCACGTACCATATAGGTTCCTGCTGCTACAGGTTTAGTTGACTGGTACATCATATCATCAGCCGTGCTCGGCTTATATTCAAATACCGCACTGTCCTTTCCGTCTGAATCGGTTGTGAGTGTAGGCTCATATGTATCCCCTACCAGCGAATCAGGAACAGCAACTGTAGCTGCGGCGCCATTTCTGCTTATCTCGAAATCATCATAGCAGATGACTTCGTTATATGTATCAGTTTCAGGAACTGTTGCTCGTACTGTATAGGTTCCTGCTGCTGTTGGCTTGGTTTCTGTATACTCAGAATCCTCTGCTGAGCTCAGCTTATACTCAAACTTAGCCGCATCCTTTCCATCTGAATCTGCTGAAAGTGAAGGTTCATAGGAATTACCTACATTTGAATCAGGAACAACAACTGATGCAGTTGCAGTTCTTCTGCTGATAGTAAACTCGTCTGTACAGCTTACTTCTTCATATGTATCCGTTTCCGGAATAGTAGCACGTATCGTATAAGTTCCTGCTGCTTCAGGCATATCTTCTGAATACTTGCTGTCATCATCCGTACTCTTTTTATACTCAAAGTATGGTATACCGTCTGAATCTGTATCAACTGTCGGAATATACTGATCTCCGACCTTTGAGTCATCAACTGATACTGTTGCTGTAGCAGTTTTTCTGCTGATAGTGAACTCATCATAGCAGACTGCTTCTTCGTATGTTTCCGTCTCTGGAACTGTTGCTCGTACTGTATAGGTTCCTGCTGCTGTTGGCTGAAGTGATGTATATTCACTGTCCTCTGCCGTGCTCAGCTTATATTCAAATACTGCGTCATCCTTGCCGTCTGAATCTGTCGTAAGAACAGGCTGATAAGCTGTTCCGACAACTGTATCAGGCACCTCAACCTTTGTTTCCCCGACTGAATTAAGGCTTATGGTAAATGTACTTTCACATACTGTTTCTTCGTAAGTATCAGTCTCGGGTATAGTTGCCCTTACTGTATAATCGCCTGCTGCTGTAGGCTGTGTTTCTGAATATTTCTCTTCAGAGTCAGCATTCAGCTTATATTCAAATACTGCATCATCCTTACCATCTGAATCTGTGGTAAGTGATGGTGAATATGTCTGTCCGACCTTTGTATCCGAAACTATTACTGAAGACGTTGCTGTCTTCTTGCTTATCGTGAAATCATCGTAGCATACTGCCTCTTCATAATTCTCTGTCTCAGGAATTGTTGCTCTTACAGTATAGGTTCCGGCTGCCGCAGGCTTATCTTCAGAATAATCAGTATCTTCGGCATCCTTTAACTTATACTCAAATACAGCATCGTCCTTCCCGTCTGAATCCGTTGTAAGAACAGGCGCGTATTCTGTACCGATCACGGTATCAGGTACAGTTACAGTTGTTTCACCGACTGAATTGAGACTAATCGTAAATGTATTCTCGCATGCCGTCCCTTCGTAAGTATCAGTTTCAGGCACGGTTGCCCTTACTGTATATTCACCTGCTGCTGTCGGCTGTGTTTCTGAATATTCTTCTTCAGAGTCAGCAGTCAGCTTATATTCAAATACTGCATCATTCTTACCATCTGAATCTGTGGTAAGTGATGGTGAATATGTCTGTCCGACCTTTGTATCCGAAACTATTACTGAAGACGTTGCTGTCTTCTTGCTGATGGTGAAATCATCATAGCAGATTGCTTCTTCGTAAATATCAGTTTCAGGAACTGTTGCTCTTACCGTATAAGTTCCGGCTGCCGTTGGCTTTTCTTCTGAATAATCAGTATCTTCGGCATCTTTTAACTTATACTCAAATACAGCATCGTCCTTCCCGTCTGAATCTGTGGTAAGAACAGGTGCATATTCTGTACCGATCACGGTATCAGGTACTGCTACAGTTGTTTCACCGGCAGAATTAAGACTTATCTCGAAATCATCATAGCAGATAACCTCGTCATAAGTATCAGTTTCAGGTACAGTAACTCTTACTGTGTAACTTCCGGCTGCTGTTGGCTTTGTATCTGTATAAGATTCATCTATCGCACCGGTAACCTTATATTCAAATACCGCATCATTCTTACCATCAGAATCCGTGGTGAGTGTTGGTTCGTAGGCGGTTCCGACCTTAGTATCCGGAACAATTACTGTTGACACCGCTATATTTTTGCTGATAGTGAATTCATCAGTAGCTGTTACTTCGTCATAAGTATCAGTTTCAGGTACTGTTGCAAGAACTGTATAGGTTCCTGCTGCAACAGGCTTTTCCTCTGAATACTCACTATCCTCATCATTACTCAGCTTGTACTCAAATGTTGCATCATTCTTGCCATCTGAATCTGTTGTAAGTGATGGTGAATATGTCTCACCCACTTTACTGTCAGGAACGGTTACTGTTGCTGTTCCTGTCTTCTTACTGATGGTGAAATCATCATAGCATACAGCTTCTTCGTAGGTTTCTGTTTCTGGTATAGTTGCTCTTACTGTATAAGTTCCGGCTGCTGTTGGCTTATCTTCTGAATAATCGCTGTCTTCGGCATCCTTTAACTTATACTCAAATACTGCATCATCTTTGCCATCAGAATCTGTGGTAAGAACCGGCTCATAATCTGTTCCGATCACAGTATCAGATACTGTAACTGTTGCTGTTCCGACCGGATTAAGACTGATAGTAAATGTATTCTCACATACTATCTCTTCGTATGTATCTGTCTCCGGTACGGTTGCCCTTACTGAATACTCACCGGCTGCCGTAGGCTGAGTTGTTGAATATTCATCTTCCGGATCATCTGTCAGCTTATACTCAAATACCGCATCGTCCTTACCGTCAGAAACTGTGGTAAGTGTTGGCGAATACGTTTCTCCAACCTCAGTATCCGGAACAGTAACTGTTGCTGCTACTGTATTCTTGCTGATAGTAAACTCTGCAGTAGCTGTAGCTTCTTCATAAGCTTCAGTTTCAGGTACTGTTACAAAAACTGTATAAGCTCCTGCTGCTGTTGGCTGAGTTTCTGAATATTCTTCCAGCGGATCATCTGTCAGCATATACTTATATGTTGCATCGTCCGCTCCATCTGAATCTGTGGTAAGTGTTGGTGAATATGTCTCACCTACCTTACTATTCGGAACGGTTACTGTTGCATCTGCCGTATTCTTGGTAATCTCAAAATCAGCAGTACCGCTTATCTCGTCATAGTAGTCAGTTGCTGCGATAGTTGCCTTTACAGTATACTTTCCTGCTTTCGTTGGCTTCGCATCAGTATAAGTACTGTCATTTGCCCCTCTGACTTTATATACAAATGACCTTGTTCCGTTTGATTCGGACTCAACTACAGGTGAGTAGGTCTGTCCGACCTTTGAATCCGCAACCGTTACAGTGATATTTGCTTCATTCTTTGTTATTTCAAAGTCTGCCTCGTCACTGCCTGAAAGATAAGCAGCGGTTTCGGAAACAGTAGCCTTTACAGTGTAGAGTCCTGCTGCTGTTGGCTTTTCAGATGAATATTCATCATCCTCAGCGTCAGATAGTTTATACTCATAACTTACTATACCGTTTGAATCAGTATTTGTCTCAGGAGCATACTCTTCGCCGACCTTGGAATTCCCGATAGTTACTGTAACTGTCGACTCATGCTTACTGAGCGTAAACTCATATGTGGCAGTAACTGATTCATAAGTATCTGTCTCAGGAACTACCGCACGTACTATATAGGTTCCCACAGTCGATGGCTTTTCAGATGAATACTCATCATCCTCTGCATCACTCGGCTTATAGCTGAATACTGCGGTTGCCTTACCATCTGATTCTGTGGTAAGTGTCGGTACATATTCTGCATCAACATAAGTATCAGCTATATAAACATCAGCATCTACTGTCTTTTTGCTTATCGTGAAATCATCGTAGCATACTGCTTCTTCGTAATTCTCTGTCTCAGGAATTGTCGCTCTTACTGTATAGTCTCCGGCTGCCGTAGGCTTGTCTTCTGAATAGGTACTGTCCTCGGCGTCCTTAACCTTATATTCAAATACCGCATCGTCCTTACCATCTGAATCTGTGCTAAGAACAGGCTCGTAATCAGTACCAATCACTGTATCCGGAACCGTTACAGTTGCTTCACCGACTGAATTAAGGCTGATTGTAAATGTATTCTCACATACAATCTTTTTGTAGGTATTGGTCTCGGGCACGGTCGCCCTTATTGTATATTCACCTGCTGCTGTAGGCTGGGTTTCTGAATAATCATCTTCCGTCTCATCAGTCAGCTTATACTCAAATGTTGCAGTATCCTTACCATCCGAAGCTGTTGTAAGTGATGGTGAATATGTCTGTCCGACCTTTGTATTCGGAACTGTAACGGTTGCAGTCGTTTCTCTCTTACTGATAGTGAAACTGCTTTCACATACAACCTCTTCATACATATCTGTCTGCTGTACAGTTGCACGGACCGAGTATGTTCCTGCCAGAACAGGCTTAGTATCTGAATATGCTTCCTCAGGAGCGCTGAGGGCTTTATACTCAAATACCGCACCGTCCTTGCCGTCTGAATCTGTAGAGAGAACAGGCTCGTAGTCATCACCGACCAATGAATTTGCTACTGTTACAGTTGCATCATCATCTGTAAGCCTGCTGATAACAAATGAGGAAATGTCACTTGTTTCAGCCTGGTGAGTAGCTGTTGCAGCAACAGACGCACGCACGTTATACTCTCCTGCAGCTGTAGGCTTAACAGTGGTATATTCGCTTTCTTCTTCATCAAGGAGCTTATACTCTACAACAGGCTCTCCATCAGAATCAGTTTGCACTTTAGGATCAACTGTTTCTCCTACCAGAATATCCTCAACCGATACTGTTATAGAAGTTGTTAATTTCATGATTGAGAAATTCGCTGTAGTAGTTAATTTCGCATATGTGTCTGTCTCAGGCACAACAGCCATTACTGTATATTTTCCAACAGCCGTCGGAACGTCTGTCGTATAAGTAGTGTCGTCGGCTCCCTGAACCTTGTACCAGAATGCTGTGTCATTCTTTCCATCAGATTCAGTTACAACCTTAGGTTCCGGTGAAGCACCATAATAGACATCCGAAACTGATAAGGATACAGAAACCGTCTCCTTATTCTTGATGGTAAATGTACCGTAGCATACAATCTGTTCGAACTTATCTGTTTCCGGTATAGTTGCTTCTATGTCGTATTCACCTGCAGCTGTAGGCTTCTCTTCAGTATATAGATCTTCAGGCTCATCCACTGACTTATATCTGAAGGTTGCAAGACTCTTACCGTCAGATTCTGTTTCAACCACAGGAGTAAAATCCTGTCCAACGTAAGCATCAGGAACTGTAACAGTTGCTGTTGTTTCTGAAAGAGGATACTTAAGGGTAAAAGATTTTGCAGTTTCCCATCCTGCGAGGTCAGTAGCTGTTACTGTTATATTCTTAGGAGTACCAAAAACCGCTTCGATAGAAATATCCTTACTGTACCCGTAACCATCACTGTCAGTTTCAAGTTCATTATTCGCCCTGCTGTAAGTGGTGGTTGTAGTACCATCGGATACGGTCACTGTATCCAGATACAGATCCCATATGGAAAATTCAACTGCGGTTGCATAGATAGTGTCTTCAAGAGATGCTTCATTCCACTCCTCATGATCATCGTCGCGGTAGGCATATACATCGCCAGTGTATGGCACCTCATCATCAAATACTATATCTCCTGGATCCAGATTGCCAAAAAGTGTATATATGTCCACATATTGAGTTTCAGCGTTGTCACTTACTCTCTTGAAATAGAATCCATAATCTGCATTAAAATTATAACCATTATCCTCCGGATACAGGTCGTCATACCCCAGTTCCAAAGCAGAAGTATATACCGAATCCCCCATATAGGTTTTTATCTGAAAACCCTCTGCCGGCTTGATAACAATCTTACCCTTTGCATAATAAGTATTGCTTAAGCCCTCAATATCTGCAAGATTCCCCGTGGATGTGCGCGTCACTTCAGAAAGAGGAAGTGTTTCAATACTGAAGGTCTTTTCGGCGGATTCTGAACTGTTATAATTATCAGTTGCCGGGGCAACAGCTCTTACCTTCCAGGTTCCTGAATATGCTCCGAAGTCTGTCGAATAATCACCGCCATACGGGCTTATATATTCAAGATAAACCTCTCCATCATAGCCGTCGGCAACAGATATACAGCTTTTAATCTTGGTGGCAACATCCGTACCGTAATAATATGTCTCTTCAAGCCCATCCAGCATGACTGACGAATCTGACTTGGACGGATCATCCCCATCTGCAGCGTATATACTGACACCGCCGGGATACGATACCGAACTGGCCAGAATCATGATTGCGGCAATAAATATACTGATTGCCTTTTTTAGTCTTTTTCTTTTATTTAAACTCTCCATAATATAACCTCTCTAAACCAAAACAATGGGTTATATTCTCTTAATCCGCCCTGTGGCGGAGCATGCCACGATGGGCATGCTATACCTTATAATTGGAAACTGCGTTTCCAATTAAAGACCCTCCGGGGGATGCGCACTCGCGCGATAGGTATGATGCTTCGCATCCCGCGCTCGGCGCGGCGCATGTCGCGAGCGACATGCTTTATTCTTTATGTCACTTCCACTCGATAGTCGTATCTTCGTCAATTGTCTTATTGAAGTCCCAATTCCAGTCACCGGATGCAGCAGGTGCGAGTGAAGGTCTCACAACCTTATCACCCTTTGAGACTGTCTGTGTTCCAAATACTTTTCCATTATACATAAATGTAACTGTTACAACGTCGCTCTCCATAAGTGCAACGTCACGTCCTGCATCTCTGGCTTCTGTTACCACATCGATGACTTCGGCAGGTATTGTTGAGAAGTCAATGTCTGTAGGATCTGATACATAATCGGTAGTATTACCATCCTCATAGATGATTACTTCCTTACCTTTTTCAACTTCTACTTCTTTGTCAGAAACTGTTCCGTCTTTATAAACAAGTCTTGTGGTAACCTTGCCTTCAAATACTGATACTCTGGTGTATGTAACATCGCCAATCTTATAAACATAAACACGGTAGATAGTACCTCTTACCATCATAGTTGAGTTTGGTGTATTGATGTCGTATGAAGAATCATTTGAAAGCTTGTTCTTTATATCATTCGTAATGGCACCCTTCTGGAGATTGATTGTTGTCTTGCTGTTCTCACTGTTACCTGATGCAACAAGAGTAAGCTCGGTATCATCCTCAAGGTAAATAAACTTATCTTCATCAGCCTGAAGACACATATCACCCTGAACCAGCTTTACTTTATCTCCGGACTTAAGAACCATATTGTTATACGGGGTGAGATCCCCCTTCTTGTCCCTTGTAACTGAGCCCTCGCCTGTGAATTCATAGACCTTCAGCAATCGGTAAGTCTTTTTCCTCAGAATAGCAAAACTGATCACGAAAATGACTAACGCAACTACTGCTAAAACGCCTACAATGATACCCACTTTTTTACTCATAAAAACTCCTCTCCGGAATGCCGGAAACACCTTGAAAAACAACACCTGAAATTCTAACTTCAAGGCAAAAAACATTCCGTTTTATTGTACCACTTTTCGCTCATTTGCGTCAATAAAGAAGGCCGAACTCACTTAATATGAGTTCAGCCTTCTTTACTCTTTTATCTAAAATCAAATGGGCTTATGTAACTACTGTAATCAGGTGCCATAATATTTCTTTCGGCGTACATCACAAGCACCATATCAGGTTCTGATTCTTCTATGTATTTTCGGACGCTCTCGTCAGTGTTGGGAAGGTGTATGATATCCATATTTTCTATTCCGAGCGCAAGATATGAAGCGATATAATGTGAATAAGAATCATACAGAAGAAGTATCTTCTTCCCTTCATTTCCTGTTGCAAGATTATTATGAACGTGGGCAAGCCTTTCATTTCCAATACGAATGCAGCTATAGGCATCGGGCTTATTAAGATAATCATCGTCAGTATATGACGCTATATCATCAAAAAGCTCACGATTGAAATATGAATCGGCGTAAGGTCCGGTTATATCTTCACCTCGGGAAGGCACTGTAACTGTAAGGCTCGTTTCAAACTTAGGCGTGATGATTTCAAAGTCATCGAGCGGAGCACGCTTTGCTGTGACTGCACGTCCCTGCGAGCCGAGCCAATAGGTAGGATGCACCTCGGAATTGTAATTTGTCTTATCAAATGTTGAGAGGTCGAAGTTGTAGCCGTAATCTTTGTTCAATATTCCGGCTATATCGCCTGCCAGCCAGAGCTGTGTATCTGTGGTCCAGTGATTATCTGCAATGTAAAATGAGCCGTACCAGTCACGTCCGCTTTGGAGCAGTTCATCACGCATATCGACGTATTCTATACCACGCGTTTCGAGTGCAGTCTGGAATCGGTCACCATTTTCATTCGTACATTCCATATTTGTTATAGGCATCTGCCTGTCCACAGGACTGGTCTTTGATCCCATATTGAAGTACAGATGATCTATACCCTTTTCATCAAGAAAACCGAAGAATTCCTGAAGTGAATCAGCTGCAGCTTCGATGTCCGCATCACTTTCCGGAAGCTCCGAATAACAGAGATAATGATTGTCCATCTCTATTACCATACGGTCCTCTCCGATCTTGTCCAGCTTCCATCCGCCGTAGGCTTTGATATCTCTGTCCATACCTATTACATCCTCCCTGTATGGGATGTAATACGAGATATCTGACGGCTCCTTCGCCGCCTTATCCCGTCCCAGATATCCCTTCAGAACCGAGAATGACAAAGTAAGGATCAACGCGAGAATCAGAACTATATATATAATTTTCGCTGTGTTGTTTTTCATATCATTAATCCAGCTAACAAACTACATGAAATAAATCGGCAAATTCAGTTGTTCCTACTAACAGTTAGTAGTTCACAGTGATATTACCCGATTCACCCACCACTTCAATACTGCCATGGCTGTCAGCAGGAAGCGTGAAGCTGTTTACATTTTCAAATGAAATGGTTTCACCGTCCGAAGTTGTAACTGTAATGTCATACACATCATCACGGTTTGCTGCTACATGATACTCTCTGCTCTTATAAACCGGAGCACCTTTGGCATCCATGGTTCCGTCGGGTTCTGTGTAGAAATAATAAAGTCCGAAGATTTCAGATGGTTCTGCAGCGAGCTTATCTTTGTATGAGTCATAGAATCTTTCTTTTTCCGTCTCATTTACAGTCTCCCAGAAAGCCTTGGTGAACTGCTCTGCTCCGACAGAATTGAGGTGACCCATATTCATGAAATATTCACCATGTTTAATATCCAGATATTCGTTCTTCATAAGATTGAAATCATAATACTCTATTCCGTACTCATCGGCAACTGCCCGAAGTTCTTTAACATATCTATCATAATCACCCGTGCTTATAAGCTGCAGGTCATACATCGGTGCAGTAAAAAGTGTGATCTCCACGCCCTTCTTCTGACAGAGACTGATGATCTTTCCGAGCCACTTCCTGCTTTCCGTTCCCATTCCATAATCCGAAAGATTTCTTACACGGTTATAAAGCTTTTCTGAATCACAGAGCTTTCCGCCATTATCAGAAAGATAGCCTTTCGGACAATACTCTTTTGTATAAACAGTGCCGTCAGCATCAGTTTCTTCATACTTGTAAATGTAATTCTTATAGTCATCCGACTTCTTTGTAGCGATAGTTTCTTTTATGTATTCCCCATCAAAAAGCTTCTCTCTGTATCTTACAAATGGAAATACAGTCTCCATGCCATGCTCTACATCTGCTGCCCCAAGCCTTATGGCTGCCGACTCCGCGGTAGGCTTCATGGCGTAACTGAGCGCCCATGAAGTAGCATAATTAGCAGGATCTTTTGTAACCTCGGTCTTTACATACTCTGCCGCTGTCTTATCCCATATCTCATACTCTGCTCCGCACCAGTAATAGCATTCTATATAAACCTTCTTAAGGTCATGCTGACGGAGCGCTTGCTTCAGAAGATAATAGGTGCAGTCCAGTCTCTGTGACGGGGTTGCGAGATTAAAGCTCTTCATCCCGCTTTCCGCGTCAAGAACCTCTGGACTAATGTCACAGAACACATGCGATGATCCGAGAGTTACGATATCTATATCCTTCTCAGACTCATACGAATGCATCAGAATCCTGTCCCACATATCATGTGTCGCATACATATAATCCAGCTGCTTCGTAATGGCAACAAAAAGAATAACGCCTGCCAGGATTGCAGCGATAGTGCGAATAAGTGTGGATTTTCTGTTTGTTCCTGACACTTTATCGGAATCATTTATTAAGTTTTCAGTCGCTATATTTGTAACTGAACCTGACATACGTCTTACCTAATCAATTATCTATTTATATCTGAATAAAGCTATTCAACACTGATACATAAATACTGTTCAGGTCTGAATACCAAATACATGTGAATAATAATCAATCCATATTAATCATCGAGCCTAAAACAGGAGATTTCGATTATTGTCACTGATCAAATTTAGAACTGGAAATATATAAACTGCTGTGTATCATAAGCGCTGCCGTAACATCCGAAGAGAATAATGGCAACGAGGAGAAACACCGTAAGTACTACTCTCAGAACGACATTCATCTTGAGATAACTCTCAGCAACATCGATTTTTTTATACTTCAGTATATCTACAATCAAGAGAATCAGAGTTGCCACCGCGACAACTATAAAGTATTCAGCACTGACTCCGAGTCCCGTAAATGTCGTCAGGTTAAAACTCTCTCCATCTCCTGCAAACAGCCTGCCGATCAATGTAACGGACTTGCTGAGACTGCCGGCTCTGAAGAGAAGCCACGCCGCAGCTACAAGGATGAAGTTAATCACCACCGAACATACTCTAATTAGTATTTCTTTTCCTTTATGTTCTCTACCCTGATACGCTGTTTCAGTACTAGTTTCTTTATTCCCAACTTTTTCAATGTCAGCGGGCAGATTGTCAGAGCCCTTCAGTTTATCATTAGATCGTCCGACCCCCAGCAGTCCTTCAACTACCTGGTAGAGTCCGTGCAGAACGCCCCATGCAACAAATGAAAGTGAAGCTCCGTGCCAAAGACCGCTCACGGCAAATACTATCATGAGATTGATGTAAGTTCTTGTACGTCCCTTCCTGCTTCCGCCAAGCGGAATATAGAGATAATCTCTGAACCATGTTGAAAGCGAGATATGCCATCTACGCCAGAATTCTTTGATGCTGCCTGCAAGATAAGGAGCATCGAAATTATCCATAAGACTGATACCGAGTATACGTGCCGCCCCCTTGGCGATTGTGGAATAACCGTAAAAATCACAATAAATCTGAAGTGTGAAAAGCAGTGTCGCAACAACGACAAATGCACCGCCAAACTGCTCCGGACTGTCGTAAACCGCATCCACGAAGATAGCGATTCTGTCTGCTATCACAACCTTCAGAAGATATCCGTACAGCATGGTTATAAAGCCATGCCTTACATTTTCAAATGAAAAGCTTTTTGGAACTGCGAGCTGCTTCAGAAGCCCGCGGGATCTTTCGATAGGTCCAGCTACGAGCTGCGGGAAAAATGAGACGAAGAGAGCGTAACGAAATACATTTTTCTCTGCGTAAATGTCGCCTCTGTAGACATCGATAAGGTAGCCCAGTGCCTGAAGTGTAAAGAATGAAATGCCTACGGGAAGAAGGATATTGAAGCTGAATCCGAGATCATCTGTGCCGAAGAGTTTTGCAAGACTTGCTGCGAGAGACATAAGCATATTCATGTATTTGAAATATGCCAGCATCAGAAGATTCGCCGTAAGTGCCGTTATCAGTACAATTCGCTTCGTACGGGGCTTCGATGTCTTTTCGATAGCAAGCGCACCGGCGTAGGTAACCAGCGTGGTAACAAGAAGAAGCAGTACATAAACCGGATTCCACTGCATATAGAAATAGTAACTTGCAGCGAGAAGCCATATGTACCGCACCTTCTTCGGCAATATGTAATATATCACAGCCACTATGGGCAGAAATATCAGAAAATGAAATGAGTTAAAAAGCACCGCGTGCCTCCTCTAACATTAGTGACGGATAATGCCTCCGGTTATGGCGATGTTCTCACCCGTCATGGCAGCGCCGCTGTCTGAAAGCATATACAGCATAATTGGGATGATCTCATCGAGCTTTACATTACGTTTGAGCGGACTGGATGCACGATTCTGCTCTATCAGAAGCTCAGGCAGATCTGATATGAACTTTGTGTCCATCATTTCCGGAGAGATTCCGTTTACCGTGATGCCTTTGTCGGCATATTCCACAGAAAGTGATTTCATGAGTCCGAGAAGTGCATATTTAACCGTAACGTAGGATGACTGGAATTTGGCAGGACTGCCTTTGGTGCAGCTTGTCAGCATGAAAATGATACGACCGTATTTCTGCCTGCTCATATGAGGGATAAACTTTTCAAGAATCTTCACGATGGAGCGGACAGAGATATCCCAGCCCCTGTCAAAATTCTCCCAGTTATCCTTATGGAATCGCTGATTGTACGGTCTCGGAGCCGGAAGATGAATAATATGGTCAGGTATGTGACGCGTCTGTTCAATAGCATTGATCATGGCATCAACTCTTGCTTCGTCTTCAAAATCCGACTGCAGCAAAGTGATATGAGGCGGTTTACTGTCTTCCTTTATCCCATTAACAACCTTCAGAAGAGCCTCATTTACATTTCTGTACTGCAGAAAAATCTCAGTATAATCACTGTAAATATTCTTCAATAATTCTACTCCCACATCGGAAGCTGCCCCTGTGATTAAAAGTGTTCTTGCCATATTTGTCCTCCTCCCGTATCCTGTAGTCCCCGGATGATTCCGGTAATTACTTAGACATATCATCTAGTCCCCGGATGATTCCGGTAATTACATTGACGTATCCTTCAGTGACCCGATAACACGGATAGTCTCCATATCTTCCGGTGTTACCTTAATATTGGTCACGTATTCATCCCCGTCAGGTGATGTAACCTTAATCTCAATGATTGAACCTACTTTTACAGCATCCTGACTGACAGCTTTGAGAAACATCGGAACCTTCGGATGCTGTTCATTGAATATGCTGAAACGGCTTGTAAGCTGCATCAGTGCCATTGGATTGATTGCCATTGTGGGCCTCCTTTTTTATGCTTAATCAATTATTTACTGTACTATTTCAGAAATCCGGTTTTGAGAGTTCCTCACACAACCTTCACGCCGTCCTGATTACGGATTTCAACCTTTGTTACGACCTGTTCAACCGTGTCATTCATTTCCTTGACTGTACCTGTCACGGTAAGAGTATCTCCCGGATAAACAGGTCTGAGGAACTTAGTCTCAACCTCCTGTATGATACAATACTTTCCCGGAAGGTAAACACCTCCCAGCGTTGATATAAGAGATGCCGTAAGCATTCCGAAAACAACCTTGTCATTAAACCCTCTTTCAGTCGCAAAGCCACTGTCCATATGAAGCGGATTCACATCCCCCGAGAGTTTTCTGAAGACGTCCATATCCTCTTCTGATATGGTTCTCGTGAATTCTTCTTTATGACCTACGCTGAGATCACTGAATCTAAATTCGTTCATTTTAATCCTCATTTATATAAGTGTTATACTCTGGCTAGAATTATGTCGACCATCTCTCCGACATTCTTGAAGGAGTTTACTTCGCCCATGTTAAACTTGATTCCGAATTCTTTCTCGACCGCAACTACAAGGTTGATATGCTCGAGTGAATCCCAGTCCTCGATATCATCCGCAGTTGTAGCGTCATTCACTGTTATATCCTCGTCATCAAAAACGTCTCTGAACACTTCGTTTAATCTTTCATATACTTCTTCTCTTGTCATCGATTTTCTCCTTCAATCATTTTTATATAATACGGTTCAAATTTCTGCTCACCGTCTACCTGCAATATCCATGTTGTGGTTCCGTCTTCGGATTCTTCTTCAAATGTGAATCCCATGGTTCCGTAAAAATCTTTTACCATGCCGTTTTTAGCGGTTGGGATATAGATTCCGCGAACAGTTTTTATTCCACGTTTCTTACATTCTGTAAGCAGTGCATCCAGCATTGCATTTTCCATGCCACGCTTTAAGACGCGGCAGCTCATAAGCCAGAGTTCTATCAGGCATTCATCTCCCTTGATCTGTCCGATTATCACCGACACAACTCCATTATCTCCGAACTTATCAGCAAGCTTTCCATACAGTGTGATTCTCGAAGGATCATCTGCCGCCAGGCGGATTTCATCTTCTGTGTAACGTTTTGTTGTAAGGTTGAACTGATTGCTCTTGTTGGTAAGCTGAGCGATTCTCGGCATATATAATGGGACAAATGGACCGATTTCTGCCTTCATCTCCAGTGACTTAAGATAGTCGGAGTAATCAGTAAAACGTGACATTTCTGCGGAGCGCTTTGCATTTTCCTTGTACATCTCTGTACGCTTAGCATCATCTGCCGTGAAGAGAGTAGTTTCGAAATATCCTCCTCTGTCCAATCGCTCTATATACTGATACGCTTCACCCATCTCTGGAGCTGTGACCCCGGGCAAGAATCCCTCAACATTCGCACGTTCTGCAGGATTATCATCTACAAAAACAAGGGACTCCGGAAGCAGATTCAGAGTATTCGCTATCTCAGAAAAGTTCTGTCCTTTCGGCTCCCAGTTAGCCTTGATGACCGCAAAATCATCGGGATGAAGTACGTTATCTGAAGACTCCAGTCCGGCAAGCGCCACATTCTCATCATTTTTCGAATTAACTGCAAGCAATATTCCAAGTCCTGAAAGATTTTTCAGGTAATTCTGAAATTCCCAGTATGCCTGTCCTTCAGATTCTTCCGGTCCTATCTTGATGCCTTCAACTCCGTCATCACCGATGACTCCGCCCCAAAGTGTATTATCAAGATCGAGCACCAGACCTTTCTTGTTCTTACCAAAAATCGACTTTATGATATTGCTCACATTGAAGGAAAGATACGGAATCGCCGGCACTGCCACAGCATATTTATACATATGCCAGTAGAAAGGATCCGACCACGCCTTAAGTCCATAATCAGCAGAAATATACTCTATATCACAGATATAGAATCCTTCGTGGCTAGCCGCGTATTCTGCAAATCTTTCATTCATTTTTCTAAGAAAATGAACCCTTCCGGAAGGATCCCACGCATCACGGTTACCCATCAGACGGAAGTATGGCATCTCGAAATTATTCTGAATAATCGGACAGTTAAACTTCTGCCTGAGTGTCTCCCACATAGTTTCGTAACGGGAGAACTCTACGTTAAGCAGGTCTTCCGCAGTAACCTTATCCATGGCACCATCTGCAGATTCCATTTTTTTATCAGAAACATTGTGGGTTGTCTCCGCGTTATCTGACATTCCAACAGTCGGATAGTTTTGAATGTTATGATTTGATGTACAGATATAGATAATATCAGGATGAAAATTGTCCAGCTCCTCATTTCCGAACATCGCATCCTCATAGAACATGTTATATTCGCTCTCATAAAACGAAGGACGGATTCCCTGATTCAGAAGAAAAAGTTCGAGGCAGAGTTTAATATTTGCAGTTGTACTTCCACCCAAAATCGCAATCCTCTTATCCGTAAAATCATTTCTCTCTTCGAGCAGCTTGCGTCTTATACTTTTTTTCTTTTTTAAAATGTATTCCGCATCAAACGGATATTCCAGTTCATGCATTTTATTGCTCCCCGCCGATCACCACGGCAGCTCTTTCTTCAGTATACTTCTCATATGTCTCATTCCAGTGCTTTTTAACAGCCTCTGTTTTCTCTGTCACAGAAGGAAATGCCGCCATAAGCTTATCCCCGAGATAAGTGGTATACTTCTCGGCTCCGAGAATATTTACGTGATCCAGATTGTAAAAATCCGTCGCTGGGTCGATTCCCATCTCCTCCATATCCTCTACTCCGTTTGCAAATGGAATGTTATATGATGCAGCCATCTCCTGCATCTTCACAATTCTTTTTGCCTGGTCCGGGGTAATACCGCACGGGGAAATGACTATAAAAAGTTTGATATTATTCTCTGAGGCATATTCCAGTAATTCTTCATAATACGGAGTTATGTAAACTGATGCATCTTCTGTGCCATCTGTGCCATCTGTGCCTGCCGTGCCTGCCGTGCCTGCCGCATCATCCGCAACTGTCACTCCGCTTAACGCATCTTCCCATTTCAGTATCTCAATACTCTTCTGCTTTCCGGAAAGCGCAAATCCCTTGAAGAAACTGTCGCCATCTATATTTCCATTTACCCTGTTATCACTGAGTTTCCAATGTGTCTCATCCCCCAGAGCTGCATAATTATCATGGTATTCTATAAGGTCGATATACTCTGACTGTTTCTCTTCACGGCTGAGATTGCTGTGAGAAACAAGATAATTCACAGCTTTAAGTCTGTCATAACCTATATCAAGAGAATCGAGTACATTTCTTTCAGACATTCCAAGCTCGGTCTTCTCTATATCTTCCGCATAGAAAAATGCCCTGCCGTCAACAACGATTGCAGCATCCGGCTGATGCTTTCTGATATCTGTAACAGCTGTCTTCACCACCGAAACGCCCATAGCTGAAACCGAATAATCATACGATGTTATTCCGAATTCCTTCCATGCCTCCATAGGTGACCAGTACCTGTAGACACTGCTTCCGCCCACAACAACTACGTCCAGGCTTCCTTCAGGTTCTTCATAAAACCCGAGCACATTCTGTCTGGAATTCCTGTCAGTATTCCTGAAGAGGTAGGTCATCTGAATTACCAGAAGTACCACCAGTGTCGCAAATATTATGAATTTTACCAGATTTTTAACTCTATCCTTCACCGCGCTGCTCTTTCTCTAATGTTTCAGTTTATCTAGAATCCCTCGTATATAAATGCAGCAGCATCATAACCGGGACCGTATTTTCCAAAAATAATAACGAAGGCCAGAAGCAGGAGCCAGAGCAGCCACCTTGCCGGAAGTATCTGACGTGATACAGCCTTTCTGAGATAGAATCTGTCCTCACTGTCCTTGCCTGCCGCCCTGTTCTTAAGACTGCCGACTATTATCAGAACTGCAAGTCCGAAAATGAGTATATTAAGGTCAGCTGTTGAAAGACCCATTTCCGTCACAGCATTAACATCAAAGAGGGCCCATGGATTCCATACTGAGAATGCATTTCCCATCTCCGCCAGTGCCAGTCTGAAACTCGGAAGCCTGAAGAATATATTTCCAAATGAAACCAGGAGCAGTACCTTCAATGAATCCAGCATCTTCACGCTGATAAGCTCCTCATTTATATTCATTTTCTTAAAAAGCTTCTCACGGAGCGGTCTTAGTTCACGTTCAAGTATGATACAGAGCCAGAACCAGATTCCGTTTCCGATCACGTACTTAACAGCACCGCCGTGCCAGAAACCTATGCAGAGCCAAACCGCCAGCATACTGATGTATGAAGTCACTTTCCTGGATGTCTTCTTCCCGAAATGTTTCTTTGCAAAGTCACCTAGGGAAACCATAAGCTTACTCTTCATAACAGGATAGAGTATATAATTCTTATGCCATGCCCCAAGGGTAACATGCCATTTCTGCCAGTATTCCTGAACTGTTCTTGCTGCAAAAGGACTCTTGAAATTCTCCGGAAGTTTAACTCCGTAACACTCGGAAGCACCGAGAATTATATCCATGCAGCCCGAGAAATCAGCATAGAGCTGGAGCATAAAAATGGTGGCTGCTATCCATACATAAAATCCCCTGTACTTCTCCGGGTCCGCGTAAATAGTATCAACTATCACCGCTGCCCTCGGCGCGATACAGAGCTTCTTAAAAACTCCGAAAAGAATCCTCTGGGCTCCGAAGCAGAGTCTTTCATAACTGAAGCTGTGCCCCTCAAAAAGGCTCGTGCCATAACCCTCATATCTCGCGATAGGGCCTGAAGTCATAAAAGGATAATAGCTGATGTATAGAAGATTTTTGGCCGGATTCGCGCTGCCCTTCGCCACTCCCCAGTAATTATCCAGAACGTAACCTATGGCCACCAGTGTATAATAACTGATGCCTATAGGCACTGCGGGAAGCAGAGCGATATAGCGGAGCAGCACAAGAAGCAATACATTTGTCAAAACTGTAATTACAACTACCGCTTTTGCAGCTTTGCTGCTCTTTTTGATAAGATAAACGGAAAATGAAACGAGGATCGTCGTCAGAAGAACATAGCCGGCTGACCACAGATTTGACACCGAAAGAGCAAACCATACGATGCCGGATATAAGCAGGACGATCCACTGAATCTTCTTCGGGACAATATAATATAGAATTATGGAAATGGCCAGAAAGACATAAAAGTCCGGCGAGGTTAGTATCATCATTTTACTCCAAAACAAGACCGGTTAATGTCAAATACAACTTAATGTACTGCCGGTAATCATTAATCAAAAACTCACGGATTCTAGGTAATTCTCGATGTCACGCACAAAATTGTCCGTGTTGGATTCATAAGGTCTGTATTCCTTCTCCATGGCATTCCTAAGTGCCTGCTCCAGGTCCTCAACCTGATAACAGGGTTCGATAACACCCATCTCAGCAAATCTTTCGACAATCTGAAGCTGATGATCATCCACGTGCTCGCCATATTTTGCATAACGCGGCACAGCGATAACCTTCTTCCTCATACGAAGAGCTGTAATGATATTTCCGGTGCCCGCATGAGTTACGATTATACGGGACATCCTTATCTTCTCTTCAAATTCCTTGTTATTTATATATCTTGCGAAACCATAATTCTTCGGCTTATAGTCACTGCAGCCTGTCTGTGCAAAAACGGTTTCATTTATAAACTTTTCACCTGTAAGTCGGTCGACCTCCTTCAGCAATCTGTCAAAGCTGAACTCCTGGGACCCGGTCATTACAAAAATCATATGTACTCCCTGAATTTAAACCAAAATATGAACCTGAATACGGCATGAACTATCTACATCACGCCATAGTCTTTAGAGTTATGTTAACTAATATACGCCACCGATATATATCGCATCCGGATAAAACTTCAGCAGATATTTCCACTGCACGTAGAAACGGTCTGCATATTTATACAAAAGCTTTCCTGTACGCGATTCGGTACGCACGCGCGCAAATGACTCGATATATATAAGCTTTACTCCTCTCTTTTTCGCAAGGATACAGAGGGGAATCACAGCCAATGCACCGGTTGTGATTATGACGTCAGGTTTTTCCTTGCTGAGAATACGAAGACTCCTCAAACTGTTGACCAGCATTTTCAGAATCATATTCCATTCCTGGCGGTTCACCTGCATGAGATAATAGGTCTTCCTGTCGTGGCTTCCCACGTCATAGCCTTTTTTTTCAGTCACAATGAAGCTGTCATATGATGTCATCTTGTCTGAGAGACTCATCAATTGTTTAAAATGCCCCCCCGAAGATGACGCGAAACATATCTTTAAATCTTTTTTCATTTTCAATACCAATGCCGAAACTTATAGAGACAATTCCCCGGCACGGGAGCTGCCACTGTATAACTCAATTTTATTTACTGTGAGTGAGTTTTTTCCTGATCCCGTTCAGTTTCTTTATTATTCCATCCGCATGATCCATGATATATCTGTATTCATCGCTCTTATGATATATCAGATAGAATACTGCTGTTGTGAAAAGCACGCCTGCCATTCCACGGAGCAGAACACACAGGATTCCGGTTACGGGGATGTAGCTGAACAATATAAATATTACAGCTGTAATAACTGTTATGATCAGCAGGCTCAGAACGTACTGTGCATAATAATATGCAGGTGATTTGTCAAATGCCCTGCGACAGAGCAGCCAGGAATCATACCAGAATGCAGTGAGCATTCTGCTGATTATGGAACCGAGGAACACACCCGGAAGTCCTATCCTGTCAGTGAGAAAGATGGAAATGATAAGATTCAGCACAGCTGAAACCAGCGCTCTGTATCGCCCTTCCACAAAAACACCGCTGGCGTCTTTGAATATCTGAACCGCACTCTGCAGGTAATTTGTAGTGAAGTTAGCCACTACGATGACCATAGTCACATTATCGAGAAGATAATCCTCACCGATCCAGACTTTTATGAATGGCTGGAAAACAACAAGGAAGCAAACCGAAAGCATCGACACAAGGTAGGAAGCCAGAAGGTTTATTCCTCGAAATGAAAGCCAGCTTTTCTCTTTCCCCTCAGTCACATACAGATTTCCGATACTGGAAATGAAGGACTGAAAGACTCCCGACATCATCCTCTGGAATATCTGCACTATAAGGAAATAGTTGTTATAAAGACCGACCATTTCAACACCTTTAAAAGCAGAAATGATCAGGTTGTCCGTTGCATTTCCGAGCGCTCCGCCGATCTTATAGAGAAACATGGCATAGGTCCGGTCAAAAACATTTTTCTTCAGATCCGGTGGAAGTGCCTCCGCCGGCTCACGAAGAAATGTATATCTTTTATCTACTGCCCTGGCAACGAATATATTTGTTGCTATATCACCAAGGATGGCGATTATGGTATAAATCAGGAATGACCTGATCAGAACAAGACTGAGAATCTGTATGATATTTACCGAAATCTTGGTAACATAGCTTACTACGTCTATGACGTATTTTTGCTGGTCAGCTGCCAGAAGCACGGATTTATAGGCAAAAAACCAGTAGCTAACGACAGTCTGAGTCAGATAAAGTATATAATAGAGATAAATGTTTATATTATCATTTGTCCCTGTCATCAGCTTCGGAAGGAACGGGATTAAAGCAAGTCCTATTCCAAGAATTGCAAATCCGACATAGCGATATGCCTTTTTGAAGAAGGCCATCAGACTTCTGACTGTTGCCTCATCCCCATCCGCCAATGGTTTATAAAGGCTGAATGTGATGGCTGTACTGAGCCCCAGTTCTGAAATACTGAGCAATGTCAGGATATTGGTATAAAGGCTGGAAATACCGAGATAACTGTTACCAAGGGTATATATAAAAACCGTCCTGCATATAAACCTGAGGGCATTATTCAGAAGCTGTCCACCCAGAGAGGTTGCTACATTTCTTATGGAGTTTTCAGTTCTGGTTCTTCCCATGACAAGTTTCCTGCAACTAAGAGGCCAATCTCCTTATTCTAATTCAAGTGGCTCAATTCCACTAAGTAAAGTACGTCGTGAGTGATCTTTCATTTTCTCTATAACACTCATATCGACACCTTCATCAACAGCTTTGGTTAATGCTGCGTAGATTTCATCAGCACCGGACTTGATGGTATAGCATCTTTCCGGATGTCCAAGGTCACCGAAAAATTCCGTAACCTTATCATCCCAGTATATTGCAACCGAAGGTATGCCCAGCGACGCCGCGATGATATGACTGTGAAGTCGCTGTGAAATGATTGCTCTGTATTCCGCAATCTCCTGCACCAATTCTCTCGGTTCTCTCGGTCTTTTGTGAAGGTATCTGTTTCTGAGATTGTTGGTCAGATCCCCCGATGTAAGGTAATCAGTAGGTGCATCAATACCGACAGACTTTTCATCTGTCCCGGGAACTCTGTCATTTATGCTGCTGATGATTCCCCGCTTAAGAGCTTCTTCCATAACATAAACCGCGTATGCCATATCTCTTGGCGAACCATTTACAAAAATCTGCCATTCAACCTTCTCTTCTTCCAGCTTCTTTAATATTTCAAGCCAGAATTTAGTTGCTCCGGAAAATGAAATATTAGTCGGAAACATCATTCCAAGTCCGATCAACCCCTGCCCGTAAGTGCTATCCGGTATCTTCTCCGGATTGTAAACATCCGCAGTCCATACGGCGGTATCATAAGTTTTCACAAGTCTGTTTTCCGGAACTCCGAATACCTCACTGATCTTACCCAGTGAATCCCTGACGGAAATGCTTTTTACATTTGAAAGCATCAACGCCCTGCCCGACATTTCTTTAACTCTTTTGCTGTAAACAGGCCCAAGCCCCACCGCCTGAATTATAACAGGCACATTGGTCTTCTCAAATTCTGTTATATAATCAGCGAGCACAGGTGCAAATTCATTCATCAGCATCTGGCCGCCTGCAAAAACAACAAGGTCAAAATGTTCCTTTGCAATTTTTTCAACATTTACCATGTTACGGGCAAGTTTCCTTGCTATATGCTTATACTCTTTGTCTATAAGGCCTGTTCTGGTGGCAAATGCTCTAGCCTTTGCCCTGTCCATATCCTTCCTGGTAGCCCTGAGGAGTGCCTCAGTATCCTCTTCGGCACCCGGAACACGGCTGTCATCAGCAGATATCTTCATCTCATGATATCTTATACCCTCAAATTCAGTCTTTCCGAAAAGGTCATGAAGCACGACTTCGGCATCAGGAAATTCCTTCTTAAGGAGCGTGGCAACACATTCACAGATCACACCGTCACCATTTCCGATAGATCTGTAAATACCAGTAACAAGTATCCTTTTTTTCTTTGAATTTCCGGCCAAACTCATACCTCTTCCTACCGATATCCCGTTGCGACAAAACAACTTTTATTATAACATAGTCAATTATCTTTTTGAAGCACTGAATAAAGCATATCACGTGCGGTCAGGCATCCCCCTTATGGTTTCTGATCCATAAAATGTAGATTGACGTTGCCCCGTCACTCTAATATTATATAGGCGTATGAGGGCTCGATTCGTTCGTATGCCTTAATCCCTGTCAGACTGCAACGGTTGACTCTCCACTTTTATCTGTTGCTGATGGGCTCAAAAAAGAAATCAAGTGAGGTACACAATCAATGCTTAATGCAAAAGAACGTCTTTCCATAATGAAGGAGGCTTTCAGAAGCCTCAGAAGACATTATTTCATCAACATCATGGTCATCTTCATTTTCGGAATCGTGATAAATGGTGGCTATCAGTACGCAACTAACACATCAGTATCCGGAAACAAGGCTATGAGACCATATGACGTTGAGGGTAATACAAAAGTTATTCAGACTGCAGAGAACCTTAACAAAGTTGTGGAGAAAGAAACCCAGAAAAAGAAAGGGACAGAAATCACCACTTCTGACGACTCAGAAGAAGAACTTCTGACATCCACCAAGCGTTCCAATGCTGATATAGCCATTTCATTTATTGAAAATATATTTCATATCTCGATCAAAACAGAAAGCACCGGTACCAAATATACCAAAGGTGTTTTTTCCGTATTTGTAAATGAAATTTCAGGCAGCAATTCCTTCATTTTCGGAATACTCAATGGTGTAAATAAACTTGTATTTGGTGGAAAGGTTGCTTCCTCAGTTATTATTTTCGTATTCTCCGTATTATCATTTCTTGCAGTCATTTATATACACAATGTGCTCAAGGTGGGCAAAAACCGTTACTATCTGGAGGAGCGTCGATATACTGAAACCCATCCGTCTCTTCTCCTTTTCGGTTACCGTGAAGGACGTATGAAGAATATAGTCTGGGTTATGTTCAACCGTTATCTACTTCAATTTCTCTGGGATCTCACTATCATAGGAGGTCTCATAAAGCACTATGAGTATCTTATGATTCCATACATTCTGGCTGAAAATCCGGATACAGATCTTAGAAAGGCCTTCAAGCTTTCAAAGGCTCTTATGAGGGGAGAAAAATGGAATGCTTTCCTTCTTGACCTTTCTCTGCTTCCTCTGGATCTTCTTTCGCTCGTATCATATAATCTTTCATCCCTCTTCTTCTCAGATGCATATAAGGAATGTATATATGCCGAGCTTTATATGAGACTCAGAGCCGCAAAGACCGAAAGCATCGAGGGTGCGGCTGATGTACTGAATGACTTCCTGCTGGATATTTCCGAGCCCGTGAAACGTGCTTATCCGACTGACAGGGAACATATCGATATTCCGGACAAGCTTCAACGCGCAACCATGAGATATGACTATATGAGAAACTACAGTTTTTCCTCTATAGTACTGCTTTTCTTCACATATTCCTTCGTAGGCTGGATGTGGGAGGTCATCTATACACTGGCAACAGAAGGTGTACTGGCCAACCGTGGCACCATGAACGGCCCATGGCTCCCGATCTACGGAGTAGGCGGTCTTCTTATAATACTGCTTCTGAAACCATTACGTGAGAAACCATGGGTTCTCTATATGGCTTCATTTACCGTCTGCGGTATAGTTGAATATATAGCAGCCTGGGGACTTGAATACTTCTTCCATAAGAAATGGTGGGATTACACCGGATTTTTCCTCAATATCCACGGAAGAGTCTGCCTTGAGGGACTTTTCGTCTTCGGCCTTGCCGGTGTAGCCTTTACTTATATATTCTCACCCGCCCTGGATGAGCTATACAAAAAGATTGCTCCAAAGCCCAAGAAACTGGTATGTACAGCACTGCTCATTCTTTTCGCCATAGATCTGGCTCTTTCAGCCATTCATCCAAATGAAGGTGCCGGAGTCACTACCGGAAGCATCACAGATGAAACTGCCGGTGTAACTACCGGAAGCATCACAAATGACAGTGCGTGCATGCAGCTGTAAATAGTCAGTTAAAACGCACTTTGAATTTTGTTTCGTCCTCCTCCACTCTGATGGAGGTTCTTTCGATGTCATCAATTCCTATATATCTGTCTTCCTTCAGGTTAAGTATCATAAGATCTATAACTTCTCTGGGACCCTGAACCTCCATTATGACAGATCCGTCCCATTCGTTCATAACCCAGCCGGTGAGTCCGTAATTACGGGCGGTATACTTCGCAGTGTAGCGGAATCCCACTCCCTGAACATCGCCTCTGAATACTATCCTTTCTCTGATTATACCTGAAGACTTTGACGAGTTAGAATTATTGGTTCTTCCGAACATTTCATTTCTCCCTGATAAAGTATAGTCTACAATGAAAAACAACCCATTCAGCATGTGAACGGGTTGTTTTTCATTATCTAATCATTTTGAGAAAACTTATTAGAAAAGTTTTAAGGTGTGTATGATGTAAATATAAAGTATAAATATGAACAAAGTATGACATGAAATGAAACGTTATGTAAATAATACATGAAGAAATGACAATCGCACTGAACCAAATCAATGAAAAAAAAGGTCGCGAATGGGCGACCTTTATTTCTTTAAGGGAATGAATACTCAACGGCCTGACTCGTCGAAGAAGTGACATATGAGCCACTCGTGCCAAATACCGGCGTGTAAGGATTGTTTCCAGGATTTTCTGAAGCTGCCCAGAATGTATACGCAATCATTACGATGTCTTCATAAGATGCATACCAACCTTGTCCGCTCAGTCTGTATTCGCAATCGCTATAATGCTTGCCGAAATAGCACATTGAATCGGTATTGATGGTCTCAGGGTTTGGATAGTAGCTACTATTGCTACCATTAAGATACCTAACGTTTATAGATCTAAACTGATATCCATTAGTTCCAGTAACCTGTTCCTCATTATACATACCGAGATCAATTCTCGTAGTCATATCGCCACTATGATAAGTGAACCATGTTGCTGCTACGGTGTCATGATCATTCCAGTCAGCTACAGTGTAGGTGTCAGCGCCTGCCCAACCAAGATCGTAGATCATAGGAATCAGGTCAAACCACTGGCTGCCATCGTTGTCATATATATACTTGTTGAGGTCAACATCCATAGAGATTGTGTATCCGTAGACATTGTATGTATATGTGCCGGTCGGCGGATTGATTGCAGGTTCTTCATTAGTAGAAGGCTCTTCGGTTGAGCTAGGCTCTTCTTCGTGCCAGTATCCGTCGTCAGGTTCGCCTGCGGGATCTTCCGGTACGTCGCCGACGGGGTTTACAGTAGCGTACTGCGATGTAGGCTGTGCGTCCTGCTGGGATGCGCTGCCACATGCTGTCAAGGAGATCAGCATGCAAGTTGCCAATATGATACTCATTACCTTCAAAAGCTTTGAAGAATTGAGTATATTTTTTCCAAACATTCTAATCTTGGTCGTCATACTAATCACCTTCCTTTCAAAATCCTGTGGTTGAACAATACACTGGTTCTGGTACATCGTATTGGTTATAGCTACAGAATAGTCATAATAAGCTCAGCCACAAACACCGCAAGACAGGCAAATAGTGCGACTTCTGTAAGACTTCTCTTCTTTAATGCGAGAAGTACTGCAACAGCCAGTCCAGCCAATGCCGACCAGATGCTTTTTGTGGCAAAAAGCGCCGCCGGAATGGTCATAGCCGTCAGTACGGCAAAAGGAATATAATAAAGAAATGATTTAACAAACCTGTTCTCTATCTTTTCCTTCACCAGAACGAAAGGTATGACCCTGATCAGATATGTTGTTCCTGCCATGAGAAGCAGGTATATGAAGAAAATCTTTATGCTCATCCAAAACTCCCAAAAACCTTCAACTGTTTTCCTGTTTTATTCTGCTGCAGCCTCACTTCCGGCAGGTACACTTCCGGCATCCTCATTTGCTGCAGTATCACTTGCTGCAGGTTCTTCATCCCTTACCGGGAAGAACACAGCTCCGAGAACAGCTGCAACGATGGCCGATACGCTTATGGCAATACCGGGTGAAACATTTTTCATGTACGGCACATACCTGAAACAGGTTGCTATTATGGCTGCGATGATAACTACCATCGTCACATTCCATTTACCCTTCATTTCCGGAACAACTATAGCTGCAAACATGCCATAGAGTGCCAGTCCTAAAGCACTCATTACATTTTCAGGAAGAATGTTGCCCAGTATCGCGCCCAGAAATGTTCCGAGAGCCCATCCTAAATAAGGTATCACCGAAAGTCCGGCAAAAAATGATGCCTTCACTTCTTTTTCATTTGCTGCAACCGCGAATATCTCATCCGTCATGAAGAAGCCCAGTATCCACCTCTTAATACCTTTGAATCTCTCCTCCACCTTTTGTGAAATCGACACTGACATGAAGGAATATCTTACATTTATCGTGAGCTGAGACACAAGCATGGAGATATAGTGTCCCGGAGCCGTCATGATATTGATTCCGGCAAACTGTCCTGCTGAGGTAACTGTGGTCATAGAAATCAGTACAGCCTCCCACCAGGTGAATCCATATGAAATTGCAATAATACCGAATGTAAATGAGACCGACAGATACCCAAGCCCTATGGGTATGCCAGCCTTAAGTCCCCTTCTGAAATCCTGCATCAGATAATCACCCAATTCATAAATCCTGTTATGATTTACAGTCCTGTTATTTGAATACGCACCGCCTTACTTTATTCCAATTTACAATTACTGTCAATCATAAGTATTTTTTACTGTAAAAACGATTAAAAAGATGGTAAAATGATACACGTATGTAAAACATGGAGAGGGAGCGTTACAAAAAACGTAACCTCACTGCAAAAACAGGAGGGAAAAACTATGCAGTACGAAGTAGTTGGCGGAAATCTGCCGGTAGTAAAGATTGCTCTTGATGCGGGTGACGCAGTTCAGTGTGAATCAGGTGCTATGAGCTGGATGGATGATGGTATCAAGATGCAGACATCAGGCGGCGGTGTTGGAAAAATGTTAGGAAGAATGTTCACAGGTGAATCTCTCATGCTCAACACATATACAGCTGAGCGTCCTGGTGAGATTGCTTTTGCATCAAGCTTCCCGGGTTCTATCATAGCTGTTGAAGTAACTCCAAATACACCTGTTATAGCTCAGAAGAGTGCTTTCCTTGCTTCTTATGGCAATGTTGAAGTTTCTGTTCACGTTCAGAAGAAGATCGGCGGCGGTTTCTTCGGTGGTGAAGGTTTCCTTATGCAGAAATATTCAGGACAGGGTATCGTATTCCTTGAGATTGATGGTTCTGCTGTTGAATATACACTTCAGCCGGGCGAGAGAAAGATCGTAGATACAGGTTATCTTGCTATGATGGATTCTACTGTTGAGCTTAACATCGAAACAGTTAAGGGTGTTAAGAATGTACTCTTCGGTGGTGAAGGTCTCTTCAATACTGTACTTACAGGTCCTGGACGTATTGTTCTTCAGACAATGCCTATCTCCGGCACAGCTATGGAACTTTACAAGTACATGCCACATCCAAGCAACTAATAATATATAGAATTAACTGACAAATGAGGGCCATTAATGACCCTCATCTGTCTTTTGGAAATACATATGGAATACGTTAAACTGTTTTTCACAAACCGGATCCTTATTTCAGGTCTTCTTGGCTGGGCTGTAGCTCAGGTTCTAAAGGCGATAATCTATATTATCATCAATAAGGAACTCCGCATAGAGAGACTTTTCGGTGACGGCGGCATGCCCAGCGGACATTCTGCAACGGTCACGGCCGTAGCACTGTCCACAGGACTTTCCTGCGGCTTTGATTCCGCTATATTTGCCATAGCCTTCATCATGGCTATCATTGTAATGCACGACGCCATGGGAGTACGTCTTGAGACAGGTAAACAGGCTAAAGTTATAAATGATATGCTTGAAACCTTCCAGAAACTCGGAAGAACCGATGTCCCCGCGGAGCAGCAGCTTAAGGAATTCGTCGGGCACACTCCCATTCAGGTAGCTGCCGGTGCAGTGCTCGGAATTGCAGTTGCACTTGTATTCCATTTTATTTAATCGATTATAATTCCATATGGATCATATTCTGAGATATAAAAGAGACGGTTTTGATATTCCGTCTCTTTTTATGTACTACATATTCACGTATGATTATTTATTATTCTCTTTGAGTGAATTCTGATTTACTTCTTCCTTCTTCTCTTCCTTCTTCTCTTCCTTCTTCATTTCCAGCTTCATATCACCTTCCTTGACCCATCCGATCTTCTTCAGAATCTCATTGAAGATAATTGAAAGAACTGCAGGAAGTACAAATGAGATGAGAATAAGTCCTATCCAGTCCATAGCTGTTATTCCGGTCTTTGTTCCGGCAGCTATATCATTTACCCATCCGGAGTAAACTCCTATCTGTCCTACGAATCCACAGGTCCCCATACCGGATGATATCGGTGCTCCATTCATTTCCATATGGAATAAACATGTAGCGATAGGTCCGGTAATCGCTGATGCCAATGTAGGTGCAATCCAGATTCTCGGATTCTTCACTATATTCGGCATCTGAAGCATTGATGTTCCTATTCCCTGTGATACCAGACCGCCCCAGCCGTTTTCTTTAAATGAAATAGCTGCAAAGCCTATCATCTGTGCCGAACAGCCTGCGACTGCAGCTCCTCCTGCGAGGCCTGTAAGTCCAAGTGCATGACAGATTGCCGCTGATGATATAGGAAGTGTAAGTGCTATTCCGACTATAACAGAAACAAGTACTCCCATTACAAATGGCTGCTGCTCGGTTGCAAACATGATTACGTCGCCGAGTTTCATGGCAAGCTTTCCGAGCCATGGTGCTATAAGCCATGAAAGGAAAATACCGACTCCTATGGTTACAAGTGGTGTTACAAGAATATCAACCTTAGTTTCCTTTGATATTGCCTTTCCGATCTCAGCTGCAATAATAGCAATGAAGAGAACTGCAAGTGGGCCGCCTGCACCACCCAGCGCATTTGCCGCAAATCCAACAGAAATCAGAGAAAACAGTACGAGCGGAGGACTCTTTAAAGCGTGTCCTATAGCACAAGCCATAGCCGCACCGCTCATGGCCATGGCAAGACCACCCACGGTATATTCAGTTCCGCCTATGGTTGCCACAGTACTGGTCAGAAAACCGATATGAAACTGTGTTCCCACGGTATTGATAATGGTTCCGATCAGAAGAGATGCGAAAAGGCCCTGAGCCATGGCACCAAGTGCATCGATACCATAACGCTTGAGGGATATCTCGATATCCTTCCTCTTAAGAAAAGCTTTTACTTTTTCCATTTGTGGTACTCCTCTTTTATTAAACTTCACAACTTACGCATTATACTCGCTGATACTGAATTACGCAACTATTAATTAATAAATGAGAAATTTCGAATTAATTATCAAATAAAAATCCTGTCACACAAAAAAACACCCGGAAAAACTTCCGGGTGCGGCTTACGTCATATGTCATCTTTTATTTGTACTCATCATTACTTGTATCATATTCAGGACATGGATCAGGGAATATCCTGTAGGCAGGCTGTACATTACCCTTCTTATAACCTATCCATACTTCAGGCATATCATTGTCCATACGCCTGTAAACTATCCAGCACTCAGGTGCCGGCTTATTGTTCTGTGCCTTTCTGTATTTGAAAAGCATCATACTGTCGCCCTGTCCATGGAAGCTGGTATTATTTGTTCCGTATACACCGTTCTTAGCTCTATCCTGATAGAGAGACGAAAGAAATTCATTTACCCAATACTTCTCAAACTTACTATTATCATGGGCTATCTTAAAATATGCATTCTGCCATCCGTTCTTATCAATACCACGACACCATGCAACAGGAACTATAGTATATTTATAACCGGTCTCATCAGATACGGTAGTCTTTCCGGCAGTAATAACACTGGTCTCATACCAGCCGTCCTGAGCGCCCTCACTTCCTCCGGACATAGCATAAAATGCTGCATTGTAAATAAGCTCACCTGTTGCAACATCTACTGCTTTTCTTGACTTGGCAATATACCTAACTAAGGCAGGTGTAATGGTTGCAGCAAGAATGGCTATAATGCCGATAACTATAATAAGCTCTACAAGAGAGAAGCCTTTTTCATCCTTAAATTTTGATATCAATGCCGCCACCTCCTATTGATAGTTATAGTAATATTAGCATAATTCAGGGTTTCTAGCAATGAATTTACAATTATTCAACTTTCTGTTCACATTCTGTTCATAAATCCAGAGTGCTGTATTAAGCAGCGAAAATTCTGTACAAACTACCTGGATTTATTCAATTCTTCCGCATATCTGACAGTTTCCATGGCATCTCTGCAAAATCTGTCAGCTCCTATGGAGTCTGAATACTTCTGAGTCATAACTGCTCCACCCACAGCAACCTTTACCCATGGAGCCTGATCTCTCAGAAGTTTTATCGTATTTTCCATGGCCGGAACAGTTGTGGTCATCAGAGCGCTGAGTCCCACCATATCTGCATGGATTTCCACAGCCTTATCTACTATATCCTGTTCTGGGACATCCTTGCCAAGATCAACCACGCTGAAACCGTAATTCTCGAGAATCAGCTTTACAATATTCTTGCCTATGTCATGAATATCCCCGTGAACCGTAGCAATTACTATCTTGAAACGGCTGTTATCCGTTTCATTTTTGTCTGCATCTGCAGATGAGTTCCGGTCTTTTCCGGCTGCATCTGCTGATTCATCAGCATTGCCGTCATCAACCGCATCTTTGGCTGAATCTCTAAGCGACGCAGCCTTGATCTTCTCAAATGCTTCTTTCGAGGCCTCTGCTGCCATAAGCAGCTGTGGAAGATATACCTTCTTCGCCTCAAAATCTTCACCAACTATATTAAGGGCGGGAATTATCTCCTGCTGAACTATTTCAAGAGGTTTCATTTCCTTAAGAAGCTCATCTGTTATTGCTCCCGCCTTCTCACGAAGGCCACGGATGACCGCATTCTGAAGCGGAGTTACATTACGTGATGACGAACCGCCATTCCCGCCTGAACCGGCTGATGAGGCGCCCGCTGCATTTCCCGCTCCGGCTGCCCCTGCATTTCCGGATGCCCCGTTTATGCCTGCAGCCGCTTCACTTCCCGCAGGAACAAGCTGTGGAAGGCTTGATTCATATTCTATATATTCCGCACAGTTCGGATCCATGTCATGCAGTGCTTTAAATGAATAATAAACCTGCATCATTTCTCTTGAGAATGGATTCATTATGGCAGCTGAAAGTCCACCTGCCAGTGTCACGGCAAAGAAAGTTGATGTAATTACATTTCTTGCAGGAAGTCCGAAAGAAACATTTGAAACTCCAAGCGAAGTATTTACACCCAGACCATACCTGATATCATGAACTGCCTTCATCGTAGCCAGTGCAGCTTTCGTATCGGCACTTATAGTCATCGCCAGGGGATCAAAGATGATATCCTTCTTCTTTATCCCGTACTCTGCTGCTTTCTTAAGGATTTTCTCAGCAATCGCAACTCTGCCCTGTGCTGTTTCCGGAATTCCGTTCTCATCGAGAGTCAGTGCCACTACAAAGCCGCCGTATTTTGCCACCAGCGGAAATACAGCTTCCATAACTTCATTCTTTCCATTTACGGAATTTACCATGGCCTTGCCGTTATAAATTCTGAGAGCCGCTTCCATGGCAACCGGATCTGAAGTATCTATCTGAAGAGGAAGGTCGGTAACTGCCTGAAGCTCTGTTACGACCTGCTTAATCATTGCAACCTCATCAATCTCCGGAAGACCTACATTTACATCCAGAGCATGAACTCCTGCGTCCACCTGTTTCAGGCCTTCCCCGAGAATATAATCTATATCATTTTCACGAAGTGCCTGTTTAAAACGTTTCTTTCCTGTAGGATTGATACGTTCACCGATCAGAATCGGAGTTTTTCCGAATTCCACAGCGTGAGTATATGAGGAAATGAGGCTTCGCCCCTTCTCGGTTACTTCAACAGGCTTCATACGTACAGTTTCATTTGACGATGTGACTCCGGAAGCCGCTAAATCTTTGCCATCTTCACTGGCACTAACAGACAGTGCATCGTCAACCGCTTTAATGTAATCCGGTGTAGTTCCGCAGCATCCGCCGACGATTCTTACACCTTTTTCAACCAGCCGCCTGATTGACTCTGCAAATTCAGGAGGAAGCACATCATAAACAGTCTTACCATCCTCCACCTTAGGCAGTCCGGCATTCGGCTTGATCAAAACAGGAACCGAAGCATATTCAAGGTACTCCTCCATTACGCCCACCAACTGATCCGGTCCGAGAGAACAGTTGGCACCTATAGCATCCGCACCCATTCCCTCGAGCATTGCCACCATGGCAGATGGGCTGGCTCCGGTCATAAGTTTGCCGTCACTTCCGTAAGCATTTGATACAAAAACGGGAAGACTGCTGTTCTCCTTTGCGGCAAGCAGAGCCGCCTTTGTTTCGTAGCTGTCATTCATTGTTTCTATGAAAATGAGATCTGCGCCGGCAGCAGCACCAAACTGAACAGTTTTGGCAAATACCTTCACTGCCTCTTCAAATTCAAAATCTCCGTAAGGCTTGAGAAGCCTTCCTATCGGACCCATATCCAGAGCCACGAACTTTTCAGACTCCCTGCCTGACAGTTCTGCCGCTCTTCGTGCATTGGCGACAGCTGCCTCTATTATTGCTTTCAGTTCATCCTCTTCAAACTTCAGGCAATTTGCACCGAAGGTGTTTGAAAGCACAACATTTGTCCCTGCTTCAAAATAAGCCCTGTGGATTTTAACTATCTCATCCGCATGGCTTAGATTCCATCTTTCCGGCAATTCTCCCGGCTTAAGGCCCGCTTCCTGCAGCAGCGTACCCATTCCACCGTCAAGAAATACTATATTATTTTTCATAAATTCGAGAATATTCATGATACTTATCCTCCGGTTTAATCAAACCAATTTACATCCTTGGCATACTCAGCCAGATACAGTTTATGGAAGAACTCTTCCTCCGGTATACTTACAAGTTCCCCGGTATGATAATAATTCCAATGATCGACTTCCCTGGTATTATTCCAATTTGTTTCAACTATCCTGTAAAACTGTTTTGACTTAAGCTGATTATCCTGATTACGAATGTAATTATAACAATCCTTAAAAAGTCCTTTATTCATCAACACTTCAATCTCATCATAACTTTTGGTTACATTTGCTTCACATAACAAGAGTCTGAAATTCTTCTTGGGCTGAAGCAGCATCTTCCTATATGAACCTGCAAATAAAAATCCCATGATTCTGGACATAGGATAATAAAAAACCAAATACGAAATAATATAAATATCGGGTTCATTTCCTGAAACATGTATTGGATAAGACTGAGACAGATTCGTCAGCACTATCGTTACAGAATAAGCCAGAAGCTGGGTAAATGGACATGCAACTACACATCCAACTAACAGTGTTATACACAATTTGAGAATTGACTTGGACTTTTCCAAATTAGAAGAATCCATAAACAATCTGATAATATAAGTCAATATGATTCCTAAAATCAACACAGAAACAAGAATACACAGATTGGCTACCCATCCATACTTATCCAGTTTGATTATCGGGATATCTATATTCTTTACAAATAGCTCATATACATATATCCTATTCGAATTACTGTCAAAACAGATGAGCGTCAGAAAACCTGCCGCCAATCCGATTATGAAAAAGAAAATCTCTCTAAGTGTTTTCATAAATAGTCACTCCGATATACATAATCCCACAATAGCCGTAACCGACTTGGAAGGCGACATGAGGTATGAAGCGTTGAGTGTAATCCCCAGACGTTTTTCGGCATTTACCAGTCTCAGCACATCGGGCTGAACAGTAATCGGAAGATCTCCGTATCCCGGTGAATACCTGGGTTTAATGACCATCCCCTCAGCTGCAGCAGCTTTATTTATATCACGGCAAAATGTATCGCAAAGTGCTTCCGCCCTTTCGGCTCCCAGCCCCTGCAGGAGCAGGCCGCGTATGCTGTCAGTTCTTTCGTATCTTCTGATAAGAAGATCAATGCCGGAACCAACGGTTGCAGCAAAGATAAGTGCATGACTGCATCCTTCAAGATTTCGTGAAAGGTCCAGGGAATCCTTGCTGATGGGGAGATGCGCCACTTCATTTTCCCATTCAATCGGAGTAACGCAGTAAGCAACGCGGTAAGTGAATTTCCTATCCGCGAGTTTCAGAACATCATCCATAATCCTGACCAGCTCACCTCTCGAATCGGACAAAGCTTTATCGTCCGCATCCGGATCTACCTCCATGTCAAGATATGACACATCAAAGCGTCCGAGTCCGTCCTTTCTCAGAATATCAGCGGGAATCCCTGAATAACGGAGAATCTCGCCCCTTCGGATTTCCATGATATCAGATTCTCTGTACTCAACAAACTGCGGGACTATATTACCCCCATCCTCAAAACCTATTCTAATTGATTCCCTGATACTATTCATACAAAACCTTTTCAAATAATAGAATACAGATTGAGCCTGTGATAATGCGCAAGAGCGCGTTTCGAAGGCGTATTGATTACAGAATCAATCGTGACTTGAATATGATCAGGAATCAATCCTCGCATCTTTACTGTTCTCTTCAATATATGCACGTCTCGGTGCAACCTCGGTGCCCATCAGTGTCTTGGTGATGGAGCTTGCTTCTGCCATACTTGCGATAGAAACCTGCTTTAGTACACGATGCTCCGGATCCATGGTTGTCTCAAAGAGCTGATCTGCATCCATTTCACCAAGTCCCTTATATCTCTGTATGGTAAATTTATTCTTATGAGCAGCCCTGTATTTCTCGAGCTCGTCATCCGAATAGAGATACTGTGCCTTTTTGCCTTCCCCTACTCTGTAGAGCGGTGGTATGGCTATATAAATATGTCCTTCATTTATAAGCTCAGGATAAAATCTGTAGAAGAATGTCAGAAGCAGTGTTGCGATATGCGCGCCATCAACATCGGCATCCGTCATGATTATTATCTTGCCATAATTAAGCTTTGTTATATCAAAGTCATTTCCGAAGCCCTGAGAGAATCCGCATCCAAATGCATTTATAAGTGCCTTTATCTCGGCATTCTCAAGAACCTTGGAAACAGGCACCTTCTCGACATTGAGAATCTTACCGCGGAGTGGAAGTATAGCCTGGTATTTACGGTTTCTTGCTGATTTTGCTGAGCCGCCGGCGGAATCACCCTCGACTATAAAAATCTCACACTTTTCTGCTTCACTGCTTTCCTGACGTACCAGCTTTCCGTTTCCTTCAAATGAGAATTTGCTGAGGTTGACCTTAGCCTTGCTCTTGGCCTTTTCCTTTGCAGTCTCAACAGCCCTGTCAACTATGTCCTTAAGAACATCATAATTCCTGTCGAAATATACTGTAAGCTGCTCACGCATAATGGCATCCATGGCATTGGTCACATCAGTATTTGATAACCTGGTCTTAGTCTGTCCTTCGAACTGCGGATCCGGGTGCTTAACCGAAACTATAGCCTGAATGCCCTGACGGATATCGGCACCGGAAAGATTGGAATCCTTCTCTTTAAGAACTCCCAGTTCATTTCTCGCATAATTATTTATGATCTTCGCGAAACCTGATTTGAAGCCTGATACATGAGTACCGCCCTCAGGATTTGTGATATTGTTAGTGAACCCGATTACATTTTCATCGCCGTCTTCCGTAGCTACAAAAACGATATCGGCCTTTATGCCGTTCTTCTCACCGCTGATACTTACAACAGGCGAAGTCTTGGTGAGGTCTTTTGAAATATCTTCAACAAATGCGGAGAGTCCTCCCGGCTGACTGAATACTTCAGGTTCATAACCGTCTCTCTTATTCTCATAGATTATGGTGAGTTCCGGATTAAGATAAGATGTTTCCTTAAGCCTCTGTCTTATAGCAGACGACTTGAACTTAACTGTCTCGAATATACCTTCATCCGGATAAAGCGTAACAGATGTTCCCGTCTTTTTTCCTCTCTGCTGAGGCTCTGACGGAAGCAGCCCGTCAACAAGTTTTGTAGTGGGCTTGCCATAAGCATATGAATCATGATAGATCATCCCGTCACGATAAACGTCCACTATAAGTTTTTTGGAAAGTGCATTTACAACAGCCGAACCAACGCCATGAAGACCACCACTGATCTTATATACAGAATCGTTGAACTTACCGCCGGAATGGAGTACTGTGAATACAACTCTCTCGGAAGGCTTCTTTTCAGTAGGATGCATATCCACCGGAATGCCTCTTCCGTCATCGGTTATGGTAGCGGAGCCATCCTCATTAAGCGTAACATTTATATTCTTACAGAAACCTGCCAGGTGTTCGTCTACCGCATTATCGATGATTTCCTGAACCAGGTGATTGAGTCCTGTCCTGCCCGTACTTCCTATATACATACCCGGTCTGAGTCTTACAGGTTCAAGTCCTTTCAAGACCTTAATATCTTCACCGGTATAATTCATTTTTTCATCTTTTTTTGCCATTTTGTCATCCCTTTACTTTGATTTCTTGTTACCCTTGCCTCCGCGCTTTACAGCCTTCATATCTGAAAGCTTCATCTCTCCGAAGGTATCCTGGTTATTGGCTGAAATCGCACTCACAACACTGTCTCCTTTTCGTAAGGAAATGAGTGTTACGCCGCCGGCTCCCTTACCCTGTACAGGAAGTTCATCGGAACGTACCTTGATAGAGTAGCCGCTTTCTGTTTCAGCAACAACATATTCTTCTTCAAAGCCTACATAAACAACATTAGCCTTTATAGCCTGACTGGTCTTTCTGCTGGTATCAAAGAGCATTGAATTAACTCTCTTAGCCTTACCGTCTTTGGTTACAAATACAAAGTTCTTCGAGAAATCAAGTTCGCTCATTGCCATGACAGCGACAACATCCGCAGTATTTGCCATACCGCAGAACTCAAATATCTGAATTCCCTTATCAGTTATCCTGAACTTCTTGTCCTTCTTTGTCTGTTTCTTCAGAATATCAGATACACGGATGATGTGTATCATTCCGTCACTGTCAAATACCGCGAGTCTGTCGTCACTCATACAGTTTACAGCGAAACGGTAAGGCACATCCTGATTCTTCTCAAATACAGCTCTCGGCGCTGACTTGACATAGAAGAATCGGTCGAGAAGCACAGTTTCCTCGGTAGCCTGAACTACCTCCTTCTCAAGAACGACCTCTCCGAGATTCTCAATAACGGTTCTTCTCGGAATAGCATATCTCTTCTTCAGGTCCTCGATATCCTCTATCATCTGCTTCTTCATAGCCTTATCTGAATTCAGAAGCTTTGTATATTTCGCAAGGAGCTTTTCAGCCTCTGCAAGTTCCTTCTTAAGCGCATCAATTTCAAGACCTATCAGCTTCTGAAGTCTCATTGCGAGGATGGCGTCAGTCTGTCTTTCTGTAAAATGTAATTGTTTTGCATCAGCCTCAGAGCCCTTGAACCTGAACTTTATGTTATCGGTCTTTCCGAACATAAGACACTCTCTGGCATCCTTTGTATTCGTTGAACCACGAAGTATCTCGATTATAAGGTCGATAACATCAACCGCTTCAAGAAGTCCTTCTTTTACTTCCTTTACTTCTTCCTGTTCTTTTTTAAGGGCAGTGTACTTATCTCTGTAAACAGTCCATTTGTACTCCGTGTAGGTTTCGAGAACCCTCTTAAGCCCCATAACTTCGGGATGCTTGTTATAGATACAGTTTATATTAACACCGTAGGTATCCTCTAATCCCGCCTTCTTATAAAGCACATTTATTATCTTCTGGATTTCTTCGTCTGTTGTACCCTTCTTTACATCGATGCAGAGACATTCACCATCCTTGTCGCCTCTGTCTGCTATATCCACAACAGCCGGAAGACTTCCCTTTCTGGCAAGCTCGGCAACAGTATTAAGGAATTTCTCCGTTGAACCTATCATGGTAAACGGGATTTCAGTAACACAGATGGATTTTCTTCCTCTTCCGGCATCCCTTATCTCAACCTTTCCTCTGACACGAAGCTTTCCAAGACCGGTTTCGTATATATTCCTCAAGGTTGCCCTGTCAACATTTATGATTCCGCCTGTGGCAAAGTCAGGTCCCTTGACTATCTCAAGAAGCTCATCCAGCGATATAGCCGGATTCTCAAGATAAGCGATTTCCGCATCGGCTATTTCACCAAGATTGTGAGTCGGAATATTCGTAGCCATTCCGACTGCGATTCCCGTCGCACCGCTTGTCAGCATATTAGGTATAAGAAATGGAATGTTTACCGGTTCCTTCTCAGTACCATCGAAATTCGGTACAAAATCACAGTATTTAAGATCTTTAAGGCCCTCTTCGGAATATTTGGAAATACGTGCCTCAGTATATCGCATGGCGGCTGCTCCGGAACCTGACAGATCCCCAAAGTTTCCATGAGGATCTACTAGCGGTATCGGTAATTTCCAGTTCTGCGCAAGATTTACAAGGCCTTCATATATGGATGCATCACCGTGGGGATGGTATTTACCCATGGTATCTCCGACGATTCTCGCACATTTTCTGTGAGGTGCATCCGGTTTGGTAAGTTCGGAAAGAGAATAAAGAATCCTTCTCTGAACCGGCTTAAGGCCGTCCTTTACATCCGGCAGAGCTCTTTCCGTGATAACAGACATGGCGTAGTCCACATAGTCCTGCCCCATTTCCTCTTCGTAATCAACACTTTTAATCTTTTCCATATCAAATATCCTTCCGGCGTTTCATTTCCTAAAGTTCAACAAATTGTGATTTTACCATATAAATCGATTGTTTTCAATCCTGTACCATCCACCGCTTACTATTGAACAATACAAAAAAAGCTGTTATAATCAATCGGATAATGCGTATCTGAATCCATTATGGAGGTTTTATGTTCAGAAGACCAAAAATAACCAAAACTCTTGCTTACCAGGTTTTTACGGTTTTTATTGCCGGTATGCTTTTGGTTGATATAGTATCATTCTTTGTATTAAAGAGTTTATCGTATAACAGTATCCTTGAGGAAAAAGAGAAGCTTACTCAGGGCATAGTGCGCGATGCCTATAGATATATCACCGAATACGATTCTTATATGTGGGTAATGGAATATCTTCTGAATCATCAGGATGAAGACCTTGACCTTGAATATGATACTTCCATTGCCACAAACAGAAAACTGGACGCTCTGATGAGTAATCATGAAGGTCTTAATATCAAGACTGTCCGACCGGACGATCTTGAATACTTTTCAGATGAAGACCAAAAGGCTTTTGCGGAGATTGTCTATAACAGATGGTTGCTCAGATTCAATGGTCTGAAGGAATCATATGACATTGACTTTCTGTATATCTTTGAATCTGATGACAATTACAACGAAGTTAATTTCATCATCAGTGGTTCCGATAGCAAACTGAGGCGTGGCAAAAATCCCGGAGAAGCTTATGTTTTCGGTACAAAAGTAGTCACATCTGAAGCACAATATACTTCTTTCAGAGACCTGAAGAAGGATATCAGCAAATTTGTTTATACCAGTGAATATCTGGATGCATACAGGTATCTGTTCAAGTTGGATAAACACAATTTTGTAATCGGAATGACCTTTAATATCAAGGATATTAATTCCAGTGTCTTCTATCAGACACTTAAGATTCTGTTTGCATTTATTATCCTTCAGTCATTCCTCCTCGTATTCTGCAGATTTCTTCTGGCTGAATGTGCTATTAAGCCTATCGAAGAAGTTGCTAAAAATGTAAATGAATATACTAAGACCAAAGACGCAAGGAAGGTAAAAACCCAACTCTCACTGATCAAGACCGAGAATGAGATAGGTTCTCTGTCTCATGGGATAGATGAAATGATAGGTGAGATTGAATCTTATCTTAAAGAGATAAAGGACGTTACAGCTGAAAATGAGCGTATAAGTGTTGAACTGAATCTTGCACAGAAAATTCAGGCCGATATGCTCCCAAGTACTTTCCCTGCTTTTCCCGGCATAAAGCAATTCGACGTTTATGCTTCCATGGATCCTGCCAAAGAGGTGGGTGGCGACTTCTATGATTTCTTTATGGCAGACGATGATCATGTGGTTCTTGTAATAGCGGACGTATCAGGAAAGGGTGTTCCTGCTTCGCTCTTCATGGCTATAGCAAAAGCACTTATCAAGAACAGAAAGCTTCTTGGAGGTACTCTTTCAGAAGTGCTAAGAGATGTAAATCAGCAGCTTTCCGAGGGCAATGAAGAAGGCATGTTTGTTACTGTATGGATGGCTGTCGTTAATATTCATACCGGAAAAGGTTATGCGGCAAATGCAGGTCATGAACATCCTGTACTACGTCATAAGGACGGTTCCTATGAGCTGGTAAAATACCGCCATTCCATGGCAATAGCTATGATGCCCGAAGTTTCTTATGAGGATCACGAGATTCAGCTTAGACCGGGCGACCGGATATTTGTATATACAGACGGTCTTCCGGAAGCCAGACGCGGTGACGGCGAATTCTATGGAACGGATCGTCTGATCAACGCACTTAACAGTGAACCGAATGCAGAAGCCAGAAAAACCATCGATAATGTAACTGCGGATATGAACAGTTTTGTGGCAGGTGCTGAACAGTTTGATGATGTAACCATGCTGGTATTTGATTTCTACGGAGATGAGTTTGATGGAGCAAAAGAAACAAAGGAATAACAATATTGACATTGTAAAAGGAATAATGATTCTTTCTGTTGTAGTTTATCACCTTATATACAGGCCTAAAAACTGCATGGCAGACAGAATCTGTATGGAATTCATTTACCTTTCCATGCCACTGTTCTTCCTTATAGCCGGTTATTTTTATCGCGAAAGAGAAGGTTCTTTTGTTCTCAGCATCTGGAACAGGCTTAAAAAAGTCATCCTTCCTGTTATAGGAGTATCTGCCACCCTGCTTATCTGCTTCGGTCCATATTATATGGTCGTTTATAAAATCACTCCCAGCCAGTGGCTTGGCGATATTGTGACAACGTATTTAAGACCGGAACTGATGAAGATAATAAAGCCTGAATTTGTAACAGATGATAAGCTGTTTAACAACATTTCCCCTATATGGTTTATATGGGTACTGTTCTTTGCAACTATACTGTTCTATGTATGTATGGAATTTGCCAAAAAATCTAATATAAGACTTGTTGTAACATCGCTTGTCCTTATCGCCATTGGAACTGTTTTATATATTTATACAGCGCCGCTTTCCTGGAGTCTTAACATAGCCCCCTTATATACAGGGATCATGATACTGGGATACCTCTTAAAGAAAAGTAATGTTCTGGAAAAGCTTGAAAAACTTAATCTTGGCATTTCATGCCTGATAATGATTCCGGCAGCTGTCGCTCATTATTTCATCTATATGAATTTCGGATCAGACCTTATATTCATGAGCATACTCGGCGATAAAGGATATCTTTCCGCTATATTTTTCGTAATACAGATATTTATCGGAGGATATGTGCTGTTTACATTGTCCCGTGTCATCTCGCTTTGGGAATACAGTGAGAAGGCTCTTACCTGGGTAGGAAGACATACTCTTGTCATCCTGCTCTTCCATTTCCTTATAGCCGGTATAACCGCAGACGCTCTTCATACATACAACAAATCCGGCCCGGACTGGTACATCGAGCCTGTCACTCCGGAATTATTCATAAAGTCACTCATAACCTTCGTAGTCGCACTTGCAGGCTGCATCGGATTGGCATTACTGAATGATAAACTCAAAAGTAAATTTAAAAAGTAATATTTTTAGAGGGGCAGCCAGTCTAAAACCTTTTTGATCTGACTGTCCCAGAAGTCCCAGTCATGACCATAATCATCTTCATCCCAGGTAACTGAAATCCCTTTTTCACGCAGGAAATCCCTGAAGGCTACATTTGCACTCATGAGATCATCCTGCCTGCCGCAGGCCATATAGAAATTCGGGATATTCCTCTTTGCCTCCAGCATTTCGAGAACAGCTGTCCTGGGATTCATATCAGTTTTTGATGCCTCCCCGATATTATCAAAAAGGCCGATATTAGCTTCTTCCGAAACATCATCAAATATATGAATAGCTGAAGAAAGTCCGGCCACATAACTGAAGTTATCCGAATAAACGATTCCGTTCCTGATGGCTCCGAATCCTCCCATGGACAGACCTGCTATAAATGTGTCCTCACGCTTATCGGAAAGAGGAAACATTCTTCTTGTCATTTCCACAAGTTCCTCACCGATAAAGGTTCCGTAATCATTCCACGGTGTTCTTGATTTAAAATAAAATGAATTGTCGCCTGACGGCATTACTACTGCAAGATTCTTTTCTGTTGCCCATTTCTGAATTCTTGTCTCACTTACCCAGTCAATATAATTCCCCAGAAGCCCGTGAAGCAGATAAAGTGTCTTAAATTTATGATCTTTTTCGTTCAGATACCTGTCTGTATCGGCATCAAACCTGTCTGCAGGCAATATGACATAAACCGGAACTGTTCTGAACAATGCCTTTGAAAGGTAATTCATCTGTATAAGTGCCATTTTAATAATCCCCCTTTGATATCAAAAATCCTTGTATATTGATTTTACTTACAAAAACTATAATGATATTATAGAGGCAGGGAAAAATGTAATCAATTTGTTTATGGAGAAATTTAAAAATGAAGATTAGACGTGCTGAAGAAAAAGATACAGAGAGAATCCTTACACTCCTTAGCGAGGTACTTGAAATACATGCCGGACTTCGTCCGGATATTTTCATTTCCGGAAAAACAAAGTATACAGAGTCTCAGCTTATAGAAATGATGAAGGATGATTCAAAACCCATCTTCGTTGCTGCCGACGATGAGGACGTTGTTATGGGCTACGCCTTTACTGTCATAAAGGAGCAGCCATTTAATACCATGATGCATCAGTTTAAGACTCTGTACATAGACGACCTCTGTGTAGATCAGAATATCAGAGGTCAGCATATAGGAAGAAAGCTATATGAATATGTCATTGCATTTGCCAAAGAGATCGGCTGCTATGATGTCACACTCAATGTATGGGAAGGAAACGACAGCGCCAGATCCTTTTACGAAAAGATGGGTATGTTTGTAAAGGAAACACAGATGGAAGTTATTTTATAAACCGATATAGATCTAGATAACTCCAAACAGTCTCAGAACAAGTGTCAGTATAAACAGCAGTCCCATGAATATCGGGATTCCCTTAACGTAAATCTTGATATCCTGCACGCTCATTGTCATATGACAGAACATTGACACTCCTATGTATCCTAGAAGTATACGTATCCACAGTATGGAAATATGTGTGATCCCAAAGTAACAGCCCCACACAACTGCCGCTCCGCAGAACATAGGTGCAGAGGATGCAAATGTATTCTGAAGGGCTACAAGGAACAGATTACCTCTGTTCTTAAAATTTACATGTCCCAGAGAATCTCCGTCTTTTTTGAAAAGCGCGATTTCCGTAACCTCAGCTCCCGTTAAGAATGCAAAAAGGGCATGGGACAGCTCATGCAGCATAACACCGGGGAAGAATACATAGTTGATGGCACCGTACACGATGATAGGATCCGTAACGAAGCCTACTATGACTCCCAGTGCATCTCTCAGAGCATTCAGGAAAAGCCCTAAAGCTATGATTGCAAAGGGAAACAGCACTGCCACCACAGCAGCAAACAGTAAATTATTTGAATAAATATCCTTACAGATTTCTGAAAAAGTCATACATAAATCCTTTCACCGGTAATAAAGACCACTCTTCAATTACGTATACTCTTCTATTAGAATAATCCATTAACGCAAAAAACAAAAGCGAAAATTTGACGAACAGTTCTCTTTTGTTATCAATATGCTTATGATAAAATATTAGTCAATGAATTAAAGCAAACCGGGGAGGTCTTCTAAATTATGAAAAAACTTGGGAAGTCATTATTACTTCCGGTATCCTGCATGCCTATCTGCGCTCTGCTCATGGGAATCGGATACTGTCTCTGTCCCGCTGCTATTCAAGGCGGGGAAGTAAGCGGAATTGTAGCAGGCATCGGGTACTTTCTCATAAGAGCAGGCGGTGCACTTATAGATCATATCGCATGGCTATTCGTCATCGGAGTAGGAATAGGAATGTCTGAAGACAATGATGGAACCGGCGGTCTGGCCGCACTCGTTTCATGGCTGATGATGATCACCCTCTTAAACGTAGACACGATAAAAACGCTGTTCCCGAATATACCTGAGAACAGCAGTCAGTTACTTGCATTTTCAAAAATTGAGAATCCCTTTATAGGAATTCTGGCGGGAATCATCGGAGCAACCTGCTATAACCGTTTTCATAAAACAAAACTTCCGGACTGGCTGGCATTTTTCAGCGGAAAACGTGCAGTAGCCATCGTTGCGGGCGTATGTTCAATAGTACTCTCCTTTATTCTTCTTCTGGTCTGGCCGCTTGTTTTCACCGGTCTGACAGCACTGGGACACGGTATAGAGAAACTAGGTCCGGCAGGAGCAGGTCTGTATGTATTCCTGAATCGTCTCCTGATACCTTTCGGACTTCATCATGCACTGAACAATGTTTTCTGGTTTGACACCATAGGACTCGGGGACCTTACTCATTACTGGGCCGGCGAGACCAGTGCCGATGTATCCTGGTCTCTCGGAATGTATATGTCCGGTTTCTTCCCATGCATGATGTTCGGTGTTCCGGGAGCTGCTCTGGCTATCGTTAAAAGTGCAAAACCGGAGAAACGTAAGGCCGCCATGGGAATACTGCTGTCCGGAGCTTTATGCTCATTTGTCTGTGGTATTACCGAACCCTTTGAATTCTCCTTCATGTTCCTGTCGCCGGTTCTGTATGTAGCCTACTCGGCATTATATGGAATTATTACATTCATTACAGTTATTTCAGGTTTCCGTGCGGGCTTCAGCTTTTCGGGAGGAATTATCGATCTAGTCTTCTCAGCATCGCTTCCGGCAGCCGCAAAAACGTGGCTTATTATCCCTTTGGGTCTTATGTCATTTGTCGTTTTTTATGCGGTATTCAGAGTAATGATAGTGAAAATGGATCTTAAGACTCCCGGCCGCGAGGATGATGATAATGAAGTAACCCCCCAAACTTCCGTTTCAGCCGGGAAAGCCGGAAAGCGGGATAAGGATTTCGCCGAAATGGCAGAAGCAATTCTCCTTGGTCTCGGAGGTGCAGAGAATATTCTAAGCATAGATAACTGCATCACGAGGCTTCGTCTGGAAATAAAAGATATGAGTCTGGTTGATGATGCCGCACTCCGGGCAGCAGGCGCAAAGGGCGTGGTACGACCCGGAAAAAACTCACTCCAGGTCGTAATAGGAACTTCGGTTCAGTTTGTAGCGGACGAACTAAAGATTTTGTATAAGAAATAGATTTCCTACCATCCAAGATCCATCAGCCAGTTGTTAAGTGCCCTTTCTCTTTCGTTGTCCTTCTTATCCGGATCATTCAGGAATTCTCCTTTGATATTTCCGTCTACGATATAGAGGACTCGGGAGCACTTGGCAGCTACCTTTGAGTCATGAGTTACCATCATGATGGTTGTTCCCTCTTTGTTAATCTTGGCAAGCTCATTCATAACTTCATCTGAGTTAGCGCGGTTGAGGGCTCCCGTAGGTTCATCTGCGAAAACCACTGACGGCTTATTGATAAGACTTCTGCAAATGCATGCACGCTGAAGCTGTCCGCCTGATACTTCGTTGATGTCATTATCGGCAGCTTCGATGATACCGAGCTTCCTCATAAGATCCTCACCAAACTGAGTTACTTCCTTACGGGATCTCTTAAGCTTCTTACTCTGAAGTCCCGGGAGCAGGATGTTATCAAGAATTGTCAGGTTCTTCATCATAAACATCTGCTGGAAGATGAAGCCCATCTCATCAAGCCTCACATCCGAAAGCTCATTCTTCTTAAGCTTAGTGATATCCTTTCCTTTGAAAAGAACTGTTCCGCTGGTAGCATTATCCATGCCTGATACACTATAGAGGAGGGTTGACTTTCCTGAAGCGGATGGTCCCATGATTGCAACCATCTCGCCCTCCTCAACTTTGAAATTCACATTCTTAAGTACATTATTCTGTCTTTTATCTGTTACATATGTTTTGCATAAATCCTTAACTTCTAATACTGTTGACATATCTTTATCTCCTTTTCTATTCAATTGATGCTGTGTCTCTTGCTTTTACGCTTCCTGTGTATAGGGCTGTGATCCAGGCAATCACAACTGTTACCGCAAGAATTATTGCCGGATATTTTGCGAGACTGGAAATGTTATGAACCCAATCTACTGAGGATGCTCCCATCATTTTGAAGATTGCTCCGCCTGCAAGATCAGTTATCGGAATGGAAAGAGCCATTGCAATTACTGCTGCAATCAAGGTTAGAATTCCAAATCTCATTACATGCCATTTGATTACTTCCATATCCCTGAAGCCCATTGCCTTAAGTATAGCTATCTGCTTAGTTTCCTTTGATATAAAGCTTCTTTCCATCATTATTGTAACTAAAACAACTACTATAACAGTTACTGCCATTAGCAGCAGTTCTACTGCCTTCATAGCATCTAAAGCTCCCATGTTATTTATAGCAAACTCACGTCTATCCTCAACCTTATCACTGTTAAATAAATCCTTTACTTTCGCCTTTCTACTTTGTATCTCTTCCCAGGATGGATTATCTGTAAATGCTATCTGTGTATTTATACTTCCTGAATAATGAGTAAGAGATGTGGGTGCATCATCGTATAATCGAATAAGATTTCCCAGTCCATTCATACATTGGAACATTCCTGTTACAGTGCATTTCTCTTTATTCCCATCAAAGTCTATCTCTATCGTATCGCCTATTTCCAGTCCGAAGCTTTCTGCCGATGACTTAGTAATTGCTATCTCATTCTTGTTTTCAGGAGCACTTCCCTCTGTCATTTCATAATCACCGTATCTGTCACCTACAACCTGAAAAAATGAATAACTATAATCTGTTCCATTAAATGTAAAAGAATATGTGAATAATGTATCGTTATATACCTTCGCGGGCATTCCTTCTTCCACCAGCTTATCCTCAACCAGTTTTAGATAATCCTCATATATTTCCTTGCCATGTTCAAACTGTGAGAAATAATCTACCGACAATTCTTTCTTATCTCTTATATCAGAATCCTCTAGTTCATCCGGATACTTATCGATAAGAGAGTCTATGTCCAGAACCCGGAAATCTTCTTTATCAAGATATAAATCTGAAGGATAACTCATAATAGGAGCAAAAGCAGGACTATCCAGTGTTGCTGTAAAGTTTGAAAGTACCAGCAGGAACAATGTACATATCCCAAATGAAATAATGATATTTATATATCTCCCTGGACTGCTGATAATGTCATTCCAGGAAAGATACGAATAGTTCTTCGTATGACTCCTGCTGATTCTGAGTCCCCTCTTCCTTCCGAATCTCTCTCCGGTTTCTCCACTCCTTATAGCATCCACAGGAGTCATCTTTTTTACCTTACCTGTTGAAACAAATGCCATCCATACGATGATAGTAAATACCAAAATCGTTCCTAAGATATTAATTGCATTTCCATATGAATTACCCAGAACCATATTTTCAGAAACACTTTTAAGAAGAAGTCCTCCAAAAGGAAAACTGATAAAAAGTCCGATAATGGCACCCATAAGAGCCATAGCAATATATTTAACAAGGTACAGAGTTCTGATTTTAAAGTTCCTTATTCCGATAGCCTTCATAACTCCGATTTCCCTAAAGTCATCCTGAATCGTAAATCCTATAGAGAACTTAAGGATTACAAATGATACTATAATGAGACAAATGCTGAGTATTACTATTACAAATGCCACAATGAGTTCGACTATCCTGGTAAGTGTCAGCATACTTACCGGGTAACCTCCTTCATTTCCTTCCATATCTCCGATTTCACTGCTAATCGCCTCTATATCGGAAGACTTAATATATACACACTGACTCATCTTTTTCTCTGCTTCTGCAGAATCGAAATACTTCTTTGCATCAGCATCATTCATGAAGAATCTGTAACCGCCTGTTATCTCTGATCCGAGGAACGCATCTTTAAGAGGTCCATCTACTATATATTCCTTATCTTCTTTACCAAGTTTAAGGTGTATCTTATCTCCATCCTCTACTTTAAACTTGTTCATAAACTTCTTTGATAGATAAATATGTCCTTCAGGAATCCTGGTTATAGCATTATTCTCTTTATCAAAGAGATTTATATATGTACTTTCCGGAGATTCAATCATGATCATTCCGTTCCAGTCAAACTTCTTACCGGTTTCAGATTTTACATATTCATCATATGCAAAAAATGAATCTACCTCATAACCATCAATTGCCTTCGCTTCATCCAAAACCTTTCGCATCTTTGAATCATCTTTTCCGGCATTGACAAGTATAAAGAAATCATCATATTCACCCACAGCCTGTTCAAGGAAATAATCCATACCATTTATAACTGAGATTACATTATTAAGACCGCTTGCTACAAAAGTCGTTGCCAGGATAATAAAGAGAAAAAGTATTATATTCATCGTCTTACTTCTCTTCAGATCCTTCTTTAGTATTTTAAAAAACATATTCTTATCCTTTCCGATCACTTGGGGCGTCCCCCACAAAATCTGATGCTTTTGATGAATTTTCATCCTACAGGCGTATAATACAATGTCAATTATTAAACAATCATTAAATGCAATTAATAAACCCATGCAATATAAAAAAACGTATAAAAGATGAAGCTTACTTCATTCTTTATACGTCTTTTTTATATTATTTGAGGCGCAGCCTCTACATCGCTGAACAGAAGGCTCGTAGAGCCGAATGACTGCGAAGCAGTCATGTTCAGCGATTGCATGGGTATTATCATGCCATCCTCACAACAAGTGTAACTTTGAAATCATCACCATCTATTTCAGCGAAGGCATCGCCGTCCATCTTCTGCATCAGCTGTTTTACTATATATAATCCCAGGCCATTACCCTGTATATTGTCCGTATTGCTTCCCCTGTAAAATGAATCGAATACATTTGCCATCTCACTTTCCTTGAGTGAACAGCCTGTGTTGGATACGGTGATAAGTCTGCAGTCCTCTTCCTCACTGAAACTTATACTGATACTCTTTCCATCGCCGTACTTAATGGCATTTTCCATAAGATTCTGCAGACATTCCACAAGCCTGTCTTTATCGCATGAAAGAAGCACATTACCATAATTTTCGACAATCAGTTCTGTGTGCAGCACACTGAGCTTATCCCTGTAATATGCTTCAATCCCATCCATCACATCTTTCAGGTAAACCTCAGCCATGTTCACATTTAACTCCATAAAGTCCTCACGTGAAAGCTTATGGATTTCGTCAACATATTTCTTTATCTCCTCAGTCTTGGTCAAAATCCCGCCAAGAGCTTCCTGCTTCTTTTCTTCGGTTTCATAAAGCCCCTCGGAAAGTGCTTTAGTATAAAGCTGTATAGCGGAAAGCGGAGTCTTGATATCGTGAGAAAGAGAAAGCAGCATGGTTTTTTTCTCCTTCTGATACTCAAGATTCCTGTACTTGCTGTCCTCGAGATTCTCTCTGAGCATATCCATGCCCCATAGAAACTTACCAAAGAAACGGCTTTTATCCTCCTTGATAGGCGTAGAAAGATTACCTTTTGCCAGTTCTTCGGTAAGAGAAGTCATTTTATCAAATGGACCGATAACTTTCTTTCCTATATATAGCATTACTCCTGCAGTCATCAAAAGTGCCGCAATCAGGCCTATATTCATCAGAAGTATGACTTTTCCATTCTCACGAACCCTGTATTCAATTCTGAAAAGTGTCCCATCTACCTCTTCAACCACATAATCATTATTGCAGATTTCCGATGCATCAAATATACTGACCTTTTTCAGCGCATCAAAAGGCGTAAGATCAATGTTTTCCGGATGTTTTCGGAGGTTCTCGTCTCCCTCAAGGAGTCTTACCACCCTCTCCGCCTCAACACGGTAATATCTTCCGGCATTTCTTACGCTCAACAGATAGATTACATTTAATAATGCAATCAGAAGAACTTCTGCAATTATTATAATTGTGGCCGCCCGTTTAAATCTGTTCATATTCAAACCTCAACCTGACCGGACGGCATCTGTTAGCCGTCCGGTCATCCTGCTTCGCAGGACAGTTCCTTCGGAACTGGGCACACTCCGGTATGAGAATTCTTTATGAATTCTCATACCTATATCCGGTTCCCCACACAGTTATGATGTGCTTTGGTTTCTTTGGATCTTCTTCAATCTTCTCACGGAGCCATTTAATATGAACCGTCAATGTTTGAAGTTCTGAATCACTGTCACTGCCCCAGATATTATTGAAGAGATACTCTTTCTTAAGTGTCACACCCTTATTCTCGATAAGAAGCTTCAAAAGCTCAAACTCTTTGGCCGTAACTACAACATTCTTCCCGTCTACCCGCAGACTCTGAGTCACTGTATTGAGAGTGAGGTTATCCTCCTGAATAACCTCCTGAGCATACTTACGCTTAAAAATACCATTTATCTTTGCAATCAGAATATCTATATCATAAGGTTTTTCGATATAATCGTCCGCCCCGAGATTGAGCCCCTTAAGCTTATCTTCTTTCTCCGTTTTTGCACTGGCGATAAGGATGTGTGCATTCGAAGTTTCCCTTATCTTCGAGCATACAGCAAACCCGTCAATCCCCGGAAGCATCAGATCAAGAATCACAAGCTTCGCGCCATACATCTCAAAAAGGCGCATAGCCTTCTCTCCGCTGTCTGCGATGGACACGGCATAGTTTTCCTTTCGGAGAAATGTAAGGAGGAGTTCTCCTATCTCTTTATTATCTTCTACAATTAATATATCCAGCATGTGTCACCCCGAAACCTTCATCAATACGTTCAGATACCACTAGGCATCTCCATGAATAAATAACACACATTTAAATCGACGTATCAACCTCTTCGTCATCGACAACCGGCACAATCTCACCGTCTACTACTGCAAGCTCACCGAGTTCGTCAAGAACTTCGGATCTGTAAGTGAGTTCCTGTACATCCTGAAGTCCCACAAATACCAGCATTTCGATAGAATCTCTGTTAAAGAATACCATGTCATCGCTGCTTGAAATACCTTCCGGATATACGCATCCGACATAGTCATAGATTGTATCTACCCCTTCAGGAACTACAATCCTGCCAACTATCATTACAAATCTTTCAGTTTCTAAAAGTTTAACGACTGATCCTATCGGCAATAAATCCTTATACATTATTTGTTCCTCACTTTCTTCTCTTCAGCATTCTTGTTAGCGAGATTATTCTGACTGCCGCTCCTCTTAATCCTGTTATCCTGCGTATTGCTTTTGTTATCAAATGAATTTGTTCTTCTTATATTGGCTTTCTGTGCTTTAGCCATCTCTTCTTTTTGTTTCTTTCTCTCAGCAGCTTTCTTCTTCTCTGCTTCCTTCTTTCGCTCTTTACGCTGTCTTTCTTCTTCCTTCTTAGCCTCTAAGGTTTTCTTGGAAATGCCTTTCCTTTTCTTCCATGCCCTGTATTTATCCACAAGAGTCTTCCACTCAATACTAAGCTTAAAGCCTCCTCCTAAACCAAGAGCACCACCGAAACCAAGACTTAAACCCTTGTTCGGAATGAAAGATGCTTCGCCCTCAAGTCCGACTCCCAATGCCTTTCCTTCAGCTTCAATGACTATTCTGATTCCGAAGAGATTAAGGGCACCCTGGACTTTTCCATTGAATACAGCAGCTGTCGCGCCGCTCTTAAGCTGGACGCCAAAACCATCAGTCTTTACTTTTCCATCATCACCAACTTCATATATATGGCCAATACCGACATTGGCCTCAGCTTTGAGATGTCCTATATGTCCCTGCGCCTTACCTTCAAGGTTAGCATCATTGGTACCGAGTTTTGCCTTTGCAACTCCTCTTACTGCATAAGCCTCAGCAACACCCAGCGCCTGAATCTTTGTACTGAGAGGATTTTTAAGTGAGAAGCCTACACCCACACTGCCGGCTACTCTTCCACCCAGAACTCCCGAATGTGCTCCCAGATTGACCAGCCCATTCTCTGATTTATACTTGAGAGAAACCTTCCCGAGCTTGGCCTTTGCCATTACAGGAATATCAAAATCACCGGCTCCGAAATCTCTCTTATTCTTTCCTCTGGTTAACCTTCCCTGAACATTGAGGAACTTGAAGCGTCTCTTCACTTTGTCGCCTACAGTTCTGTCAACGTAGGATGCTTCCTTCCTGAACCCGGACGGTTTTTCATATACTCCCATTTCACTGAGTTTCATGAGAGTCGAAGCATTTCTGAGGTATTTTAACTTAGCTTCACTTGGCTTATATTCATCGGGAATCTGCGGATTCTTGGCATTCTCCTCATTTGTCTTAAGGAGAGAAGCAAGCTTATCCTTAGGCATAGTTGCTATTTCCTGAATCTCTTTTGCCGGCATCTTAAGGAATTCGGGATTCGTACACATAGCCATCCTTGCATCCATATGCCGTCCGATCATTTCAAGGGTAGAAACCTTTTCTGCATATTCCTCAAACTTCTCATTTGTGAGTCCCATGGAAACTCTGAAGCTGTTATACTGCTGCCGCTGCTTCTCATTTCCATTTTTGCATTTCATTGCCCAGTTATATACATCAACAACCTGACGCATCTTAAACCGGTTCTTTGTATAAAGGTTTAAGAACTGGGCACTGTCATCGTATTTCATAAGTTCCATACGATGAAGATTGTTAATCTCTTTAAAATCCTTCTTTAACTGTCCTATAGAAACATTCTTGCCCCAATAGGAATTCTTACACGCATTCTGATAGCTTCTTCTGGCATTAACTGCACTTCGATGGAAGGTCATGATCTCCAGCTTTGGCCTGGCATCCTTCGCGAACTGATTCAGATTCTTACGGATGTCATCCGCACTTAGGTTTGATGCCCCCAGCTTCTGTTCAATCTTCGTAAACTCACTCGAAATCTTCGGAGGCTGCTTACCCTCAAGCTCCTTTATACCACCATTTACAGCAGGCAGTATGTCCTTTAAAGTATATATACTAAGGTCATCCGCAGCCTTCAGGCGCTTATACTTATCACCTTTTGCCGCAGCGATTCCACGGTTCGTATCACCTGTTAGACTGTATGGCTTCTTCCCGTTCTCTTTTGCGAGCTTATATGCTATAACCTTCTGTCTCATATCTTCAGCGAGAACCTTGAAACGTTTAAGCTGATCGGCACTTACGCTTTCATATCCGAAATAAAGCGTAAGCAGATTCTGGCACGCAGTTGCTGAAGCATAGAGATCATTATTCTCTTTGCTGTAATTGGCGCTGATCATAGCTCCGCCGCCGGTATGGAGGGTTTTTCTTAGCTTTTCAATATTTGTAATCCAATCATTTATCTGTCTTTTATCAACCATATGTGTACCCTCATTATATTGTCTGAGAAATGCTGTACACCACCTGTTAAAACCGAAGTGTACCGCCACATCGCCGAATGTAAATCATCCTACTCATCCATGTGGTGCGCTTCACACAAAAACAAATCTGCCATAATACCACATTTTATAATCCGAGTATAACATATAAACCGCAACAAAACTGCAACAAATACTTTGAAAATGAGTTTAGAATATAAGATTTATAAGGATTCCCGTTATGCAGGAGAAAAGAATTACATATGCCCAGTAAAGCAGGAAATGTTTTATTCCCAGCACTACCTTCAACGCGCCCAGATTAGTGATCTTGGTGGCCGGACCCGTGATCATGAATGCCGCCGCACTTCCGAGGCTCATACCGTTTGCGAGCCACTGCTGAAGTATAGGTATGGTCCCGCCGCCGCAGACATACAGAGGAACGCCTACCGTGGATGCCATGAGAACGCCCCACGCCTCATTTCCGCCGAACATAAATGTAACCGCTTCCTTTGGAACGTAACGCTGGAATATTGCAGAAAGAAGAATACCTATAAGAAAATAAAGGCCTGTAGCCTTCAGGTTTCTCCATAGGTTCTTAAGAAATCTGATTAAAAGATTCGGATCGGTATCCCTGTTCTTTGGCTCATCGAAGCTTTTGAATTCAAAGAAATGTTTTTCCTTTCCGAAGAAGAGTTTGATAATAACTCCGGCAGCAACCCCACACAGAAAACAGGTAATGATCCTGATAAGCAGTACCTTGAGACCAAGGGCCATGCTGTAAACTATCAGCTGGGGATTCAGAAGTATGGAGCTCATCATAAATGAGGCCAGCCATTCATCCTTAACACCGCATTTACTGAAGGACGCTGCGATAGGGATGGTTCCGTACATGCAGAGCGGTGACAGAACTCCCAGAAAAGATGCGGCAACGATACCAATGAAAGAGCTTCCGTTTCCCTTCATATTTCGCATGAGACCGTGAATCTTATCCTTGAAGAAAACAGAAACGATGGAGCCTATCACCATACCCAGAACCCAGTAAAGAAATATCTGCCGGAGCTGAACCAAAAAATAGTATCCTACATATGTAAATTCCCTTGCTATTATCTCCGCCATCTGACTACTGCCCATCCATATCAATCAGCTCATATGCCCTGTTTCCAAATCCGATTTCCTCGGCATGTTTCAGGATATGAAGACCGTTTTTGCTGAGTATCCTTTCCTGAAGCGAATTACTGTCGGGAGCCAGGAATACCTGATCTATACAGGCCTGGTCAAGCGCAACGGGATCTGTTGACGCAAGAATTCCTATATCGTGCATATCCACTGCTGCCGGATCGGATACACAGTCACAATCAACTGACATATTGTTCATTACGCTGATATATATCATTTTCTTTCCATGATCCTCATAGTCAGAAACTGATTTTGCCGCTTCAGCCATTGACTCGGTGAAAACGTCCTGATTAGTCGTGTATGCCGCGAGAGTTATAGTAGGTTTCTTTAATTTTCCGCCACTGTGGATTCTTACCTTGCCTTCACTGGATGCAATTCCTATGGAAATGTTTTTCAGGGCTCCGCCGAAACCTGCCATAGGATGTCCCTTGAAATGAGTAAGAACTATTACATAATCATAATTGGCAAGATTCTGACCTACCCAGTTTTCCTGAAGGTTCTTTCCGCCTTCAACCGGTATAGTCATGTAACCATCCCTGTCCATGATATCAACATCCGCAATATCCGTGAAACCATGCTCTTTGGCAACTTCCATATGCATAGCGGTATCGGCACGCTTTGAACCTGAATATGCGGTATTACATTCAACTATAGTTCCGTTTACACTCTGAACAAGATCTTTGATAAGATTTGGATCAAGGTGATTCGGATTCCCTGCTTCACCTGTGGAAAGCTTGATTGCCACCTTTCCTTCAGGTGAGGCACCAAGGGCTTCATACATTTTCTGTAATCCCTCAGGACTGATATCTTTGGTCATATAGACCTTGGAACTGGCATTATAAGCCCGCCCTTCGGTCTCAAGAGTCTTAATATCATAAAACTCATGAGGCTCGATATCGTAGTTCATGTACTTCTTGTAACCAAGCCCCACTGCAGCAATTATGCAGATAACAATAAGAATGGCAATCAGAACTTTAACCCCTTTTTTCATTTGACTGAACTCCTCATATACATTTAATAATTACTTTAGATCAGACTCAATCTCTGCATTTTCGGATACCGCTTCCGCCCGTCTTGCCATCTCCCAGCGGGCGAATGCCACGCCCATGATTATAACGTATCCTGCGATACTGAGCGGTACCGGAACTTCCTTGAAAAATATAATACCCCATAATGCAGCAAATATCACCTGCATATAATCGAAAACCGAAAGTTTCTTCGCCGGTGCGAATTTATATGCCGTAGTTATAGCGAACTGACCTACGGCCGCTGAGGCACCCGCCATACACATGATGAGCCACTGTCTGGGTGTCATACTGACATAATGAACTATCAGGAACGGAAGTGTAAGAAGGCATGAGAAAAGCGAGAAACAAATAACTATAACAGGAGTCTTTGCTCCTTTGTTACCGGCACGCCTCACGAATACGTATGCCGTTCCCGCTCCGAACCCTCCATAAAGTCCGATAAGAGACGGAACAAGCTCCATATTTGCACCGGAAGGTCTTATGATGAAAAGTGCCCCTATAAATGCGATTATTGTCGCTGTTATATCCAGTTTGGAAGGTTTCTCCTTCAGAAGAGGAATAGAGATAAGTATTGCAAAAAATGGAGAAAGCTTATTCAGCATATTTGAATCCGCAAGATCCAGCCTGTCTATGGCGTAGAAATTGGCTATAAGTCCCGTGGTTCCGAAAACACATCTGAGGAATATATCCCAGCGGTATTCCTTCTTCATTTCAAACTTTTCTTTCTTTATAAGCAGCGTTGCAACCGCTATGATAAGCGCAAATGCATTGCGGAAGAACGCTTTCTGCATAGTCGGAAGGTCTCCCGCAAGTCTTACAAAGAAGGTCATGAAGGAGAAGCCTATCGCAGCTATAACGATGCATATTATTCCTTTCAACTGACCTTTCATACTTTCTCCAACTTTTCCTTTCCTTTATGAATTAACGATACTACTTCAATATTTCTTCGAGCGTATGCCAGCCGAGAACGGCACATTTAACTCTGGATGGCATATGGGAGATATCCTGCAGTGCACCTGCTTCCTCCAGGGCTTCGATATCTTCCTCGGTTGCCGTTCCCTTTATCATCCCAAGAAACCTGTCCTTAAGGCTGAGAGCCTCTTCAACACTCCTGCCTATTATCATATCCAGCATTATATCTGCGCTTGCCTGAGATATGGCGCATCCATCGCCCACGAATGAGCCATCTTCTATAGTACTTCCGTCCTCTGACAGTCTCAGCTGAAGTGTGATATCATCACCACAGGACGGATTGACACCACGGAGATACATTACATCACCGCCATCCGCCACCTGACAGTGCTCCACACTGCTCTTGCCCTTCAGGTTGGCATCGATCATGTTATATTTATGAAGCGGATCGATATTGTGATCCGTGATTATTTCATTATAAAATGTTCTGCGTTCCATTTTTTCCCTCCTGATCTGAGAAACCGGGGCATTGATTCAAGTCCCGTTCTTTTCATGTATCCGCCGGTCCCGGCCGATAAGAATGCATCGACTGCACATTTTGTCCCGCGGACTTTGACAGTATACCACAAATTCCATGCTCTGAAAGAATATTTTCATTTTACGTCAAAAAAAATCCCAAATAAAAGAAAATGTGCTATTATATATCGAAAACCTATAGAAAAGAGGACAACATGTATAAATTTACTTCACGCGTAAGATACAGCGAACTTGCTCCCGATAAGAAGCTGTCTCTGATATCCATAATAAACTACTTTCAGGACTGCTGTACATTTGAAGCCGAGGATACAGGTGTCGGTCTTAAATGGCTGAATCAGCACCGGACCTCATGGATGCTGACCAACTGGCAGATACACATTTTACGGCGTCCCGAATACTGTGAGGATATCGAGATCATAACCTGGGCATCAGGTTTTAAGTTCTTTGTAGGAAGGCGCAGCTTCCTTATACGCACTCTCAGTGGGGGCCCTCTGGTTTACGCCCTTTCCGATTGGGCATATGTAAATATAGACAAGGGACTCCCGGATAAAAATGTACCCGGGGAAGAGCTCGAGGCTTATGGGCTGGCCGATCCCATCGAAAAGCGTTTTTCCGAATTCGGCATACCGGAGGATGAAAAAGCTAAAATCCTTAGAGGTAAGATAGATATAAGCTTTCTCCATGACAACTCCGATGACAGCATTTCCCGCCCCCGTTCCATCATCGTATCCGGCGAACATCTGGATACAAACAATCACGTTAACAACGCCCAGTATGTTAATTTTGCCGCATCAGTTCTTCCTGCCGATTACCGCACCGGTATATTCCGTGCAGAATACAAGATGCAGTCAAAGCTCGGCGATAAGCTATATCCGATAGTGAAGCCTACGGATAACGGCTATATCACGGTGCTGACTGATGAAAATGAAAATGTAAAGCTGGTCTGTGAATTCATCAGCTGAGTTCATGGAATAAATTCGGCAGGGGCCGTTAACGCAGCCCCTGCCCATTTTATTTCTCATTGTAGCAATGCATTTAGTCTATGAACAACAATGCCTTAGTCTCTGAATCCCATAACACTTCTGATTCCGGCAAGTACATTACAAAATCTCTCTACTTCCTCTTCCGTGTTATAGAACATGATACTCGCACGGGTTGTGGACGGGATTCCCAAATGCTGATGAAGCGGTTCTGCGCAGTGATGTCCGGCTCTGACCGCCACATTTCCGTCTGCGAATATAGCTGCCACATCGTGAGGATGTACATTATCTATCTTAAATGTAATGATGCCGTGATGCTCCTCGGCAGTCTTTCCGCCGAGCACCGTTACATGCGGTATTTCCGCTATCTTCTTAAGTGCCAGTTCCGTGAGATATAATTCTCTTTCCGACATGGCGTCCATGCCTATCTCACCTATATATCTTACAGCTTCGGCAAGTGCTACTGCACCGCCTCCGTTCACGGTTCCCGCCTCAAATTTATGTGGTATCTCCGCATAAGTCACTTCATCCAGAGATACGTGCTCTATCATTTCTCCTCCTGTTAAAAACGGAGGCATCTTCTCGAGATATTCTCTCTTTCCATACATAACTCCTATTCCCATAGGTGCCATCATCTTATGACCGGAAAACGCAAGAAAATCAACTCCCAGTTCTTTTACATCCACCTTGATATGGGGGACACTCTGAGAACCGTCGAGTACAAATACAGCCCCTACAGCATGAGCTGCATCGGCAAAGCTTTTTACATCTACTATACGTCCGAAGATATTTGACATATGAGTCATGGCAACTATCTTCGTCTTGGGACTGAGCAATGCTTTAAACTCATCCTGAGAAAACTCACCATCAATCCCGCAGGTGAGATACTTAACAGTTGCGCCCTTTCTCTTTGCAGCATGCTGCCATGGAAGCATATTACTGTGATGCTCAACAACGGTGGTAATGATCTCATCTCCGGGTTCAAGAAGCAGTTCTCCCAGACAGAATGCAGCCAGGTTAAGGCTCTCGGATGCATTTCTCGTAAAGATTACCTCTGCATCTTCCTGTGCCCCTATAAAACCTGCAACAACTCTTCTTGCTTCCTCATACTTCTCCGTCGCCTCAATCGAAAGATCATAGAGTCCCCTGAAGGGATTTGCATTGCTGAATCTGTAATAATCAGCCTCTGCCTCTATAACCCTTTCAGGTCTCTGAGACGTAGCCGAATTATCCAGATAAGCCAGCTTTGTATTTTCAAAAAATCTAAAATCCTTACGGATATTTGTTACATCTAACATTATTATTCCTCCGGGCATTCTTCGCTATTCGGACATAAACCTAGTAGGTATTTTTGCCGCCGCAGCGCTGACGCCGCTTCTAGCCATCATTTCATAAGCTGTGTCTTCGGGTATTCCACGGGACATCATATAGTAAAGTATGTCCTCGGACATCTGTCCTATGGATGCACCATGCTCACCTTCAACATCCTCCTCGGCACAGAGAATTACAGGAATGCTCTTATTTACGACATCATCACTGAGAAGCAGAACCTCTTCATTTTCCGAACCCTTCGCTCCCGCACATCCTCTGATAAAATCAATGGTTCCTCTGTAGGTCTTCTTTGCCTCGTCCCTTAATGCTCCCTTGGCATACATATTGCACTCGGTATCCTTACCATGATGTCTTACCACATAATTCATATCCAGCTCATCCTGGCCGGTTACAAGATAACCTGTTGCAGCCTTCATATGTGCCCTGTCACCCGTAAGGTCCGCAGCGCATCCTATATTTATATTCTTTCCCGATACCAGCACATGAACCACTCTGAAGGATGCATCCTCCGCAAAATCTCCCGATATGTCATTATAGAAATCCACATCATCGGAAAGCCTGTGAATCTGATAGAGATGCACCTTGGCGCCCTTTTCGGCTATTATTCTGGTTTCAACGATTCCGGTTTTACGTATTGCTTTTTCTGCGTCATTCGCATCACCCTGACTTTCTCCGTCTTTGGAAGATTTTACCTGATTACTGCCGCGGAACTCCATAAAGCAGGAAATACGTGCTCCTTCCTTAGCGTAAAGCCTAACTCTGTTAATACTCTGAACCGCATCACCGCTGTAATCAAAGCCAATCGAAACATCCTCTGCCGAATCCGTTTCAAAATAAACCGGAGCAACATTTTCACCGTTTACCATTCCGATGAAATCTTTCCCCATAGCAGAAAGAATGCTTTCAAATCTTTCATTTATGGCAGCAGCATTTTCTTTTTTGGAAAATGTATCGCTGTCTATGGCATTTCCCGAAAGTATCCTGCAGGAACCCTCGGAAGAATCAGGTCTCACAAGTACTCTTTTATCATTTATCCTGAGTGAATGCCATGTGATACCCGGAAGCCGGTTGATATTTGTTTCAACGCTCTTTCCGTTTACCGCATCCACTATGTTATTATTATTTACACTATTATTCATTTTCACACCTATCCATACAGACATTCACCAAAGGCAATCGTCTGTCTTATCAAGTAATCCTGCATCAGTCACTTCTTTTATCCTATGCTGCCCTTCATCTCAAGTCTGATGAGATTGTTCATCTCAACCGCATACTCAAGCGGAAGCTCCTTCGACACATTATCCGCAAATCCGCTGACTATCATGGTTCTGGCATCTTCCTCCGAAATACCTCTGGACATAAGATAGAATACCGCCTCGTCACTGATCTGTCCTATCTTCGCTTCATGTCCTACATCCGCATGGCGGGTTCTTATATCCATAGCCGGTATCGTATCCGATCTTGAGATATCATCCAGCATAAGTGACGCACAGTCTACGGAAACCTTGGCCCCGTGAGCATTCTTTCCAACGAAGACACTGCTTCTGAAAGTACTTTTTCCGCCACTCTTCGAAATCGACTTTGCACTTACTACAGAGCTCGTATTCTTTCCCGTTACTGACAGCTTCATGCCTGTATCCAGTTCCTGTCCCTCGCCCGCGAAAGTGATTCCGGTATATTCCATCTTGGAATTATCACCCTTCAGTATAGTCATTGGATAGAGATAAGATGTATGAGAGCCAAATGAGCCGCTGACCCACTCCATCTTTCCGCCTTCCTCGACTATGGCACGCTTTGAATTGAGGTTGTACATATTCTTGGACCAGTTCTCTATGGTAGAATATCTTAGCCTTGCATTTTTTCCAACATACAGCTCAACCGCACCTGCGTGGAGGTTCGCGATATTATACTTCGGAGCCGAGCATCCCTCTATGAAATGAAGGTCGGCGCCCTCATCGACTATTATAAGCGTATGCTCGAACTGACCCGCTCCCGGTGCATTTAATCTGAAATATGACTGAAGCGGTATCTCAACAGTAACACCCTTCGGTACGTAAACAAATGAACCACCTGACCAAACCGCGCCGTGCAGTGCCATAAACTTATGATCCTTTGCAGTAAGGAGCTTCATGAAATGCTCCTTTATCATATCCTGATAAGGTCCGTGAAGCGCCGACTCAAGATCCGAATATACGACACCCTGGGCAGCCACTTCATCTTTTATATTATGATAAACCAGTTCGGAATCATACTGAGCTCCTACACCTGCCAGAGATTCTCTCTCAGCCGCAGGGATACCGAGTCTTTCAAAGGTTTCCTTTATTTCCGCAGGAACCTCATCCCAGTCAGCTGTCATCTTACCCTTTGGTCTGACATATGTTACGATATTGTCCATGTCAAGTCCGTCTATGGAAGGCCCCCAGTCCGGCACCGCTAAACTGTTATAAATCTTAAGAGCTTCAAGTCTGAAATCTCTCATCCAGTCAGGGTCGCCCTTCTCATCCGAAATCTGTTTTACTATTGCTTCTGTAAGACCTTCTTCTACTTTATAATCATCCGTCCCTTCAAACCTGAAATCGTAGAGACTTCTGTTCACGTCTTCGACGTATGTCTTTTCCATCTGAATTTCCCTTCTACAATCCGACAAATATCCATTGAATGGCTATTTAGTCATCCTATACTTATATTCCGTTTCTAATATTCCGGAATTTCTAGATATATTTCTCAAAACCGTTCTCATTTATCTCACTGATAAGATTCTTATCACCGGTCTTAACTATCTTTCCGTCAACAAGTATATGAGTGTAATCCACATCAAGTGAATCAAGTATCTTGGTATTATGGGTAATGATAACAAGAGAACCGTCCGTATTTCCTCTGAACTCGGAAACACCTTTACTTACGACTCTTACCGCATCAACATCAAGTCCCGAATCGGTCTCATCCAGAATTGCAAGCTTGGGTTTCAGCATAAGAAGCTGCAGTATCTCAGCCTTCTTCTTCTCACCGCCTGAAAATCCTACATTAAGGTCTCTGTCGGCATAATCGGAATCCATTTCAAGAACCGAAAGAACCTTCTCGAGTTCCTTTCTGAATTCCCATATCCTTATCTTCTTCTCACGTCTCTGGTCCATGGCACTTCTGATAAAGTTTGCAAGTGTTATACCCGGCACCTCTATCGGATTCTGAAATGTAAGGAAAAGTCCCTTCTTAGACCTTTCTGCCGGATTCATCTCTATAAGCTCCTCTCCTTCAAAAAGGATGGAACCGCTCTGAATCTCATATCTCGGGTCACCCATGATACTATGACCGAGTGTTGATTTTCCGGCACCGTTAGGTCCCATGATTACATGTGTCTCACCCTTTCCCACCGAAATGGAAAGTCCCTTAAGGATTTCTTTATCTGCTATATTTACATTTAAGTCTTTTACTTCAAGAAGATTACTCATAATGCTTTTCCTTTCTTTTTTTTCAGCTTACTGTAGTATAAGTCATAACCCAACCTAAGTAAAGAAAGAAGGCGGGAATTCCCGCCTTCTTAATGATTAATATTTCTCAATATACTTCTGCTTTGTTCAGATTCCGATCATAATGTGCTGAATGTATATGGTATTTCCGCCCCCTCAAATACAGCATCAAGTCTGTCATCGCCGGTAAGTACTATCACCTGATCAAGTCCAAGTTTACTGATACACTGTGCAAATGCGATCATATCACGAAGTGACATGCCTGATATGGCATCATCAAGTATAAGCGGTACATTTTCAGGTGCGAGATTTGCTGCTACTGAAAGCCTTATGGCCAGATAGAGCTTCCTGAGCTCATCATCCGACAGCTGACTGATACGGAGTGTGCTTCCGCTTACTGATATGAAGAGATGTCCTTCATTACTGAGTGTAAGTTTTCCGTACTCATCTCCGAGAAGCTGTTTTATGAAGAATTCCGACTGACCGAAAATGGCGCCGTAGTTCCTCTTTCGCATATCATTTGAAATACTTCTTATTCTTGAAATAGCAAGATTGATGGCTGCAAGTTCAACCTCAAGCATGCTCTTCTTCTTAAATACATCATTGAACTGTGCCTTAAGATGAGTCCTTTCAGACTTTCTCTGAAGCAGTGCCTTTTCCTCTTCCCTGAGAGCTTCCTTCTTCTCCTGAAAATCCTTGGCAAAGGTCATATCGAATTCAATCTCTTCACGCTGTTCCGATTCTTCCTTCAGTTCTTCGAGAACCTTCTTGAAATCATCCTCGTCCGGCGTTTCCGAATCATCCTCATCCGTAAAGAATCCTTTCAGACGAAGGTCATCAATTATTGTAAGTACAACGAATATTGCAGTGAAAAGTATGAATACTCTTCTGACTATCTCTTCAAAAGGAAGCAGCCTTACCACGATAGCAATAAGTACGATGACTGCGATTCCCGTCAAAAGTATAAACGGAAGTCTTTCTGTCAGCTTCTTAGGTCTGTCTTCCTCAGCAAGAGATTTCTGCTCTGCCTCGGTAAGCTTATTTATCTTCTCATCAACAGTCTCGTCCTGTTCGTAGGTAACGGTACCGTCTTCATTTTCTACAAGTTTTCTTGCGACTCTCTTACGCTTTGCAGCCTCCATCAGGAATTCATCATTGAGAGCCTTCATCTGGGTTTTGATCCTTTCAAGTCCCGGATCAACATCATCATATTCTTCGATTTCTTCAGTCAGCTCGTCAAGCCTTCTTATAAGAGGCTTTGTGCTGTTTCGCTGTTTCTCGGACTCCAGGTATGCGATGGCATCTGCGCGGCTTATATCTGCAGCACCCGTATCCATTACATTTGTAACATATTTCTCGATATCAGCAGCGATATTATCGCCCTTTGGCGAATCTATACACATTGAACCGGCATAGCTCTTTCTGTCAGCTTCGAGAAGCGTACCTGTCAGAGTATCCTTATTCTTAAGTCTAACTTCACGGCCTGTATTTACATTCAGAACTGAAGTCTGCTTATCAGCAGCAAGGAAATCCTTCTCTATAAGATAGACCTCATTTCCATCCTGAATATACGCACTGCCTTTATATGTGCTTCCTGTCCTGGGACGTCTTAATGTAAATGAATCTTCAGCCACACCTATACCTGATTTCCTGGTGATGCCGAACATCATGCCGAGCACAAAATCCTTAAAAGTAGTCTTTCCGGATTCATCGGGTCCGTATATGATATTTATTCCCTTTGAAAGACTTATGCTCTTCTTATTGAATTTTCCAAAACTCTGAAGCAATGCCTTGGTTATATACATTATCTGTTGTCTCCTGACTGTATGCGGGACACCGTGGCCTGTGCCAATTGTCCCATTATTTTGGGCCATCCGGGGACAGTCCCCAATGTCCCATTATTTGAACAGGGCTTCTATGCCGTAGCGAACGGCTTTGGATCTTACTTCTTCATCCTGTTCATAGCTTTCGTTTATATTATCTATGAATCTTCCGATAAGATTATGCTGATTATCCCTGTATATCATGTTCTCATCATGACGGCTGAGGGTCTTGTCTACGATAGCATAAATATTAAAACGATTCTTTATCTGCTTGAAGTTGAGATGCATATCTCTGGAAATGATACCTTTTAGGAAAATGGTATAAATATTATCATATCCGAGCTTTCTCATTCTTTTGAAGAGTCCCTCGATGATCTCCTGATCACTGAATTCTGAACTGATATCCACGGTCATATTGATGTATTGTCTCTTGGCTATCGGCTTCCACTTGATCTTTGTAACGCCGTCTTCAATCTCACCTATGATATAGCCTCTGCGGCCGGTATCAAGATGTGACAGTGGTTCCGGAGAACCGGGATAAGCCATTCTGTTTTTTAATATATGTACAGGCTTTGAGCTTCCTCCAAGGGCGATATAGTCAAATCCTTTTCTTGCAACTATCTCGCTCTTAAATGGCATATGATCTTCTGTTCCGCCACAGGCAAGCAGGATATTTATGGCACCCTCTCTTCCCGGTGATATATCCTCCAGAAGGTTATCATTATACTCAGGTCTTCCGTAGCTGTATCCGGTAACGCAGGTATTAATACCCTTAAGATATGCATTTGTTGTCCTCTCTCTCGGGAGAATTACGGTCTTTGATTTGAATTTATAGGTTTCCTGCGGTGAACCCGCTTCTATATAATCCTTATCACCTGCAACAACGACTATCCTCGTGGAGGTAAGCACCGAAAGCATGTCATCCAGTTTTTCAAGGTCCTCCACCGTCGGCGGAGCCGCGAAAAGATTTCCTGAGATGAGCAGCAGTCTTACATCCTCCTCAAGACATACCTGTATAATACTTTTAAATGTTTCTTCGATCTCTTCTGTTCTCTTGGCGCCCCATTCCTTATCGGCATCAGGTGCAGCCCCCAGACAGACATCCGAAATATGTACGAATTTCATCCGTTATTCCTCTAAATATTAGTATCAAGCATGTTGCTTGCAACATGCGCTGCGCCGAGCACGAGATGCGAAGCATCCTTCATATCGTGCGAGTGCGCATCCCCCGGAGGGTATAACAGAAAACGCAGTTTTCTGTTATATAAAGTAAGTCACTTGCGACATGCGCCGCGCCGAGCGTGAGTCATGCACCAACCCCGCTTCGCGGTGTTGTTTCTGCTTCGCAGAAATTCGTACTTCGTACGAGTGTCCTCACTACGTTCGGAGCATGGATTTGCCAATGCAAATCCGTGCCTTACACACAGAGCCATTATAGTAGTTTTATGTAAAATACGCAACCCAAACCGCGGCAAATCACGAAATCTTCATGTAACGGAAGTTACTGTTCTTCCACGGTTGCTGCTTCATTTTCGATACCATTGGTATTTTGGTTCATCATCTCCACAACATCCTTTGCCTTCTCTTCCTGATCAATACCTATATCATAAATAGTCTGCTCTCTTGTAGTAGGTTCTTCCTTGCTGCCGCAGGCCGTAAGCCCTGCAGCTGCCGCAAATGCTGCAACTGTAAGTATGATTATCTTTTTCTTCATTTTGTTACCACCTTTCAGATTACTGATTCTTACGTTTGTTGATTATTTTCATTCAAGTCCCGCTCACGGGAGATCTGCCTCCCGCAGAGATAAATCCTTCACTACCTCACCTGCCATTATGAGTCCCGCGACAGGAGGTACAAATGGTACAGAAGCCGTTGGCACTGACTTTATGGGTTCTTCGTCAGAATACACAACCTTTAACTTTGAAATTCCTCTTTTCTTAAGCTCCCTCCTCATGACTTTGGCAAGAGGACAAACCGATGTACTGTAAATATCCGCAACTCTGAATCTCGATGGATCCAGTTTATTTCCGGCTCCCATCGCGGAAATGATGGGCACCTTTTCTTTATATGCATTTTCAATCAATGTAAGCTTCGCCGTTACATTGTCGATGGCATCAACCACATAATCATAATCACCGAGGTGTATCTCATCCGCGGTTTCCGGCAGGTAGAACAGCTGAAATGCATTTACCAGGCATCCGGGATTAATGCTCTCTATCCTTTCCTTCATAACCTCGACTTTTACTTTCCCGACAGTATCATTTGTAGCGATGATCTGCCGGTTTATATTGGTCACGTCAACCGTATCCTTATCGATAATATCTATCGCTCCGATGCCGCTCCTTGCCAGAGCTTCAACCACATAGCCGCCTACTCCGCCAACGCCGAATACCGCCACATGTGCTCTGTTCAGTTTTTCTATAGCTTCTTCTCCCAGAACCATGGCGGTCCTGTCGTACCAGTTCGACACTACCGTACTTACCTCTTACCTTATAATCCATTCCGGAATGATATCAGATCATCCGGATCTACTTCAGAATTAACGTCATCATCTCCGCTGACGAAATGCTTCATAACAGACAATACTTGCAGAGATTCCCGCATTCAGAGACTCAACCTTTCCCTGCATGGGGATTCTGATAAGCCTGTCGGCAGTTTCCGAGACAGCGTCCGAAAGTCCACGCCCTTCATTTCCTATAAGAAATGCAATTCCGCCGGTGAAATCCTCTTCGTACATATCTGTTCCGTTCAAATGTGTTCCGTAAATCCTTATACCATGCATTTTCAGCGTATTAATATCACTTACCATATCCCGTGATACATATATCGGCATCCTTAGAATGGAACCCATGGTGCCCCGCACGACCTTCGGATTATATCTGTCAACCGAGTCACTGCTAAGGACTATTCCCGTAACTCCCGCGCCTTCGGCGGTCCTTATGATAGTACCGAGATTACCCGGATCCTGAAGACGGTCAATGATGAGAATAAATGAACTGTCCCCTCCAATGACATCCTCCAGAGTATACTCCCCGGCTCTGACTACAGCCGTAATCCCCTGAGGATTCTCGGTATCCGATAGTTTTTTATATACTTCCGATGTAACGACTGCAGTCTTTCCCTTTGACTCAAGCTGTTTCAGTTTATTTACAGCCGCAGCAGCTCTTTCGCTGCTGAGTCCGCCGTTTATCTTCTCCTCAATGCCTTCTGTATAAAAAACATCCAGTATATCCTCTTCCGGAACTTCCGAGAAAAGACGCACACCCTCAATAACAAATGCTTTTGCGGATTTTCTGAGTTTACTGTCCGTAAGCAGTCTGGTTACATATTTAACTTTTTCATTTTTCAGGGATGAGAGCTGAATCACTCCCTGCCCGAAATCGGTTCTTGGCTGCATCCTGTCCTGTCTCCTTTTGACCATGGCCGCCCTTCATTATTTTTCCACCAGCTTGACATTTGCGTCTCCGTATGCCAGTCCCAGCGCGCTGATAATTCCGCTGTCTACATCTACCTTAACAGGCATACCCTTGGCCTTACGTTCAGCACGGAGCTGCACAAACAGCGGAGAGAAGCCTTTATATTCTTTGGCAAGCTCCAACAGATCCTGCTCCTGCTTTCTGTAATCCTCATAATTTTCAAAACATACCCAAAGCTGACGTTTTGCTTCCTCCGCTTCCCTTTCGATATCATCAAGGCTTCGCATGCTTTCCGCCATAAGCTTAGCCTCTTCCTCTGTAACGGAGGATCTTCCTGTAATTAAAAGTCGGTTTCCGTCATATAACATATCCTTATATTCGTTATATGTCTTCGGGAAAACAATTATCTCCATGCTTCCGACCAGGTCTGAAACTGTGACGAAAGCCATATTTTCATTTTTCTTTGTAAGCTTGACACTGACATTGTCAATGATACAGCCGATGGTACAGTTCATCCTGTCATCTATATTTACACTGTTTGTATCCTCGTCGAACATGAAGTCTGCAGAGGTACAGTTGGCATATTTACGTATCAGTTCCGTATATCTGTCAAGGGGATGGCCGCTGACATACAGCCCGAGAACTTCCTTCTCGCCGCTGAGAAGATCCTCCTTCGGATATTCGGAACATTCGGGATAACGAACCACCGTCTTGAACTGTGCGCCTTCATCTTCACTGAAGAAGTCCGAAAGGTCCATCTGACCTGAGGTACTCTTCTTCTTGTCATGACTGATGCTGTTTAAGATATCCTCATAAACCATCATCATCTGGCGTCGCTTCCTTCCGAAGCTGTCAAATGCACCGGCTCTGATGAAACTCTCTATATATCTTCTGTTCACCGCCGTGCCATAGAGCCTTTCGATGAAATCTTCAAGACTCTCGTAGGCGCCGCCGTTCTCTCGTTCGCGGATTATAGCCTCAACCACATTGTCACCCACCGACTTAATGGCTGAAAGTCCGTAGCGTATTCCGCCTTCCGTAACAGAGAATTCACTCTGTCCCTGATTCACATCAGGAGGAAGCAGCTTTATACCCATTTTCCTGACTGCGTCTATATAAGTCAGGAGCTTGGCGGAATTATCCTTGACGGATGTAAGAAGAGCAGCCATGAAATCCAAAGGATAATAAGACTTCAGATATGCCGTCTGATAAGCCACAACCGCATAAGCCGCTGCATGAGATTTGTTGAACGCATATTTTGCGAAATCCGTCATCTCGTCAAATATTTTATTAGCGGTTTCTTCCGGGATTCCATTCTTTACACATCCGGGAACTCCCAGTTCAGGATTTCCATATACGAAATACTGCCGTTCCTTTGCCATGACATCCGCCTTTTTCTTACTCATGGCACGGCGCACCAGATCACTTCTGCCGAGGCTGTAGCCCGCCAGCTCCATAACGATCTGCATAACCTGTTCCTGATATACTATACATCCGTAGGTAGGAGACAGAATCTTTTCCAGCGCAGGATGTTCATAGCTGACACTTTCAGGATTCTCTTTACCGGAAATGTATTTTGGTATGAAATCCATAGGACCCGGACGATAAAGCGAGATTCCCGCTATTACATCCTCCAGGTTTCCCGGCTTCAGTTCCTTCATGAAGGACTTCATTCCGCTGGACTCCAGCTGGAATACACCCTCTGTCTTCGCCTGTGATATAAGGGCAAAGACCTTCGGATCATTATAATCAATGTTATCTATATCAATCTTTTTGCCGAGACGCCGCTCAACACTCTTTACCGTATCCTGTATTACAGTGAGGTTTCTGAGCCCCAGGAAATCCATCTTCAGAAGTCCCAGCTGCTCTATACGTGTCATATTGTACTGCGTCGTAACTGCATCGCCGTTCTTGCAGAGTGGAACAAAATCCTCTATCGGTTCCCTGCCGATAACGACTCCGGCCGCATGCATGGAGGCATGTCTCGGAAGACCTTCCAGCTTCCTGCCCATGTCGACCATATACTTTACATTTTCATCTTCATTATAGTACTTACGAAAATCCGGACTTACCTCCATAGCTCTGTCGATAGTCATGCCTATCTCCATAGGAATCGACTTGGCAACCTTGTCACAGATTCCATAAGGAACATCCAGTGCCCGCCCCACATCTCTGATACAGTTACGCGGTGCAAGAGTTCCGAATGTAACTATCTGAACAACCTTCTCATCGCCGTATTTGCGTTTGACATACTCGATGACCTCATGACGCCTGTCAGGGTCGAAATCTATATCTATATCAGGCATGCTGACACGTTCCGGATTGAGGAATCTTTCAAAAATGAGACTGTATCTAATGGGATCGATATTTGTTATCTTAAGCGCATATGAAACTATACTTCCCGCAGCAGAACCACGTCCGGGTCCGACGGGAATCCCGTTATCCTTTGCAAATCTGATGAAATCCCAGACTATGAGGAAATAGTCCACAAAACCCATGTCTCTGATGACAGAAAGCTCATACCTCATCCTTTCCATCAGCTCTTCGGTAACCGGGTTATATCTTTCCTTAATGCCCTTCTCACAGAGTTCTGTAAGATAGCCAAATGAATCGTAGCCCTCCGGGACCTCGTACTTAGGGATCTTATACTCACCAAATACAATATTGACATTACATCTTTCGGCAATCCTGTGAGTATTGGCGAGAGCCTCCTTTGCATACGGGAAAAGAGCCTCCATCTCCTCTGCGGATTTAAGATAGTATTTGCCCGGCTCGTAGTGCATACGCTGCTCATCATTTACACTCTTGGCTGTCTGGATACAGATCAGAATGTCATGTGCTTCCCAGTCCTCTTCGTAGATATAATGACTGTCATTTGTGCAGACAAGAGGAATTCCGGTTTCCTTGGATATGCGCATTATATCGGTATTAACCAGAGTATCCTCCGGAAGTCCGTGATCCTGCATCTCCAGGAAGTAGTTTCCTTCGCCAAATGTATCTCTGTGCCACAGCGCAGCCTTCTTCGCTTCATCATAGAAGCCCTGTCTTATCTTCACAGCTACTTCGCCCTGAAGACAGGCAGAAAGACAGATGATGCCCTCATGAAACTCCTCGAGAACCTCCCTGTCAACACGTGGCTTATAGTAATAACCTTCAGTAAAACCTCTGGTAACAATCTTGGAAAGATTGCTGTATCCCTTATTATTCTCAGCCAGAAGGATAAGATGATAATATCTCTCATCATTTGCCCCTGTCTCACGGTCGAAACGCGAACCCGGAGCTACGTACACCTCACAGCCTATGATAGGTTTGATGCCTTCCTTCTGGCAGGCTTCATAAAAATCGATAACTCCGTACATGGCACCGTGATCGGTTATGGCAAGGCTGTCAAAGCCCAGTTCCTTTGCACGGGAAACAAGCTCCTTAATCTTAGCGGAGCCATCCAGAAGACTATATTCAGTATGTACGTGCAAATGAGTGAATTCCATTTTCTTTGCCTTTTTATGTAAGCATCATTTATGTTTTCTTCTTGATTCATATTTGCGCCACGCCTTGTAATACCTCTTGGCATAATCAAATGCAGCGTCCTCGCCCTCATCAGCAAGCTTTCTGAGAAGTATCTCCAGCTTCTTTCTGGTATATGGGTGCATGAGTCCTTTGCCCTTGCCATTTTCAAAATATTCGAGAGCACTCGAATCTGTATATTTGTCACCCTTATATATCTTACTTGCTGCAACACGGTCGCAGAACATTTCTATGATGTAATTATCCGGCATCTTCATGCCTACAAGACTGCCGTCGCGTTTCACCAGATCATAATCAACCCAGTACTCCAGATGGTGCTTGTTGCGTCCTTTATGATGAAGCCACGAAGAAGTATAACCCTTCTCCTCACGCTCCGCCTCATTTGGGCTCCTGTTACCCTGGAAATACTTCGCTCCGACGCTGAACTCAGTCCATGAATACTTGGAAAGATCATGGAGAAGTCCCTGCTTATAAAGTCCGCATCTGAAACAGTATTTGCCCACCAGATATTTATGATGATTTATAGTTTTGAGGTGCTTGTACCAGCCCTGTTCTGTTATTTTTTTCATTTATTTATCCATTTCAATAAACCATACACTATTTTTTGAGAACCACGTTTTTACTGTTGTTACTACTACTGATAATCCTCAACTCTTTAATACCTGAGATAAATCTTGAAAGTGTGGAATATCCGAATTCTTTTACATTGAAATCCGGGAATTCCGTATGGAGCTTCCTTCCGATGATACCTAGCTCCACGCCGTCCTTGCCGCCTTTCTCTACCATCTCGATGATGTAATTCGTAACCTCATCACGAAGCGTACTGTCCTCTCTTATCTTAACAATGACGGTGCTGTTCTTTTTCTTCAGTTTGAAATTATCCATATCCTCGATAAATGTAGAGAGTAAGCGATAGCCATAATTTCTCACATCAAAGTCAGAATATTTCTTCTGCAATCTCGAACCGATTTCACCGAGTCCGGTATCCTTACCCTTGTTGTTATTTTCGGAAATAATCTCAATGATGGCATTTTCGATAACAGCCTGAGGCAGTACATTTTCAGCCTTCTTCCTCTTCTTGGCTCCAAGTCCGTTTCCACCATCAACATCATCAAGAGACTGATCAAGTAAGAGTTCAAGGTCAGTAAAAACCGAGCACGCCGCCCTGAATGACTTCGGTGTCTTATTCTCGCCCATACCGATGACTTCCATACCGGACTCTCTGAGACGGCTTGCAAGTCTGGTAAAGTCACCGTCACTGGAAACAATACAGAAACCATCCACATTCTGGGTATACAGAATATCCATTGCATCGATTATAAGGGTTGAATCTGTTGCATTCTTCCCCACGGTATTCCTGAACTGCTGAATCGGAGTTATGGAATTCTCCATCAGCTCCTTCTTCCATTTGTTAGCCTGTGTACTCGTCCAGTCGCCGTAAATCCTCTTATAAGTAACAACCCCGTACTTCGTCATCTCATCAAGAATACTCGTAATGTACTTTGATGAAATATTATCTGAGTCGATCAGTACGGCAAATCTTTTGTCTTCCATTTTACCTTCTTCCCCTTATATACAATCTTATTTCCTTAACCATAACAACCATAGAATGCATACAGAGTTATTTTATCATATTTATAACCTGGTTGCATAGAAAAAAGAGCGTTTGACAAAGCTTTTTTCTTAACCTATAATTAAATAAAAATGCGTTTAATATAGGTTATTATTATGAATTATACCAAATTATTACAGATGTATAAGGCTAATCTGACAAAGCAGCTGGCACAGAGGACCGCTTTGATCGAACGTTATGCTGTTTCCGGCTACATCAGTACAAAAAAAATCGGACGAAAGACTTATAAATACCTGCAATATGTTGACGAATGCGGTGAACTGATTTCTGTATATCTTTCCAAGGAAAACCTTCAGTTATATGAAAAAATGCTAAATGATAAACTTATTCTCGAAAACAGAATTCAGTCCATCAAAGAAGACTTATCTCTTTTCGATAAAGTACACATACAGGAAGAACCGGATACCGCAGAATTAATGCTTCCGGAAGAAATCGGCGGATTCAGACTTCTTAATCACAGTCTGGGTGTAAGTTCCGGATTTCATGTGCTATTTCAGGTCATTCCATTAGATAATCCTTCTGAATATGAAATTCTGGCAACATATAAGAAAAAGCTGTTCCGCGTCCCCATGATATACGTGAATGAAAGGTTTATCGGTCACACCAAAAGCTATATGGATAGTGCCGGCATTATCATAGATGAAGCCATCCGAAAAGAATTCGGAGAAGATTTTGAAAAAAGAAGTAACAAAATATATGGAATCACCCGTGACGGAATAAAGTATACAGCTGTGAGCAAAGGTGTATCATTTAATGTCAGCTTTGTTTTCATGAAAGAAAAGATGGTTATAGAATACACTCCTGAAGAAGACTATCCTTATATGGCAGAACAGATTCATCGAATGAAGATATCACGACTTATAGAGAAAACCATTAACAGTAAGCTGATAGATATTGCTATGAAAGGATAAAAATGAAAGAAAGGATTTTTTATTTAAGACAAAAAGACTATGATGTAGGCATTCTTATTATTGATGACGAATGCGAAATCCGAGAGGCCCAAATACAAAATCCAGACCGAGTTCCATTTTCAAAAACAAATGACAATCGGCAGATTATCAAGTGGTGGAATGAAAGAGCCATTCCGGAAGGTCGGGAGCATCTAACAGAACTGCTTCAAAAGCACGGTTGCTCAGGTTCACATGAATTACTCCTAAAGAATCTGGGGCTGAGTCTTACTGATACATATTGGCTATGCCCTTATGATTATAAAGATATGCGTTTTGACGATATAAACCTTTTTGATAATGGAAGCGACAAAATAGGATTTCATGAAGGTGAAGGCCGCGTTCATTATTCCGGATCCCCGGACGCATCGTTAGGTGGTTTTTTGGCTAAAACAGCTGTGCATCATAATAATGAATGGTATCTCGAAAAGCATTTTAACAGTAAATATCCGGACGCCCAGCAAAACGTAAATGAGCTTTTTGCGACCAAACTGCATGAACTGCAAGGATGGAAAGAATATACTTCCTACTATTCAAATTCGGACACAGTGGGAATATGTGAGACTTCAAAATGTAAATATTTCACTTCAAAAAGTGCTGAACTCGTTTCTGCCTTTGACCTGACGCGCGACTCACATAATAATGAAGCTGACGGAAAGAAGAATCTCGAAGAATATATAAAGAAATGCATTCAAGGAGGTCTTGATGAAGCTTACGTCAGGCATTCTCTTGATTACATGATTCTGATGGATTTTATTATTACAAATACAGACAGACATTGGAGAAACTTTGGAGTACTAAGGAATCCGGAATCATTAAAACTTATTTCGATAGCTCCGATATTTGATAACGGAAACTCAATGTTCTTTGATGAGCCATACATAATGAGCCGTCTATCACTCACAAGACTTGAAAGCGTAGGAATAGAAAAATCCGAATTAAAGCGATTGGAACTTATTGGCGATAAGACTGTTGTCCGTTCAGACCTTCTCCCTTCTCCCTCAGAGGTAAAAGCCTTTTACGCTGAACATGGTATCAGAGAGGACAGAGCTGGCCAGATAGCAGCATCATATAGTAATAAGCTTGATTTATTCATGGAATACCAGCACGGAATCACAATAAGTGTAGCTAAAGAGTAGCATCCGGCGGATGCTGGGGCTGCGTAGGAGAAGATAAAAAGCGAGCAGTTTTTCTACTGCTCGCAATTAATTCTCAGCTCCCGACGGGACTCGAACCCGTGACCTACTGATTACGAATCAGTTGCGCTACCAACTGCGCTACGGAAGCAATCATGTGCTATATTGATTAGTCACAACGCGTGTATTATATTATATTTAGCATTGAGAATGCAAGATGTTTTTGACTGGAGAATGAAATGAAACTAATATCTATCGTCGGAGATTCAATAAGTACATACGAAGGTTTTAACCCTGACGGATACGCAGTCTTTTATGACGAATACATGCAGAAAGCAAACGGCCTTACCTCTGTTTATGATACATGGTGGGCAAAGGTCAACCAAGCTCTACATGGCTATCTCTGCGTAAATAATTCATACTCCGGCAGCCGTGTAACAGGAAACAGATTCCCGGCAGCAAGCAGTGAAACACGCATCAATTCTTTAAACACCGCCGAGCACATTCCTAATATCATCTTAGTATATATAGGCTTCAATGATTTCGGCAACGGTGTCCCCGTTAATAATGCAAATAATCGATTTGACAGTAACAATCCGCTCGTATTCGAAGATGCTTATGACTATATGCTCCGTCAGATACGAAATAGATATCCCAACGCAACTGTCATATGCGGAACCTTAATGCGAACTGTTATGAAGGGTCGTACAGATTGGAATTTCCCTGAAAGCTTTGCCGGAACATATCTGGAGGATTATAATAATACCATTCGAGCAGTCGTCTACAAAAATAACTGCTATCTGGCAGATACCAGCGCTAAGAATTATCGTTATGAAACACTGGATGGAACACATCCAACTGTTAACGGACATAATACGATAGCAAGAGCTTGGATTGAGTGTCTTTATGAGGTGGGGATTATTCTATAATCCTCTTTACACACATATTTCTCATTCTCTAAAACATAATAATCAGAAGAATTACAAGTGCTACGACCAGAATTGATGCCAAAGTTATTATTGAACCAATAATAAACTTTGTTCCATCGTCCATCTTAGCCTTTTTCTTATTAGCACTGTAATATGGACTATTCAAATACCCATACAGCCCTCCGGTCTGAGCAAGTACGTCAGTCCCAAAATAATTATCCGAACTCATCAGTACGCTTGTTCCCGTCAAGACACCGGAACCCATACCATTTACGATAGCCGCATCATATACAGGTGCAACATTATACTCCGTTATCTGCAATTCCTGTGAAGGTGTAGCATTCTGGAATAACGCATTTTTAAAGTCCTGTGCAGATGAAAATCTTTTTTCAAGATCAATATTCAAAGCCTGCATAATTGCCATACTGAATTCATAAGGAATAGCAGGATTTAATGTATGTGGTGGAACAACATCATCCCTGTTTTGCCTAAGTATAGACTCCTGAGGAACATTCCCTGTAGTCATCTTATAAAGCGTTGCTCCCAATGCATAGATATCAGACCAAGGTCCAATATTACCACTCGTATTGTACTGTTCAGCCGGTGTATATCCCGGCTTTAATATAACTACAAGAACCTGCGTATCAATAACCGAATCATTTCGACGTGCAACAGCTCCGAAATCTATAAGCTTTACTTCACCGTCTTCACATAAGAATATATTATCAGGGCTTAAATCCCTATGTATTATTCCTTCCTCATGAATCTTCTGAAGAATATCACATATTTTATCCGCTATATATGCTGTAAATGAATAATCCGGAATACCGTTCAAGTATTTCATATACTGACTTATATTCTGACCTTTTAGATATTCCATTACAATGTATGCAGTATAGTTTTCTTCGAAGTAATCATATATAGTAACAATACCCTGATTCCCGTTAAACTGAGCCAGATTACGGGCTTCATTAAGAAATCTGTCTTTACCCTGAAGGAATTTATCCTTGTCTTCCTCTGACGAAACATTTACCACAATACCCGTGGTTCGTCTGGCAACATTCTTAGGAAAGTATTCTTTTACTGCAACTTCAACGCCCAAAACCGTATCCATTGCTTTGTATGTATAGCAAAATCCACCACAGAATAGCTTCCATCCTGAGAATATGTCCCCTGCCCTAATGTAGATATAAAATCCCGATAATAATAGCTTGTCACCTGAGTAACAATCAGATGCTTCATTTTTATGGATGCATCACTACCCTTAGCTTTCAGATTGCCCACATTACTGACTATAGTTCTAAAATTAATTGTGTAACCGGTTTTGCCGTATACATTTATATTTGTGACCATCTCAGAAAGAGCTGCTGCTCTCGTCTTTTTGTATCCATTAGTTGCTACATCCTTAGCTTTTGTAACATTCCCGGTTGTTTCATAAAGCACCGTCAGATTCTCATATACCTTAGCATCCGAATCATTCAGTTTAAGAGCTTTTTCATATTTAGCAATAGCATCTTCATACCGCATCTCGCTCATATAGGACTCAGCTTTTTTTATCGTTTCATAGTACTTGTCCCTTTTATTCTTATTAGCAACCAAAACAACAATCGCAATTATACCTGCTAACGCTAATACGACTGCTACAGTGATTATTATGATTGAATTTCGCTTATAGATCTTTTTTTCATCCATGGCAATCCCCACTATCATATCGCACCTAGAGTATTATAACATCATTTAATACTCTTTTGAATATCAACATTTAATAATCTACTATTTTTTACTTATCAACATTTCGTCTGTAAAACTGTTTACAGCCTGTTGATAACCCCAAAAACACGCGCAACAAATACTAGCAAAGTACATATTTGCGTCACAATAAATTGCTTGACGAAGCCCCAAAACGGCTATATATTTAAATTGGTAGTCATGTTTATTCATCATGATTGTTTTAAGCGGTAATCCGCCAAACAATACATTTTAAATGAAAGGATGTGTAAACATGGCAAAAGAAAACCAGAAACCTAAAAATAGCGTATTCGTTGATCTTTTTCAGACCAGCGAATTTGCTGAAGATAATGTAAAAGAGCTTTCAAGATGGCTATTTAATCTCGAAAGCGATTGGGACGGAAACATCAAATCATTTCGACTTGAGAATGCACTGTACATGGATTATCAGAATGATGTATCATACATCGTTGATGACCGCTTACTTGTATTCTCCGAGCATCAGAGCACCATTAATAACAATATGCCAGCAAGACTTCTGATTTATGTGGGTAGAGTTTTAGAGAAATATCTTCCGGCTAAGGATCGTTTTAAAAAGAAGATTGTTCATATACCGAGGCCACTTTTCTACGTCTTCTATAATGGCACTGATACGCTTCCCGTCATATCTCATCTCAATCTTCGAGATGCATTTAAAGACGTTGATCCTTTACTTCACAATGTCCCTAAAGCGTATAAAGGCGGTGAGCTTGATCTTTCAGTTACAGTAATCAACATCAATCAATATATTGATGGTAAAGAGAACGAGCTTATCAAGAAATGTCCCGTGTTGTGGGAATACGCACAGTTCTGTCAGAAAGTCAGGGATTGCAATAAGAATGAGTTTAGAAAATCTCTCGAGGAAATTGTGAATGACTGCATCAATGCCGGCATACTGAAAGAGTATCTAATTTCAAGAAGTTCGGAGGTATTCAATATGGTATTTGGTGAATATAACTACGAAGAGGATATAGCTGTTCAGCGGGAAGAAGCAAGATTCTCAGAGCATCTTACATATTCGAAGAACAAGCTTAAGAAAGGTGTGACAGAACCGGAGCTTCTTCAGGATTTAGAAGAATCTTTCGGTCTTGACGTGACATATGCAAAAGAAGTTATTGAATATGCTACTCAGGAACTCAAAAAAGAGAGGTCTTCTTCTTTTGCGACCGTATAACTTGAAGAATGTATAATCGGTCAATTAATGCTATAACACAAATGATGATAATCCAAGAAGCTCTGGCTCTACTTTGAGAACCAGAGCTTTTGATATTAAAGAATCTCAACTTTAAAAACTCCAGGAATAACCCAGCTAATAACCGTACTGCTTGCAAATGCAATTAAACATCCTGAATGTATAAGAACCATCAAATCCTTTATAGCTTAATTAAATTATCCCCATAAGTCTTTTTAGTGTGCTCTTTTTTGTCAAAAGAACCTAAGTTTTTTTCTTATACGAGGAATCTGGCCATAGTCAGATTCCTTCCTTGTTTCTAATCATGATTGCGGGACTCGCGAAGCGAGTTTCGCAATTACCTATTGTTCAATTTCATTCAGTACTGATTCAATAATCTGTTCATCTTCTTTATGGTCAGATGCTAATATCTCCCTAATGATATCTCCATTTTCAGTCACCTGGATATAATCATACGTATTTAACACCTTCCCTTCACCATCAGTGATTTTATAGCACAAACCATTTTCGTCATACAATCTGATATACTTATTAGCTGCATACACCTCAGGATCTGGATTTTCGTATATTTCAACTTCATCAACATAAACTGCATTATCACCTATATACTGAATATCCTTCTTGACTTCTAAAATGTCATCAGTTCCAGTTTCTCTAATTATTCTTCCATACTTGTCATATTCTAAATGAATGTCCGAATAAATATGAAACTCACCGTATACATATAGTCTTGTAACTTTTCCGTCAACATATTCATATTCTATATAAGAATACTCATCATAATCTGTATTGTACTCTTTACCATGACCAATATCGTGTGAAGTAGCTTTGATACATTTTCCGTCTTTGTCATAATTACAAATACAATCACTGCTTGCAGCAATAATTTCATTATCTACTGAATCTGTATAACTGATCACCCTGCCCTCTTCATCAAACTTAGCTTTAATGCACCTTGTTTTTGACTGAAACTCCTCTATCAAATTAAAGTCTTGAACATAATACTTCTTATTTTTGTATAATACCGGTGCCAAATAAACCCCTAATTGACATACTGAATCCTGTTCGGCTCCAGATACTATATCATAGGTATCGCCTTCATAATCGACACGCTTTTGTTTGAAATCATAATTATAAGAATTACCATTACATGCCTTTAATAAATAATAGTATTTACCCGTGTATTCCGGTTCATCCACTTCAGTTGAGGTTTTATCTGCCTCTGTTACCTTTTCTGTAGTTTCTGATTTAATTTCAGTAGTTAAGGGCATCAGCGTATTATTCTTATTAATGATCGTAATTGCTACAGCAACAAGTATAATAAAAATCGCTGCAGCTATTGATAAAACTATAATAGGAACAGCTTTTTTAGTTTTTTGCCCAGTTTTTTCATAACTATCAGTATTACTAATCTGTGCCCCACAAGAAGGACAGAATACTGCATTATCAGAAACTTTTGTTCCACATTTATAACAAAACCCAGCCATCTTACGCTCCTATAACTCACTTCAGTTTGCATGCACAGAACATACAGTAGACATCATTTTCTTTAACAATATTTCCGCATTTAGGACATGTAGGTCGATTTTCAACCGGTTTCTCAATCACCTTTGAAAGATTTATTGTTCCATCATCTTTTTCTTCACCTGGTAGCAGCTTTTCATTCATCTCCTGAGTAGCTACCCTGATTTGATAAACATTCATACACAGCTCAGCATACGAACCTATAAGGATTAAAACAATAATCCCACCTATAGCAATAATACAAGGAATTACAATCCCCAATGTAACCGAAGACTCTTGAGCCATTGTACTATTACTGCTATTCCCCAGTCCTATTATCAGTATTCCACTCCCAATCGAAACAATAACAAGAAATACAGCTGCAAGCTTAACTATTCCATTTAATGCCTTAGTAAAGAAATCTCCCATAGTCGTTCCCCCCTCGATTTAATATGTAATATTATTAAAATGTATATTCTTAGTGAAGTCTATTATAATCAAACTTCATTAGTCCGGGACGGTACATATTTGAAATTGCTTCATCATATTCATCCTTAGTAATCTCCGTACAACTCTTCTGATAATCTGAATAACTGTACAAATCCTCATTATTATCATCAATTCTGTAACAAACTTCAGTTTCATATGTCAGCAAGTATCCCTCTTCAAACACTAAATTATTTTCATCATCTAGGCTATATTTTATTTTTATCCGAGCCATACCTGTTGTTCCATCATATATGATACTGCCGTCACTCATAATAGAAAACCAACCGAGAACTTCAAGATTTATTATTCCTTTAACACTTAAATGATCCTCCGTCATTCCGCATAAAGACAATGCAGTCATCGTATTATCTTCACCTTGATCACTGAGTATTATCAACTCTTCATGACCATCACCGTTTATATCCTTTATTGAATACCCCAGTTGATTTGAATTCCCGGTTATAAAAAACTCAACAGGACGAACGACAGCATCTATACTTATACCACCATCAGAACTAACAGTCTTTACCTGCTCTATTATTTCATCGTATGATGTAATAAGTGAGAATCCTCTATTATTTTCATCAGAGTAACTATAGAATCTATCAACATGTGAATTCCATGTATACTCATCTGTATCAGTGATACTATCACCTTCCATGATATAATATTTTCTTGCATAAGCCGGCTCGTAAATATCCTTCATAACTAATCCTTCTTCTTTTACCGGTGTGAGTTCTTCATCAAAAGAAACAAATAATAGTTTCTGTCTCCCACATCAGAGCCAACTTCAGCCAGCGTCATAACACATAGTTTACCCTTTATCAATGAAGTATCAATATCATGAACAGATTTATCCAAATAGTTGTCAAATGATATTTCAACCGCCTCATCATTCACTATAGTATACAATCTATCGCAAAATATACCTGTCCACCATCCCTCCAAGCGGTACGCAAGGAAAAGCTCATCAACTCCATCATCATTTACATCATACAATTTATAATATGAGCCTTTGTAGTCATCATCTTTCGCTGTATCTTTTTCCTTTTTATATGCCTGTAATATAGGTTCATACACTTCGGCTACCAGATCAGCCGTTGAAATTTTTGAACTATCATCCTCTTTGATATCACCTTCTGCTACAGATTCCGCATCTGATATTGTTTTTTCTGCAAAATCATTCTCGTCATGAGGACCATTAACATCATAATGATTTTTCATTATAAATAGAATAATCCCAGTGATAATCGCAATTACGCTTGCTGAAATAACAAGAATTATTATTGTTTTTCTCGAATTAGTGTTCATTCATAATATGCCTTTCAATGTGATACACATATAGATTACACTTAACTAAGGTACATACGGGGCAATATATGAAATACAGGTATCGGAAATGTCTCCGGCATCAACACCTTTAATAATAAACTTCACATAAGTAGTTTCAACCGGAGAATCAAATACAATAAATTGGGGTGTATTTCTTTCAGATGTCGGATACACAACAAGCGTATCTTCAAAATACTGACCATCAGAGAATTCCAATTTATAATCCGTCACCTTACTGTTATGGCTATACTGCCACTCATCTCCGTTATAACCATTTATTATAACCAATCCATATAGTTTTTGCTTCTCCGGCAGTTCCAATTGAATCCATTCAGTAGTTCCATAATCTTTTGCGCCCTCAGTCCAGCAAGCATCATCATCATAAAGCACATTATCAGGAACATAAGTATGATATCTTCCATCTTTTCCGGTTTGATCTGCGAGAACTGAGCTTGCAAACGCACTCTCAAAATACTTTGCAGTCGACAATCCCGATGATTCAGGTTGCGTAGTTGATTCGACAGCAAATGCTTCAGTATCAGCTTCTGTATCTGCCTCTGTTGCAGCAATTGTCATTGCATTGGTTGCAGATTCCGTTTTATCTTTTGTAGTGGCTTCAGTTTTAGTTTTGGTAGTTTGTTCTTCACCGTTTGCATCTATAACCGAAAAATTATTTTTCTCTTGTTGTTTATTCTTTTTATCAAGTACAGCTTTATAAGAAAGGATTATTATTAATGAAATTGTAAGCATTACAAGAATCCCAGTAATGATAATAATCTTTTGCTTAAAACTATTTTTATGAGGTTCTTGAGCTGGTTCATCGTCTATTTTTATTCTAGTATCATGTGCATTTGACTGATCTATTTGTTTATTTACAACCGGCTTTCCACAGGAAGGACAAAAACCAGCTACCGCAGGCAATTTCTTCCCACAATTAGTACAAAACAACCTTGTTTCATGATTCAAAGAAGCCGGTTTCATCGTCGGTTGCTGCAACTGCTGCGGTTGAGGTTTAGGAGCTGCACCTTGTTCTTCTTTTTGTTTTTTAAATTTAGAATTGTATATGAGTCCGCCACAGGATGTACATTGTTCTGTACCATCCGGCAAATTAGTTCCACACATAGGACAAATCATATTATCTAGCCTCCTTCATTTTATCCGTATTCATAAACACCATCATTCAGTTTTCCCTGTCAACCGCCATATATACCTTCCGCTCTAGGATTCAACATTACACCATCATTTTCACCACCGTAAACAAATGCACTAAAATGATCATCATAAAACTCAACATAAAACCCTGTAGATCCATCTTTTCTATATTTTTTTGAAACCCCATTTGGTAGTGTTCTCTTTATCTCACTTAAAAACTCTGGACAACTTGCCCCTTCTACTCTAATATCTTCATCTTCAATTATCATTAAAAACGACGAACCTGCATCGAATATTTCATCATTGGCATATTCATTGGTCATAGCTGTATTACATGCAGATACTATCTCACCCGCAGAAGTAAGATCTGCTGCAATCCTTAATTTGTCCAAGTAAGTTTTTTCATATTCAATATCTTCGTCATCAATACTATCATAACCACCACTCAAATCTAAATCTATGTATTCAATATCACCGTTGAAAAACTGATAACCATCATAAAAAGTATCATAATTCATGTTTTTACTATTCCAAAAACAGTTCACATTATCATCAATAAGCACACTATTCTCCCCGTCAAAGCTATAAAGATCACCGTCTTGTTTAAATAAAAGAGTTTTCTTGTCAATTCGGGCATAATCCTCAACAGCTTCTTCCCTCAACATGACATTACCTTTTGAATCAACATACTCGATATCGCATTCATAATCATTATCACTTCTAAAAACCATATTCCCATCTTCAAACAAATCCATTATTTCCCCAACATTACTAGCGATTTGTCTAAAAGACCCCTTGTAATATAAAAACCAATCATAACCATCATTATTCTGAGCTGACTTATAATATGCTAACTTACCATTTTTTAATATCATTTCGTGGACATCATCTACTAACAATTTAATATCCGATACTCTCCCACTCTGTATATTTCCAACGTAAATTCCTCCTTCTATATCCATAAGGAACAATTTATTGTCATATATAAATACATCATCAATTTCATTCTCTCGCAAGATCTTTATGTCCGGAAGTTCAACTTTTGATTTGTTATTATCAAATGTATAAAAAACGTAATTAAATAAGCCATTTCCATAATCTGAATCCATATAATCATAAATCTCTTCAATATCACTTTTTCCCGCATTTACATCCCATTCAGCATAAATATTACCCTTTATATCAATTGTTGAAGAGCTTATAAGAGAGCTTTTTCCTTCCCTATAATAATAAATGCTGCAGACATCAAGCTCCTCCTGAAGCGACTCCCTTATTAGATTTCTCCCTGAAGCCTTTTCAAAATCTTCTTCGGTGTAACTACCATGATTCTTGATAATATCCTCGTCATTTTTTTTAAGATTATCATTAATATAGTCAAAAGGAATTAAAGGTTCATCGTTTATAACGTAATAAACCAGAGTGTCTTCATACAAATTCACTATTCCACCTTTCTCCCCTTCGACTAGAATTGTTTTTCTTCCATCAAATCCTACAGATATAATATTATCGTCTTCATCCGCATACACTAATGACTTTGTTCCTTCTACTAAATATACACTATCAACATCTTTTACGATAAGCTTAGCAGTATCCGGATTATTCAAATCTACACTATATACATTTTCTAAATAATCATCTGTATCTTCTCCTACTATCACAGTTCTATCGTTTTCCACTGAATACAGTGTATTATAGATTTGTTTAGAATCCTTTCCATCATAATAGTACAAATCATCATTTTTATAGTAAAGCAAACCGTTATTCACCGCTTGCATACCAGGCCTGACATTTTTAGATATTATTTCCCCAGCATTTGTAGTAGATTTCTTTTTTATTTTATTGACCTCAACCCTGTAAAGAGTACCTTCACCATAATCATCGCTATACGAAGCCAGATAATAAAAAAAACTTCCATCAGGACTAAAAACAGCAGTGGTCTTTTCGTCAGAAAGCAATTCATTACTATCAAAAACTATTCCATTATCCTTCTGAATCTTATTATATAGTGAATAGCCTTCATCAGAATTAACAATACAAACACTTTTCGTTGTTTTTTTCTTTATAAATTTGAACGCCTTTATTCCCAGAAAAGCCAAAACAATCGCACACACAACAATTACAGGAACAAGAATAAACAATCGCTTTCTATTCTTTGGAAGTGAACCTGGTGATCCGTGATTATATGTATCAAAGCCGTTATTCTCTTCTGAATAATCATATACTTTCTCGCCACAACTCGCGCAGAATCTACTACCATATTCAATTTCTCTTCCACACTTTGTACAAAACATAGCAGCCTCCTTTCTTCAACTTAAATCATAGTTTAAGTTATATCAAACGCTGGATTTACCATACTTATTCAAAATAAGAATATGTATTAAAGGCAAATATATCATCTTTCTCTCCAAATGAAATATCATACCAAATATACCGTGCTAGTCCTGTTTTCTTGGATACTAAGAGTTCTCCATGACCAGTTTGCCACTGAATATGTGCATAAAAATTATAATTATCTTCACTATCTATTCCACTATATGACTCTCTTCCTGATTTTGGTGGCAATGTTGCCATATACCTTCTTATAGCTCTATCAGCTTGCTGTTTGGTGATGCATTGATTATAGTCATATCTTTTATTATCCATAAATCGGATCAATAACATAGCGCACTGAGCTCTTGACGCTCCTCTTGAATGATTCAAATATAGTCTTCCGTTTATATTAACACCATATATAATTCTACTGTAAAGTGCCCATTTAATAGGTATTCTCACCTGAGAATCGGTTGATAGTGAACTAACATCCGAATACTTCGATATATCACTCCTGCCAGAAACGGAAAAACTATATAACGTAGCAAAATTAAAAAGCATTATACACATTTGCGCTCTTGTAATCTCATTCTTAGGTTTAAACTTTCCATTAGGAAATCCTCCCATTATTCCATTTGCGTAACACCATCCCATTTCTTCGCTTCCATTTTCGCCCATCTTTAAGTCATCAAAATTCCCTCTATAAGCATAATCAACATTATACCCTAGGTATTTTGCCAAATTGTATAAAGAGATAGCAAACTGAGCTCTTGTCACATTTTTCTTCGGTCTAAAGCTTTGCTGTCCATAACTGTTATAGTCACCAAAACCTTTCATTAACCCATAATTATATGCACGTAGCATCTCATTTGCTCCAGAATCAGTCTGTCTTACATCCTTAAAAGGCCAGCTTGCAAAAACATTGTCAACAATTTCGTTCTCAGGTAAGATTATTTCATCTGCATCAGTCTGAGTGGCTACTCTAGCATTTATATCAGTATGAGCATATGATAATAAATAACTATTATAGCTCGATGACACACTACATAAAACAAGTAATACAATAACTACCTTTTTATACTTCTTTATATTTCTGGCATTATAATCACTATCAGATTTTGAAATTCTAAATAATAACATAACCTAATCTCCCTTCGATGATAAGTATTACGTGTTTTATCTATATCCATTCCCATCTATATATTCTTTTACAAACTCTGCAATAATATCCTCACAAGCAGTATTATCCGCTCTGTTTGGATATTCAAAATATATCTCTATATATGCTGCTGATGTCATATTTGACATTCTGTAGTATACGTAAGTATTATCGTACAGATAACCTGTAAGATAACTCCTGTTTCTATCTTCGTAACAGGCATCCCATTCGACGGTTGCCCCCTTGTTGAGCAATGCATTTTTTGCATTCTCGTGGCGTTCTTTAAAATTTATCTCCCCATAATCACTGTATCTTGGCCATTCAGTAATATACAATTTCAATCCGGTCTGAAGATGTTCAAATGTATATTCGGCAATGTCACCTTCTTCATTCACTCCGGTTTTTTTGAATCCCTCCACTATCTCATAAGTATCACCATATTTCCCGGTAAAATGCTCAACGGATGTATATGCTCCATTACCTGCCGCTTCGTGCATAGTATCAGGTGCTTCTGTTGAGGCCTCCGTCTTTGTCTCAGTAGTTTCCGTCGTTGCTTCTGTTGTATTTTCAGTTGTGATTTCCGTTGAATACTCTGTTATATTCTGCGTATCCAGCATAATAGTATTTTTATCAGTTTTCTCTAAAGCTCCCTCTTTATCATGTAAATCAATCGTATAATCAGTATCTTCTACTTCAATACTCTCATCAGATTGTTTGTGTCTTATAAGGATGATGATTGACGAAATCAAAAAGACAAGGATAATAAGTGAAACAAAAGATATTATAATAAGTCTCCACAGAAACGGCTTATTATCTTGTTTCACCTGTCTAACGATTGCCTCACCACAAAACGGACAGAACGCTGCAACTTCAGGAACTTCTTTTCCACATTTCGAACAATACATACCCTATCCTCTTAATTCTATATTCTATTATTGCCCAATCTTCTTTGCGTTATCATCATATACATCATAGCAATTCCCAGATACGAAGAAGGAATTTCCTTTAGACTTGAGTCCATCAACAATCAAAATATTATTGGGATACATATACTCATGTTCGTAATAATAATCTGACATTAAATCAGTATCATTGCAAATTGTATAAATAATGAGTGCAGCCAGTCCCGGATTAGAACAATCTTTTGTTATTCCCAGATAGTTTCCTCCCCAACAATATCCTTGAGGTGGTTTACATATGCAATAAGGAGATGAGAGCTCATCTGAATCAATGATTGCGGAGAACCATGGACACCCAAAGAAACCAAACACGTCCGTATTGGTCAGATCTTCAAACCAATCAGCATCCCACATATCTGTTTCTTTTATTGCACCTATAGAATTAAGCTTTGTCAATACATCAGCTTTTAATACAAATGAATCCTCATAAGATTCTTCCACCATGTTAAGTCCAACCGCCAAATCCTGTTCTGCCGAAAGCATATAATATCCGCTAGCCTTCATCTTTTTTGCCAGTTCAACAAAACCATCCCAGGTACTTATCATATCACCAATCGTTTCAGAATCATCAGTTCCAATAACCTTCTTCGCTATATCAGATTTATAGTAAAACCCTCCAGGATAAGCACTATAAGCTACATACCTAAGCTCAGAATCATTATTTGCTTTTGTAAATGTATAGTCATAAGCATAGGAAAAGTTATCTCTCGAAAGTCCCACATCCGATAAATCTATAAAAAAGCTTCGACATTCTTCGAACGAATTATCAAGTTCAACCAATCCCTTTACGTTTGACAATGCATCGGCAAGATTAGCAGAAGTATCTCTATATTTCATATTAACAAGATCTTTGTACTCCGGATACTTTTCAAAAAAAACATCCATGATATCTAACAGATCCGAATTCCAGTATGAAAAAGTTAAAGTTTCATTACTAACCGCCGGCAGGTTTAATAGAGCTTCCGACAGGTCATCTTCCCCAATATGAGCAATATCCCCATCAGAAACAAAAGCATCGACACTTATAATTCTCTTTTTAGCAGACCCTGACTGTTCAATACTACAATCTATCTCAATATCAGAATCGTTCAAATTCAGTTGAATTTCTCCTGTTCGATTCCTTATTAATGAATCGGATTCATCCTTAAGAGTATAATCTTCACCATATGAATCGTCTTGATCATTAATTACTGCCTTAAAAAAATCCTCTTTTGCCTCAAGCATGTCATACTCATCTACAAATTCATAAGATGAAATATCCCAAATCAGAGGGAATCCACCGGTTTGGATTCTCACCAGCGATTTTCGGACAAAAAACTTATCGGTAAATGTAATGTTTGCCTCTATAATGCCATCAAACAGAAAATAATCCTTATTCACAATCTCTACATCAGAAATAATTGATTTGTTTTTCATACTACTTTCATTTATTTCTAACGTATACTCCAAAGCATCGGAGGGCATTTTTTTAATTATATATTTGGAATTTGGTGCTGATGAACCCAGCAAAAAAACGAGAACAATGGCTAATAAAAATGTTATAAGTCCGGCAATTAAGGATAACTTTACTCTATTCCCCGAATTTATACCATGCTGAGGGGCATTTCCCCCAGTGTACTCATCGCCATTGGTAAGATGATTACTTATGTTATCTTTTGAGTTTAATACAAATGATTCTTTTCCGAATGATACTGAAGCTGCAGATGACGCCTCATTTGATGCATCATATTGTCGATCTTGCGAGTTGCTTGCACCAGAAGAAATGTGTACAATTACTATGCCACATCTCCCACAAACAATACTTCCATCTGAAATTTCAGATTTACAAGAAGGACAGATCATTAGAAGCCTCCTATGTCAAGCCTTTTGAATATTTATCATATAGCTTTTTTGCAGCCAAATTTCCTTGTGCAACTGATCTTTTTATATATACGAAGCTTTTTTCATAACACCCGGGAACATTAGGGAACATACGGCATAGCATAGCTGCATTAAGAAGAATATTGTCATCATCACACTGATATACATCCACTAATTCTATAGCAACTGATAATGCACACTCATAATCTTTCTCAAGCAAATATATATTGAGAAGTGTAAGCAGCGCCCTGAATCTTAGATCATTATCAGTAGATGACTTTACAACTCTTCTCATATATTCCTTTGACAAATTGTGATTCTTTTCAAAACCCGGTTCTCCATCATAGTATTTCATTCCAAGCCGATAATATGCAGATACTTCTCCATGTCTTCCTGCCATTTCATAAAATGAAATACCCTTTTGAATATCCTTAGGAACCACCTTCCCATTCATGTATACATTGCCCAAAGTGACCATACTTTTCACATCGCCTCTTGAATACGAAGCTTTTAGATGTTTCATCGCCTTATCGTTATTTCCCGTCGAAAAATACAAATAGTATTCTCCCAGAATTCGATTTACAGCTGATTCCTCAGAAAACTTTGTGTCATTCAACAGCATTTGTGCATACGGGCTTTTGTGATATAGCAATACTTGAAATAATTCAACAGCCTTTTCAGTATCTTTATCACAACCAATCCCTCTATATAGCATTTCTGCTACACGATAAAAAATCTTTTCATCATATTCGATGATTGACATTATAACCTTGTAGATGGAAATGGCAGAGTCATAAAAACCAGCCGCTTCTAAGTCCTCAGCCATTTTCATTAATGAATCCTGATATTCATTTATGGACACATTTTCGTGTACACAATCCTCAATTATGCATTTTATAAAGAAGAATATATCTCTGTTACCATCAATGTATGCCTTAATCGCCCAACCAAGTGATTTTCGAATATCATATATTTCATCCGGAAGCAATGCACAACACACGGAACACATAAACTCAATGTCATTCGGTATTTCAACACCACTGCACTCATACAGTAGCACAGCTCTTGTTAAATACTCGTAGGAAAGACTTACTCTGTAATGAAACATAATCCTGGCAGCTTCAGCATTGTCATTCGCATTATTGAATCTGATTTTCAGCAAAGACTCTGAAACTGCAGGATATAGTTTTTTATCAAGATGAACTGCCTTAGAATAGCACTTAAGCCCTTTCGGTATATCTATTTCCGTACCTATTCCAAATGCATAACAGTTTGCCAGGTTGTACAATAATTCAGGATCATATGCATTAACCATCGACAAATGACTAAAAAGCCTAAAAGCGCTTTCATAGTTCCCTTCATCAATACACCTGCTGGCTCTATTAAATGTGTCTCTATACTCCTCTTTTGTCATCAATTCACTCCGTGAACACTATTGTTCTACATGTATATCTTTCCGAATCCGTCATCGCCTTCTTCGCCTGTTTTATGACTGGAATTCTTATAGCCAGATAAATACTTTTTATCCGGTTTGATAGCCACTGTACTTGCAAATAGAATCCAAAGCAATAAAAACGGCAGAGCAGCTGCATTGAAAACCTGATATCCGAGTTCCATAGCAATAGCTCCTACTAGTGCCTGAATGGCAGATACAAGTATTGTAAACTTAACAGTCTTCCTGTAGAAACATGAAAACGAAACCAATACTCCCATCAAAGATCCCATAACAGTAAGCGCAAACACTCTGAATATTCCCAAAAGAATATAATTGTCACAGTATGGTCTATATCCGTATAAATGTCTAACATATTTGGTGATTTTTGAAGCCTTTCCTAAAGCATCATATAAATCTGACACATTTTCAATATGAACATAATTTCCGCCTGTTCGCGACGTGATACCATTCATCAGATTCTGATTATCTAGTCCAAGACCTACTACACTTACACTTATATTATTATCATTGAATTCTTTTAATAAGTCGTTAATATCTGATATCTTATCGAAATCCGTCGGATCACCATCCGTCAGCAATACTACTTGCGGATGATTACCTCCACTCCAAACACCATTCTTATAATCATCGAGTATTGTTTCGAGCGTCATTTTTATAGATGTGCCACCCTCTGGTTCTTCGGCTATGATTTCATCATTATCGATAAATGGTCCCATATCTCTGACTCTTCTCGGATATTCAGAAAACTTATATACCATATAAGGGAATTTTTTTGGAAATTGGTGTACTACTTCATTCAAAGCACGATATCTTTCATTTGTCGGATCTTGATACGACATAGATGATGAGTCATCTATTGCAAATATTACAGAAGTAGTCTCATCAACCTTTTTGCTTCTTTCTATACTATATAGGTACTGAAATAACGCAGTCAGACCAAATAAAAGAATCAGCGAAATGAAAAGCAGAATAAAGAATTTGGGATAACTGTAGAAAATCACTTCCTCATCATTATTCCTAAATATCAAATTCGTTAACATCACCGTAGCCAGTACAATTAAAACAAGCATCATAAAAACCAAAGGTATCAATAACACATGTGGCACCACATCATGAAGTGCATTAAAAGTACGTACGCATAAAATATATGCGGGATATCCTACGATAGTTGTCAAAAGAAACAGTGCCAGATTGAATTTATAATCCTTACTTTTATCTTCATCCTCGGACTGTGTATCATCATTTAATTCATCAAACCCTGAATCAAATCCTGAATCAAAACTATCACCTTTGCTTTTTTTCCTTTTTCTACCTTTTCTAGGAACAGCATCTTCCCAATCATCAAATCCATTTTCACTCATGTTTCTTATTCCCCTACATTCATTCATTACTCAGTTTTTTTATAATTTTCCAGATAAGAATTAATCCTATCAATGTATTGAGAACTGATTATTAAGCTTTCATCGTCAGGTTCTTCATAACCATTTTCAGTATATTCAGAATAATCAGTACCATCAAATATTAAAGTCAGAGTTTTAGGTGGATTTTCCTCATTTTCCCCTTCCTGTTTATACGTAATCTTGATGAAATACGGATTAATAATATCCTTATTTAGTAGAACATAATACTCATCCAACTTGTAATAAGAACACTCTTCCACAATAATACCGGCAGGATAAGAATCTTTATTAAGTTCTCTGATGACAAAATATGAAAGAAGTATTTCCAGTTTACCTGTCACAGATTCACCTTCATAGCCTTTATCAATATCTTTATCAATATATAAGATTTTATCAATTATACTCTGATTTAGATTATCGCTAATTGTCGTATTAAAATCTCTATCGCAAGCCTCAATAAAGTACTTTACATAATTAGAATTATACCATTGAGTTGTAGCATCCAATTCTGTAGCCACATCTGCCGTTGTAGCATTTGTTTCGGTCGTATTATCTGTATCTTCTCTATCTTCATCTTCTAAATCATCATTTGCTTCATCTGTTACATCTTCCTGATACTCTGATGTATACTCTGATGAGAATTCAGTCGAAGAATAATCTGCATCAGTTGGAGTTGCATTTTTATCTGAAATATGCTTAAAAACAAATATTACTGCAATGACGATAAGAACAAAGGCGACAACCGCTACAGAAATAAAAATCCCCTTCTGTATAGATTCTTTACGTTGTTGTTCCTGTATCTTAATTCGCATTTCTGCATTTTTTCTGGCTTTTTCTTCTCTTTCCCAATCCGTTTCGAAGCCTATACCATTATCATTTTTGTATTTATTACCGGACTTCATTTTCATCTCGCTGGATGATTTTCGTTTTTGCTCAGCTTCTCGTTTTCTCTGTTTTTCCTCTAATCGGAATTGCTGTTCTCTTCTGGCAAGTTCTTCAGCTTCTAATCTAGCCTGCTCTTCTCTTTTTATCCTTTCCTCTTCTTCAAGTTTGTTACAAATGTTATTTAAGAGATTGTATAAAGAGTTATAGTTTTCAGTTCCAAAGCACTTAGTATAATTACCCTGTGATGCTATTAAGCTATCAGTTTCTTTTCTAACAGCATCTGAATCCATTCCTCGAACAAGAACGTAACATTTATTTTCCAAAGAATGCCAAGGAACATTTATACCTTTGCTACTCATAATCTGCATCAAATTCTTATGACGCATCAGACCAAGCATATTATCTATTTTAACATTAGATGTATCATATAATTCATTTCCAAGATATTCATCAGTCAGCACTCCTCTTGATGACAAGATTTTAATCATTTCACCAAAAATAGTCTGAATTATAGTATCATTCCTGTTTTCATAAATAAATGATTCCCACGACTGAATAATACCTTCATCTACCTGATTGCAATTCTGCCATTCATAGATCTTTTCAAGATTTTGAATAGTATTAATATTAAGTATCTGATCATCCTGTTCGCTGAATAGTTCCACTATACTTTTGATAAATGAGGAAAAGCTTGCATCATCAAACATCCTTGATATGGTTTCATATTGACCACGATATTCAATGTTGTATCCTGATTGACCATCCAAAGAAATCGCAGTATTATCTGCTTTTGATTCAGGAACAAAGAACACTTTAGTAGTTTTATCTATCGGATTTGTTTCGAAGGAACAAATACTTTTTCGCAAAAACTCAGGAAGATTAATAAGTATAGTAACTATAGCAGACAAACAATACCTTTCATAATCCTGAGCATTTCCCGGAACTCTTATACCTACTACTCCATTTTTTCTTTTTATGATACACTGATAAGTAATATACTTTAACACTTCAGGAGACAAATTAATAGTATCCCAATTAGTATTACTTGTCATATGATTACTTACATAGGCTTCACTTAGTTCAGCTTCCTCAGCTATGGAAGTAAAATCTCTAGGCAACATAAAAACAGTATTAACCATCTGACAAAGATTTCCTGTATCGTTTAAAATCTCTGACACTTCACCAAATACTTTTACATCTTTAACCTGAGGCATTATCCCTTCATTAAGCCTATATGCCTTACCCATGATAATTGTATTTTCACTTATAGTAAGTGTAATGTTGGCCGCATCTTTAACTATGGATTCATCACCATAGGAAACCTTCGACTTTAACAAATCAGCACGTCTTTGAGTCATATTAGAAGGATAAACAACATTTTTATATGATTCCGCATGACCGTATATCAGTTCCTCAATTATTCGCATCTTATATTCCTCCTTACTCATTTGCCGGTGATTCATTAACATTATGGTTTCTTCGAACTAATACACCCGTTTCCCCACCCTGATCAGTAAACATGAGCATATTTCTTCTGCTGACCTCATTTATTGTTGCTTTATAATCTTTTGAAATAGTACCTGTTACGACATTTTCCGTGGAAAAAAGGCCTTTCTTTACCTTTTCTATTTTGGGGAATCGATTTCTTAGCCGCACCTTACCTTCGCAAATCATTACCCAAAGAATAGGCCACCCTCCCATGAATGAATCGGGTATCCTCTGATTATACTTTGCGTCTTCAATCTTTCTTACCGTGTTGCCATCAAATCCTTCTCTAGCAAGATACGCCTCTTTTGATACTGCTGTAAGTCCATTATTCTCTTTATATGCATAATAGTTTTCTAAAGCATCCTCATATTTCTTTTTATCTATATTTGGAAACAGCGCCGGTTTGAAACCATATGCAGACATAGCACAATATCCACCCTCGTGTCTGAAAATAGTATCAAATCTTTTTATTATTGAGGAAAACCTATGATCACAAAAATACTTTCGCCAAGTATTCATGTATTCAAACATAGCAGCCTCATCAACCCATATATACCTGTCAGTCACTCCAAATAGTTTATTCTTATTCTCTTTGTAAAAATCACTACTAAAAAGCTTATATTTACTATAATCTTTGTCTGCTCCAAATATTCTTTGGAAATCCTCAGTATTACTGAAATCAGTTTTACCCAGAACTATCATCGCTTTAACACGCGGATTATTTGATAGGAATTCCATAGGTGAACCAACACCTGTCCATAGAGAATTAATCTGTTCCATATCCACAGTCTTATTAATTCTCTTTTGCTCTACACCATCCCTATACTCAACCTGGAATCTTCCCAGATTCATACTGATTGTATGCTTATCACTGGCATCTAACATCGTCATATCCTGTGTTTCGGCAAACTCTGTACAATACCACAGATAATCAGTAGACTTGTACACTTCTCGATACAACTCACTGACCTTATCCCAGCCACCATTTACATTCAGAATATACTCACCCGGAATATCAATTATGGTTAAGACAAAACTTTCATTCACGTAAGGCAAGTTAACAAGGACTGAAAACCTTGGTATTTCAGTCTCAATAGCATTTGTAGCCTCAACAGCATATCCCTGGATAAAATGCTGGTAATATCTCTTATCAAAATCGGACCAGTTTAGAACCTTAGCACCACTGGCATCCCTCTCTTTTCCATCTATATTACTTAAAGTATCATCAACCTCTACGTTTAAACCCAAAACCTTCTCAAGAAAATAGATATTTGAAGCAATAGTTGTTGATTTTGATACTCGAGGAAATCCAATAGTCGTTAGAACTATCTCCTGATACATTCCCGAAAACTTTGACAATGCAAAATTACAGTTTGGACAATGTCTCCTCTTTGCAGTTGCCGCACCTTTTAATCCTCTTATACTTCCTACAATATCGGAACCTATTGCCTTTTCAACATCTATCTCATTCTTATAAAGGTATAATCCATCCTCATACCAACTTAACAGCGTTTCAATATCCCCTGAATCCTTGAGCGCTTCCAAAATAACCTTGCCTTCAAATGTAGGTCCGGAAATATCTCCGATATCTTTCATTTTCTCTTTAAAAGCCTGAATCGTGATATCAGCAGCAACAATAAAAAACATCCTGTCTGCCCTGCGAGAATCCTTGGTTCTGTTCTGCAACAACAGAGTATCCATCTTATTTCTATTTATGATTATGTTCGAGTCCTGAGCAGAATCCTGGTTCCTATTGTTGGCTGCTTCATCCATTTGAATTTTCCATTTTCTAAAGAAACTATCGCTTCGAAAATCTACAATATTCCCAACATTATAAGCCCAGGAGATTATAAGGTAAGATACTTCTACCTGCAAATCTTCTAACATATATTCCCACGGCAGCGTCTGTGCGCCCACTGTAAGCTCTTTCTGACCAAGTTTAAGTGCCATACGCGGACATGCCCTAAGCTGATCCAGCACATTAACTATAACCTGTCTTTTTCTCTCCGGAAGATTATGAAATGTAGGATTTCTTTCATTTATAACAATACTATACATATCAAAGTAAGCATCACTTAACTCAGTAAGACCATCTATTCTTTTTCCACACAACGGACAAGTACACTTCACTATATTCCTGTATGTAAATCTTTGATTCATATTCTGTTCAATCATGCGTTGCCTCCTAACAAATCTGAATGCTGTTTTGATTATATATTCCTGAAGGTGCCAGTAATTCATTGACTTCGATCTTATATGCATGACCACCAGGAATTAAAAAAGATATTCCGTACTTAAATGTCTTACTCTTCTGAAGTAATGTAAAAGAAGGTATCGGAATTAACATATCATCACGTTTAAGAACGATATCCTTAACAATATCTGTATTAAGGCATACATTTGACTGTAGCGTCACTTTGAACTTGCCGGACACCCTTTTATAACTACAAGCAAGGTCAATTTTAGGTTGATTACCAGAGTCCCTTCTTCCCATATAGCCAACTCTGGACTCAATCACTTCCGATGTTCTATGATTTAATAAAGTCACTTTATAGAATCCGTCAGGATTCTGAATATCCTTGCACATATCAAATTCAGAAAGAGGAACCGGATACACAGTTATCTTATAATGCTCTTTATCCCCGGGATGATTTCTTTTGAAATCTCTTATCTCTTCGATTTCAACTCGAAACTCTCTATTACTGATACCGTTGAAATCCTTAACCTGACATACTTTATTTAAAAAACCTATTGATAATCTTGCCATGATTATTGATCTCCTTTGCTAAATACAATCTTATTATCGATTCGTCCATACTACTGAAATAATTGTATCCCTTTCCATTCCAGGCAAAACATGACAATAGTCTGATTTCACATCAGAAGTATATGATTCAACATTGTTGTCAATACATAAATGCATATTACACAATTCCTCAAAATGATTATCTACATAATCATGAAGCTTATCCTCATCCAGCCCAATATTGTTTTTAAGGTATCTCATTGATGGTATAAAAGATTCCAGCTGATGTTCAAGTTCTCTAATTTTTCCTCTTCTCTCATAACCAAGTTTTAGTATTTTATCTTTTTCTTCAAGACATCTATCTAACAAAATTGACCTTTTATAATACTCCTGATACATCTTCAAGAATTCATCATTGATTTGTCCCTTTTTCAGTTTCTCATACAACTCATCTTTCTTATCATCATTCTTTTTCTTCGCTCTTTCCAATTCAATATTGAAACCATCCTCATTAAGTATCCAATACTTTGCATGTTTTAATGTGTCAAGAACACTTGAATTGGTCCATTTCTTAGAAACTGCTTCTTCAACAAAGTCAATTAATACATCAAGAAGCCCATTAAGAGAATAGCCATATTTGGATTTATATCCGATTGGAGGTTTTTTACTCTTTACTCCAAACAAACTAAACCCTGTTTCTTCAGGAACGATCTCGGGCATATCCCTTAATCCAAAATATCCAAAATCCTCATTATCAACCTCTCCTGATATTAATGAAATCATTTCGGTTATCTGAGCCGCCCTTTCAGTTCTACTCATATCAGGATTGCTTTCTCTGCTGACTTCAACAAAGGCCGGTAATAATCTCTTTATATGATTAACATTGTAATAGAACAGTTTTTCTATTACACATGATGCTCCTTCAATCTGATCAATAGCCTTTGAAATGAAATATACAAGTAAGGCAACAGGCAGATAAGGAACAGAGCATTTTCCTACACTCCAGACATTAGCTCTATCTATATCCATGGGATTTGAAGCAATATCAACAATCCAGAAACTAATCCAGTCTTCCTGTAGTACATCAATCACGTTTTCTTCTATCCTATGATAGGAATCCATATCTGATATAAATAACAGTATTATTAATCTCTTTAGATTATCAATACCATTAAGATTTCTCTTTTTTGTATATGTGTTTAACAGATTATCACTTTCAAACTTATCATTTACATATACAACATCAACCTTGCCGTCAAAGTCATGAACAACCACGTTTTCAACAAAGCCGGAAAGATAACGAATTGCTGCCTCATCATGACTATCAGACAAAAACACCAATTCTTTTTCAGTTTCTCTCAAATCAATATCAAGGTTTGGAAAGACTTCATACATAAACATCCCCCCATATGCATAAAGGATGTATAAATACATCCTTTACACATACGCTCTATATTATTTATAACTGGTTTTCATATAGATCATGATAAAACTTCTCTACATCTACCGGGTCAAGTCCTGCTTGACTTGCTTTCGTGGTGAACGATGCAGAATTAATTGAAAAGTTCCACTTATCACTCTTCTTATTCTCCATCATTGGCTTTAATAATTCTTTAAGATCAGCTTTATACTGTTTTTCTTTCTGAATTACATTTTTCTCTTCAGCCATCTCTTCATCAGAAAGCTCAGTCATCTTAGGAATACAGTCCTGTATTATCTCATCGTAATAATCTGCGCTTTGTGACACAAACCACTTATATACAGCATACAGCTTATGCTCAAGCTTAATATTAGAATCACTTGACATATCAATTATATATTCATCTTTTCTACCAGGAACATGAGTCATCCAGCTCATAAAGTCTTCATCGAATACAATATTGCCTCTACCAAGTAATTTAATAAAACTACCTATACGTCCACGAGATCTTATTCCATGTTCAACCTCATCATTATGTGATGTAATGACATCTGTCAATTCTTTTACAATATCATAGGTCTTTTCAAGCAGCTTCCTAAGGCGGAAATTTCTATAAAGAATTTGTTTTGAATAATACCATTTTGCCTTCTTATCCTCATCAGACTCAAGAGCCACATTAGGATCAGTTGTGACCATATTGTAATATGTAATTTTTTCTTCTCTGAACAGCTTAGCATTCTTCAGCTTTGCATAGCTCTCTCCATCAAATAATGCATTAATATCAAATTCTGTCATGGCATTGGCATCATCATTGATACCAAGACTTGAAACAATACTATCGACATTGGACTTTCCTGTTGCCGTAACAAGCACATATGGATACTCCTGCTCTCCGGACGGCTGATATTTTATAAGCCCCTTTTCCATCAGATAATCTGCTTTTTTAAACGTTGAGTATATCGCCTCAGCTTCTCTCTTTGAAGCTTCCGGATGTCTGTCAAAATTCGCATCCTCTCCATCGTTTTCTTTCCAGCCATCATCCTCAAGCTTCAAATTCCATCTGTCCATTACATTCAGATTCTGCAAATCAGCCCAGTTTTCATTCTCGCCCTGTACAAGATGCAGTCCGACTTCAGTAGCATTAACCTCGTATGCCTGCTCCATATGATTAGCAACAGAAACAAGCATAAATGGAGCAAGTCCATGATTAACAGCAAAAGCACTTATCTTATCATCAACATTTGTGTGATAAACATTGAATTTCTCCATACTGTCTTTTCCAGCAAGATCCTTTAACTCACGACTGATTCTTGTCCAGTCTGAAGGAATTGCAATATACTTAAGCGGTGCAATAGATGTATACATATTATTTACATAGTTTGCAAGTGGAAGTGCATTCTGCTTAATATCTGCATAAATCTGTGCAGCTGCAGTTTTTACATCCTGAGTAGGATTGCCCTGAGGATCATCAAGCTCTGCATCTGGATTACCACTATACGCAATAGTAAGCAGTAACTCCTTATCCTTATTTACTTTATCCCCAACTTTAGCAGAAACAAACTCTCTTATTGCCTTTGCAGCCCCGCTATTCATTTCTTTCCTGCTACTGATATTCTCTATGTCAGTCCATTCATCCCTTCTATCCCAGAGATCTGCACTCAACTCTCTTGCAAATTCATGTGCCCTTGCTATATATCTCTTGCCGACAAACTGTTCAAGGGCATTGTGTCCCTTTGAATCACCATCAAAAGCAATAGGTGTCCAACTGAAAGTAGTAGAGAACTGTGACTTGAATATTTCAGGTGCAGTAAGGATGTTAGCATCCTCATTAATAATGCTGCTTATCTCTTCTATAACAGTAGTATAAATTCCAAATGTCTTATTATTTAACTCCAGTAAGTAACGCTTAAGCATTTTATAGGCGTTCTGACAATTGATGTCTTTCTTACTTGGTCCAAATACACCACCATCAAACTTCTTAATATACTTATCAAGAAAATGGTATTCATCACTAACAAGGAAATAAGTAAAGTCTATAGCATAGAAAGGTCCCATATTCTCAGATGTCATCATCTGTCTATATGCCTTGTTAACATTAGCCTCAAGGGTTTGCCTGCTTACAGGGTTCTTTCCAACTTCTTTTTCAGTAAGGCCACTCAATTCTAAGAATTTAAAGAATACATTTTCTTTCGATTCAGGCTTGAGGTTGTAAAAGTCACCACCCTTTCTATACATTTTGTAAAACTCATCAAAAACACTCTTCATTACATAAGATACTATAAGATCAACCGGAAGAATACACTCTGTATAGCCAAGTGAGTTATATGCATAATTGGCATTTCTAGGGAAATCCTTTCTACGTCCGCTAGTAACTTTTCTCTTAATATCAACAGGATTACTAAGAAGAGACTCCATAAGGAATACCTGATTACCCTCAGCATTTCTTGTCTCAAAATCATTCTTTATAATCATGCTGATCATAGTCTTAACAAGAACATTCTGGGCAGTTTTAGGAGGCAGTTTTGTAGTATTTGACATTCCCTCCACAAGCGACACAAAATCATAAACCGCTTCATCTACTTTTAATTGTTCCGTACCACACTGAATAAAATATTCTACTCCCTGATCTTTAGCAGTATTGAGATAGTCAAACTCCTTTAATGTTGCATATGCGTTACGTTCACCGGAAGTTTTCTTATCACCGGTCACATCCCCCTGTGATGATGGCATCATGATCATTGCTCTATAGCTGACTCTTCCAATATTAATCTCCGCATTATATTTATTAATGACATTTCTCAGAATAATTCCAAAATCTACTATTGTGCCGCTGCCTGTTCCACCTGCAATACCTGCATACACAAATATCTTAACATCAGCCTCAGGTTTACCAACGGTAAGCTCATTTGTAAGCCCTACAAGTTTCTTTCTCAGCATTTCATAATTATCCCGGAACATAAGGTGAGTCCTGCCAACCTGTCTCATGGCACCTGCACCAATACCGGCAAACTCAGATTTTGCACTGGTATTATTGTATAAGCTTTTGTTGGTCCAATCTTTATAATCATTCCAGGAAGCATCATCAGGATTTATAGATTCATGTACATTCTCATTTGAAGACAGAGCACATACCTCCGAAGAATCTAGTTCATCCTTATCAAGACGTCCCTGAAGATTGTTTCTAACATCCGTATCGATAGCAAGAAATCTAACCTTTTTCTTTATCTCATCTTCATTAATTGTTTTCTGCATTTCTGATTTGAGATCACACAAAACAGCAATTCCGCTACCGCCAAGTCCAACAAATATAAAATTCTCATCAGATAAATCCAACTTATTCTTGTTAGACATTCCAATTCCCGAAAGATACTTGAGTGTACCAACATTATTCTTAATTTTATCCTTAGTCTGCTTATCAAGTGCCATAATCTACCTTCTCCTTTTATTGTTTATCTTTATTCATCTGACTCATAAAATGCTTTTAAGCAAAATCCTCATCAGAAAAATCATTTGCATATGTGAAACTAAGCATTATAGTTGTAATAAATCCACTTTCTACATCAAGAAGTGAAGAGTCAAATACTGTCCCAGGAAATCCATTCTCAATAACATCTCTCTGGTGATTTCCTCTTATCATGTATTTATCCATCTTATCTTCTTTGACTATTATCAGTTTCTTTCCAGCTATCTCGCTTTTTATAATTGGATTTGAATTAATACTATTTTTGATTTTATTAATTCGTTCTGAAACCATCGCCTGATTAATTGTATTTCTAATCAACGCAAAAAGATCGTTAGAACTACCACGCGGCGGAGCAACCGGAATTGACTCTGTCATTCCATCAGAAGTAGTAATAAGCAACTCCATCGTCCCAGGAATTGGTCCTTTAAAAATAGTATTTATAAGAAGAATCAATGTTCCTACTATTACAGCCAATGCCAAAACCGCACAAATAACAATTATCAATATATTATCTTTTTTTACAGGTTGTGGTGGAGTTGGTCCAGGCTTCGATGAGCCACCTTTATTTTCAGAAACCGTCACATTTAGTTTATTGGCATCTGTAGACTGAATCACATTCCCTTTAGTTGTAAGCTTAATTCCAAGTGTGTAATTTCCCTTGTCAGTAAACTGATAATCCGTATGAATTTCCGCTTGATTTATATCCATCTGGCTTTTGCCAACTTCATTTCCTTTATCATCCCAAATCACAAGTTCAGCATCTATGTCCGAATATGCCTCAAGATCATCTATTATACTTCCATCATCAATATAGTAGACAGCTCCTGAAACAGAAAAAGAAGTGTTTGTTTCTGTGGTATCAGGCTGTCCGTCTTTAAACTTTACTTCAAGATTCTGATAATAAATAAGAACATCCACATGCACAAGCTGCTTAATATCACTTGAAACAGAAACAGTCCAATCTCCAGCTTCCGGTTGTAGAAGTTTAATGGTAAGTGAATTGCCATTTGACAGCGTTTTATAATCTATTCCATCTATAGCATCTTTTCCATCCGGCTTTTTAACTCCAAATTCAATGTTATCGTCATGATCAATCTTAATGTCCGCTTCAAATACATTGTCATCAATCTGTATAGGAACATCGACCGCCTGTCCATTTCCCGGAAGATTTACATCCTGTCCTTTTTCAGAGCCATCCTGACCATTTAGTTCCTTAAGAATCCCACTGATATTTGTAGTTAAATCTTCAGGAGTGTTTGGAAAATAAGATTTTCCATTCGTTTCGCTCGCGATAGTATCAATACAGTTCTTATAAGTATCATCTGTTGGATTAAGTCCTATAGAATAAATCGGATAGTTTTTAGCAGCGGCAGCCTTAATCGAATCATCCAATCTTTTTTCAGCCTCATCGGCAGAAACACCTGATTTTGCTACATCGTTCTGACCATCTGTCAAAAGTATTATAGCCTTGCTATGATTTGGAACGCCAAATTCATCAAGCTGAGAAATAGCCGACTCAAGTCCCGCTCCAATATTAGTATAATCACCATTTCTCTTTATTCTTGTATCAACAAAGTTATTAATCTCATCACGATCAGTTTCGCTTCTTATCTCTCTAAGATTAAACCTGTCAACTTCCTCAAGTGAATACGAAACAACACCCAACTGATCTCCAACATCAGGTCTTGTTGCAAAAAAAGCTTTAATTGCCTGAAGCGTAAGTTTATTAGGATCAGTCTTTTGCATAGAACCTGAATCGTCTATTACAAAAACTATATCAAAGTTTTTTGTTCCTCCAAGCCCATTACTTTGTTCAGCGTATACAGCTTCTGAATTCACCATTAGGGAAATAATCATAAATAGGACTAGAAAAATAGGAATAACTGTTTTTTCTCTCTTTACTACCCTTGACACACTTGAACGCATTTACGTTTCCTCTTTTCCAAATATAGACTTTTGCTTTATTAGCAAAAACAGACAAACACATTATAATTTATTTGAGTATGTTTTGTCAATTATTGCTCATTTGAGTACCTGTGAAAAATCACCCAAGATAATTAGTTTTTACAACATGAAAACCTTTTTCATCCTGAGACAATAGAACAGCACCACCTTCAAGAGTTGTAAATTCTTCCGGACGTATCCGGTCAAACAACTGCTCATGAATACCAGTACCTTTGTTCATCCCCGCAAAAGGACTGAATGCCCCTTGAGAAGTTCCATTATTTACACTTTCAAACTGTCTCAGATACTGTCCTATACTTCCTGAATAAACTTCAGCTGTTTTTGCATTTGGACAATTCATGATTACGGCAGTATTCATTTTATGCAACGAATATTGTGCATCGTTTTCAGAGTCCCCAAAAACACTTTGAATGCTGTCAGCGGACAAAACCACAGAAAACGGTAATGTCGGAGCTTTTAGTATTTGAGTATTTAACACTGTATTACTTACATTAATCGAATCTAGCACAAGCATAAAATGTTTGCCCTTATCCATAAGTGAATTAATCTCCGATGCAAGATAATCCAGCACATATGTATTTGAAGGGGTATAAATTGAAAGAATGTTCTTCATTTCAACCGCACTTATTATGCTTACATTAGTTGCCTCTTCATGTCTTTTTTGCCATATCCTCCCATCCAGATGACTGGCAAAAGCATTAACATCAGCCCTGACCTGGAAAGAAATATTATCTTGTTTTAACAAACTGAATATTCTTTCTCTATCATAAACAGATACATCATTTTGTTCATAAGAAGAAGCTCCTAATCTTCCACTAGAGGCCGAAAAACATTCTTTTTCAATTGTCTCCACATCCATATTTACGATGCTTAATATAGCATCTAAATCTATTATCTCATTTTTGCCCTCAAGAATATCTATATAACAATTCAAGGCATCAGAGCATTTATGTTGCTGCATATAGGATGGATTATCCATTGAAAGCTGAGGATATATAGTTTCAACTATCCTCTCTCTATTCATCCCATAGAGCGGTTCATATAGCATATTATCCCCGCTTATATGACATTGTGAAACACGTCCACCTTGTTTTGCCAGCCTCTGATATAATCCAGGAAATAGTTTTATAATTCTAGAGATATCATTTATCAACCCTGGATTATTATGGATAATTATCACTCCAATATTTCCATAACATCTTGCAATTGCCTCAAGAACTATCCTATTCCTTTTGGATAGACTGCCACCATATATCGCCATATTCTCGCGTTTGGAAAAATCAGCAAGCCAATCACCTATAGCCTCTGCTTTAGTAAGCGTCACCCCTCTATTAGTTCTATTATTATAATTCAGGTTTTCTTTGCTCATTCTTTTCATAATCAATTTCCTCTGTACTCCTGAAATTTGAAGAAGAATGGAACTTCAACATCAGAAAGACCAATTATAGCCTCACCGGTTTTTAGCCTCATCTGATCCCATGTTTCAACAGCATACCCCTCTCTTTCTCTTATCTCTATGCTCTTATCTATCCCTGTATATTCATAGCCGATAACATTATTCCCAAAAACCTCAGATACATATTGTCTTGATGCATTATCCGATGTATGAAAGGCGAAAAGGTTTGAAAACCCACCAGCAAGCACATGTCCTTTGGCGTCACCATATATATCAAACAACTGGTTAATTGACTGTATACCAGCTATTACCTTAACACCTTTACTCCTCCCAAAATTAAGAGCGTCGTCAAGATGCTGTAACTTTGGTAAAAGTTTTAATTCATCAAGAATAAGATATACGTTTCCTTCTTCTTTATCCCCTCTTCCCAGTGCTTCCTGCAAAGCCAAATCAATCAGTAATCTGTATATTGGAGTCATAGTTTCCCCCGTAGTCAGATCATACTCAACAAAAACCGTATTTCCTCCTTTATTTTTTACGGTATTTCTCATTGAAAATCTTCCCTGACTATCATCATCAGCGAAAACCCCCAAAAAGCAATCGTATAGCATATTCTTAAGTTCAGCAAAAACACCTAATGCCTGATTAGAACTACCATCTCCAAAATATGAAAGCATTCCTCTCATATCGCTATAGGAACTGAACACACGAATATATTTACTAACATCAGCTTTTTGAATATAGCTGACTAAATGCTTATTTGTAAGCTGTTCTCTCCCAAGAGCTGGATTTTTCTCAACCTGACGTATGAAATAAATAATCAGATGTGCAAAAATATCTCTTGCAGCATTTGAAAAAAAAGGTTGCGATTCAGATCCTCTTCCGACAAACAATCCTGCAGCTATCTCCCGGGCATTCATCTCATAGTCCTCAGGATTCATTCCATCTGCAAGAACCTCATCGAACAGATTCCATCTTTCACTCAGTTTTCTATATTCCTTCCCATTTCCCAGAACTATATCACTTTCTCTGCCAAAATTATTATAGAAATCACCCTTTGTATCAAACACGATAAAAACATCATTACTGTTTCGTCTACTTAACAACTGACTAAACATCAGATTGAATACATTCGTCTTACCGGAGCCTGCTCCTCCCAAAAGGAGTGTATGTCTCGAAAGCATGCTTTCATTTAAGGAAAAGTAAAACTTATCCGGTTCATAAGCATCGAACAAATTAATAATTCCGTCCTGCAGCGGTCGTTTAATTCCGTCCTGTAATTCGATTCCAAGAACAGTCTTTTTATTGTTCAAAGTTTGTCACCTCGCAACTAATCCTACGATAAAAATAATAATACTGATGATAGCCAGAATAACAACTAACGAAGGAAACAGCATACATATAAGAATTAATACAGAACTGAAAAAATATACCAATAAGGCAGTTCCAATTCCTGATCCACGTCCCATACCAAATATGGTTATTCCGCAAAGAAGTGCAGATAATAAAACCCATATCATTATTTTCTTCACTATGCTTTCAAACCACGCATGCAGTCCATGAAAACCTCCTCCATCAATACCCACGATTTTTACTGTAACGATATAAACAACTACTATCAGTACTATAGTTACAATGAATTTTATTAGATCTAGTCCATTGAAAGAAAAAGCACTGAAATCAATTCCTTTTCCTAAAGATATACCAGCGCCTCTTCCACCTTTTCTTTTTCTGGTGTCAACAGGCAAATTCCAATCATCAGTAGCTGAGTCATCATTCCAACCATCTTCGGAAAAGCCATCAAATCCATTAGAACTTATATCTGTATCATCCCATACGCTTCTTCTTTTCATAGCAAACTTGAATCCCTTCTACATATCAATCCCAAAACTGTTATCAGCGCCTTCTGTCATTTGATCAATCCCACTATCAATTCCGTCAACAGTCTGATCTATTCCATCATCAATTCCATCAACTGCATTCTCAATTCCTTCGTCAACCCTGTCAATCGCACTGTCTATCCCATCATCTATTTCATCAACTGTATGTTCAATCCCTTCATCTATCTTATCAATTCCTTCATCAATACTATCATCTATCTCATTGACTGTATGCTCAATCCCTTCATCTACTCTATCGATGGCCGAATCTATCCCATCATCTATTTCATCAACCGTATCATTTATTCCATTATCTATTCCATCAACAAAATTATCTAATGGGTCACTTTCTTCAGCTTGACTATTTGTACCATATACTCCGTTTCTTAATTCTGTCATAGATTCCTCTCTTTTCCGGCTAATTATAGCCTCCATTTCAGGGCCGTCCTCCATCCCATCACTTCTCATCTCATCCCTAAGGATTTCCATATACTGATCTATAGCTTTCTCGCCACTAGCCATCAATTCTTCCTTTGTCGGATCACGGTAGTAATCATTTTTTAACACCAGTGTTTTTGCCATTTTTTCTTCCTCATCTTCCCATAACTCCAACATCTCATCTGCTTCTTCAGGAAGTGAAAACTCTTCTGACTCAAGGTTCTCATTTGTCATAGAATAGTAATCAACTTCTTTTTTTTCACCATCAAAAATTTCAGTTTTAGCCGTTATTACGTCCGGTCTCGATGATGCACCATGATATACAGGTTCAACTTCTACATAAACATCATTACCTTTCTCAAGATTATCAGCCCACCAATTCTCAAGACTTTTATATGAGCCTCGATTTATGTGTTTGTCTTCTGGAACCAGGTTTTCCTTTTTCCCCGAACCCGCAAATCTCGTTCCAATTAGGTGACCGCCATCATCATTTTCTCGGCGATATTCCCCTCCTACAGTTCTCTGTGCATAAGCATCTCTCTCCCCTTCTTCAAGTTTAAGCTGCCCTCCGGCATAGACTACTTGTCCTAGGTCATTTGCTTTATACTCATATCCTTCATTTTGTTTTTCCATAAACATCCCCCTAAAAGGACAATAAGTTTCATTTGTTTATTATATCAATTTATAATCTTCTTTTGAAGCTTATTTTGAATAATATAAAAGACCAGTTCCACTAGAACCAGCCCTTTATATACAACAACCGTTCCATATATACAATTTACTGTTTGCTCAAAACCTTTGAATCCCCATATTATGTAAATCTGCCTTCGCCAAGAGTGTTTATTGCCGCGCAATATAATACCCAGTCTTATAACAAAGCTACTAATTTTAGTCCATGATATATTGTTCCCACACAAGGATCGAACGCCTGAAAATTGTCGCAACGCGAGACTGCTTGTTTGTTAAAACAATCATAGGCGCACTGGTAAATAATAGTCTTTTCAATCAGATTATACTTTTCCTCCAATAGTTCTCTATCCAAATCTTCTAAGAATTCATTCCACGAAACATTCCAATTCTTGTCCATATCGACAATTGCAATGGCATCATTCATACAAATATAGATTATATAGTTGGAATTTTTTCCATTAAAAGCAATTCGGAACGTCGCCAGAACTTGACCACTGCCAAATAACGATTGATCATTAACTAAGAAATAGATTTGCGTTTTATCATATTGTGTAAACTGCAATTGTTTCACGTTATTGCAAAAGACAAACGACTGTTTATACTTTTGTATAAAAGGTTGAAAATCTGTCGGACATTTAATAAAGTATGGTGGAGTATTATTAATGTATAATTGATACAAAGAATTATTAGCTGTTGATAAGTCTGCCATATTATACACTCCCGCTTCCGTATTTCGTGGATATCCTCCAACCTGATTCCACATTCTTATCCGTTCACTTTCTAATGCAGACATTTTGTTCATTTTATATAGCACTTCATTTATTTCATCATTTGCATTACTCATAAATATAATCCCCCAAACAATATCATCATATGCAAAAAGTTATATTATTACAGTATGAATAATTACTTCTGAAAGAACTCTGCAGTCCACTTTTTCATTTCACATTTATGTATTCTATTTTCAAACAAATCACCCCATAACACAGATAAGCACTTAACTGTTTTTATACCTCGATAATAATTGATTCTTTGTACACAGAAGCCTCAGAATTTGTATTGCTTAAACCACAAATATATCTATATGCGAATATTTGTCTCTCTTCAAGTACATATATTAGCATATATAATTGATCTATATTATTTACTCTGCAAATAGCATCCGCGTATTCTTTGTCCGAAAAGGATAAAAATCTATTTCGCATATGACTATGAATTATCCCTTCAAAAACAATCCCTGTATCACTCCATTCCTCGAGAATTGTGTTTAAATAAAAAGTATTCGGAATATACTCTCCTTTATCACCTTTTCTATCAAAAACAAAAGTATTAATTATCCCGCCGGAAGATCCGATTATTCCTCCTGACTCTACATTAATACTTCCAATCTCCCTTTTTATATTATTAACAACAGCCTGTGTAATCTTCATTTGTTAATTAATTACAAATAGAGTTGTCAAATCCTCTTTGACAACTCTATTTATTCTTTTACCATTATTTCTGAGAGAAATAGCTACATGAACTTGCATTTTCAGAAGGATGGTAGTACTTCTGGTACTTTCCACACCATGCCTCACCATAATTGTTCTTGTAGTTTAAATCCATATAATTGCAATCCCCGCAACAATAAGCGCAGCATCTTCCACAAGGTAGTTCAACCTTTTTTTGTTCTTCTTTTTTCATATTACACCTCCTCATATTATATAAATTTTGCTACTCTTTTGTGTATTATAGCATAGGTTACGCTTCATTTGAATGTGCGAACTGTTCAATTTAAACAAAAAAGAAGACCGATTCCGCAAGAATTAGCCTTCTAATAAGTAATGCACTTATACCAACCTGTTTTACAACAAAATTGAAAGTGTATGTATATCATTATCTACTTAACTATGTAATAATATAAAAATCCCCAAACAAAGTTTTAGTGAAATTAATCATGTCAATAAACTACCTGGAATCCATCTTGTCAGTTTTTTCAACATCAGCAACCCCCTGTATATACGCCAAAAGAATCTTTTTCCCGGTCTCTGACATATTTCTGTACTTGTAAATTATTCTCTGTTCATCCTCCTCAATTGAATAATCTCTTAATGGATTCTCATCAAAAAGAAAGAACTCTGCTAATGATATACCAAAAGCATCACATAAACTTTTAAGTATAGGTATGCTTGGAAAGGATTTCCTGTTATACACATTGTTCATCGTGGACGGAGAAACTCCTGCCTCTTTATGCAATCTATATCTTGTCCACCCGTTAAAATCACAGAGTTCATCTATTCTCGCAATTATATTCTCAACCTGAATCATCATAAGATCATCTCCTCCATGTATTTATCAGATAAATGTTATCAAAACTTACTCTTTGATAATAGTGACAGCATGAGTAGTGTTCATCGTATGATGTTCATTTGAGTAGTGTTGCTTTGGAGATTACGATTTTTCCAGCATATATAAAGAAGATTATCTATTTGTAGGTTGGTATATTAAAGGGTATCCAGATACATACTATCAACTTGAAGAGTATCCTATAATTAATGACGTTACATTTGTTGCAAAATGGGCAGAGCCTTGCGAGCTCACCTTCGATGCAAATGGTGGTAGATTCACGGGACCTGATGGAAATTCCGATTTCAGTGCATCAATAACACTTTTAGTTGCTAAGGGAGAGCCCCTCACTGAAGAAAACTCTTCATATCTCCTAAATGTTGAAAATGGAACCTGTACTTTTGCCGGATGGAGAGTTGGTACTCAGACGCTTACTTCCTTGACAGGTTACAAGCCTACATCTGATACAGTATTATACGCCGTATGGAAAGATGGAACTCTTGGCAGTTATTACGATATCAGCTTTGATGCTAACGGTGGCACATTCTATGATACCAATTCGTCACATAAAACCATTAGAATAGAAAAAGGGAAATCTATCAGCTACAACGCATTCATTTCCCCTTACAAGGATGGTTATGGATATGATCAGTTTATCAATTTAAAAACCGGAGAGACCGTTTCCTATCACGATTTAGTTGAAATTGTCCCTCAGAGTGATATGTCTTTCTCTGTGATTTGGTTAAAAGAGATTACTGTCAAATTAAGTTTTCCTGGAGGAATATACAAATCCGTGTATTATGAGGACGATGACTTAGTATGTGAGAATTATAATGGTTCGTATGAATACCAAACAATTCCTGGGCGAGCATTTTGGAATATTCCGATTCTAAATGAAAATTCAGCTTTGGCAGGCTGGACTGTCAGAGGAGATAGTTCAGGAAAACTGATTGAAAGCCTTGATGATTTTTCTGCGACTAAAGACACAACGTTAGATGCTGTATGGACGGATGGTTATAAAGTTACTCTCGATGGAAGCGGCGGAAAATTTGGAGATAGCAACAAAATCACATTCAGAGTCGAAAAAGGGAAATCCATAGATTTCGAATACTTTAACTTATACAAAAAACCATACGGATATTTGTTAAAAGGATGGTTTAATAACACAGACAATTACCCCGCACACGAAGACATCATTCCTACCTCAGACACTATACTATATGCAGACTTAAAGAGAGGCTGGTCAGTTACGCTCTGGTCAAATGGGGGAGATGTTTATTGGGGCAATGAGTTCTGGGACACGAATAGTGGTTTTGGTATAGAATTAGAGGAAAATGAATCTATCCCAAGTAACTATAACGGACATACTTTTAAATATAACGGTAAAGTTTTATTGGGTTGGACTGAAAATCCTTATAATTATAATATGGCAGACGTTATCGATATTAAAGGTATGAAGTCCAAAAAAGATATTGAATTATGGGCTGTATGGGAAGATAAAGACAATGTATTCAAAGATGTATCATCTAACAGTATTGGAGTAGACGAAATAATGGAAGCATATGAATATGGTGTAGTTGGTGGATACGGAACCATTGGTAACCTCTCATACAAACCAAATAGAAACGTAACCAGAGCTCAGTTTGCTATTATGCTATATAAGCTTGGAGTCTATAACGATTGGATAGATGAAGATGATCCAATCTATGGGAACGGATTTACGGATATGTCTCCGTCCGACTCAGGCTACAAAGAAGTAATGTGGGCTGAAAGCCATGGCGTTATAAGCGGTTTTTCCAACGGAAAGTTCAAACCAACCAATCCGATAACTCGCCAACAATTAACACTTATGCTTCAACGTTTCGGTGATCTATATGGCATTGATGTTTATTCCGGTTCAAAGAGCATATCTGGTTTTGTAGATAGTGCTAAAGTTAATAATACTTTTAGAAGTAGCGTTGAATGGGCATATGGTCAGGGAATCCTTTCCGGCAAGAAGAAAAATGGTCAGAATATCATAGATCCAAATGGTTCAGCCACAAGAGCTCAATGCGCAATGTTTGTAATGCGTTTTCAGCATAAAATTATGCACTAAAAAATGATATAGCAAACCGCGGACTTCAACAATCCGCGGTTTGTTCTTTATCACCCCTTTTCTAATCTCTACCGATATTCTACCTTGCATAATTGACGCGGGATTTTATCTTTGTTACTGTTTAATCGGGAGGTAAAAACAGCATGAATGATTACAGATTTGGAAATTTTATTTATGAGAGAAGAACTATGGCAGGGCTGTCCCAGCAACAGATGGCCGGTCTTCTGAAGGTATCAGATAAGACAGTATCAAAATGGGAAAATGGAAAAGCAAAGCCCCGTCCGGATGTCCTGAAGAAGATTGCAGTACTGTTTGATGTTTCAGTTGAAGATCTTCTACAGATGAAAAAAGAGAATACAACTCCTGACATCATTAAAATTGTTATCACAGGTGGGCCGTGCGCCGGTAAAACTACCGGTATGAGCTGGATTCAGAATGAGTTTTCCAAACTCGGATATACGGTTCTCTTTATTCCGGAAACTGCTACTGAGTTGATAAACGGTGGCGTTGCTCCATTTTCGTGTAGCTCAAATGTAGAGTTTCAGAAATGCCAGATGAGGCTTCAGGTTGAAAAAGAACGAGTCTTCGAACAGGCCGCAAGAACCATGAATAACGACAAGATTCTGATAGTATGTGACAGAGGTCTTATGGACAACCGTGCCTATATGGATGATCTTGAGTTTTCAGAGCTCTGCAGGGAATTAAAGACAGATGCTGTTTCGCTCCGAGACGGATATGATGCAGTATTTCATCTGGTTACAGCTGCTAAAGGTGCTGTAGAGTTTTATACGACTGAGAATAATACGGCAAGAACTGAAACTCCTGAACAGGCTGCTATGCTGGATGATAAACTGATATCTGCATGGACCGGTCATCCGCATTTAAGAGTAATAGATAATTCATCAGACTTTGAACACAAAATGATAAATCTCATAACAGAGATAAGATCATTCCTCGGTGAACCGGAACCGTTTGAGATAGAGAGAAAGTACCTCATAGAGTATCCAAATCTGAAATGGCTTGAGAGTATTGATAACTGCAGGAAAGTTGATATTATACAGACTTATCTCAAGTCTGATGATGGAGATGAGATCAGGGTTCGCCAGCGCGGCGAGAACGGAAGCTTCACATATACCAGGACCGTGAAACGCAAGGTGTCAGATGTAAAACGTCTGGAGATGGAAAAAAGACTTACTAAGGATGAGTACCTGACACTTCTTATGGAGGCTGATGAAACTAAACGTCCGATCAGAAAAACACGATATTGCCTGATGGAAAACAATCAGTACTTCGAGATAGATATATATCCGTTTTGGAATAATCAGGCTATAGTCGAGATAGAACTGAAATCGGAAGATGAAGCAATTCATTTCCCAAAAGAATTAAAGGTAGTCAAGGAGGTAACTGACGACGCAGCATATAAGAATGCTGCTCTTGCTAAGATATAAGGAGGTATCGCCATGAGTATCTGGAGTAAGCTTTTTAAGAAAGATGACAACATGGATTATCAGAAGAAATTGCCAGAAAGTGATGCAAAGATTGTTCAGCCGGATAGCTTTCAGAGGATTCTTACATCACAGCTCGTTGCATATTGGGCTGCAACAGGAGAAGAGAAATACAAGAAAGAATATCTGAGAAGGATGAAGCTTTGTGGAGTTTCCGACGAATTGGCAGAAAAGACCTTTGGATTTGAAGAAGAAATACTGAAAAGATGTCCAAGACCGGAGATGACTGATCCTGATTTTATAGCAAAACCTATGTTTAGTCTTGGTGGCTGTGTCCTTAATCATCCAATCAGTTATTACGAAACACATTTTGATTATCCACTCTCATATATCGTGAAGCTTTCAGATGAGGCGGAGTGGCATTTCTGGAACAGTCATGAAAAGAATCTGCCGGAGGATGTTTGGACGGAGATTTTTGACTTATCAGACAAGAACAGAAAGCTTTTCCTGCCATACGCCATGAATATGGTTGACGGACTTGGCTGGACAGTACAACAGGTTAATAAATTTTCATACCACGAACAGGGCATGCTAGATCTATATCGTTGGAACAAAAAGATGTCAGGAGCAGCGCATAATCCTTGGGATATGAAATAGCTACGAATCCACTTGTTTTCGTCTTTCCCAACACAGGATTAGATACAATCTATTATGTAAATAACCGCGGATTGTGCCATACAATCCGCGGTTATTTCGTTAGTAACTTATCCACAATGTTACTTTGAATTCATCATGAATCCTCTTCATCCTTCTTCTCGGTATCACTAATCCCTTGAATATATGCCATAAGAATCTTCTTCCCAGATTCTGACATATTTCTATACTTGTTAACGATTCTCTGTTCATCCTCGCCGATTGAATAGTCCCTTAAGGGATTTACATCAAATGTAAAGAACTCTGCCAATGAAATACCAAAAGCATCACATAGCCTCTTAAGCGTGGGTATAGATGGAAACGATTTCCTATTGTAGACATTGTTCATTGTAGACGGTGAAACGTCCGCCTCTATATTCAATCTATATCTTGACCATCCATTAAAGTCACAAAGCTCGTCAATTCTTGCAATTATATCCTCAACCTGAATCACCATAAAACCATCTCCTTCATGAATTCGTTCAAAAGAAAAACTATACACTCCACTAGTAGTAACATGAATTCAAATGATTTTTTAGTATTCAGTTGAGTATTATCTAAAAATAGTTATTGCAGAATTATTATAACCGGATAACCACCGCCCCATCTCACCAATTCTCAATTTCCTTCTCTTTCCCAAATGTCATCTCGAGAAGTTTCGCTGCAATATCCTTGCTACATACGCGCATCAAGTTATCTTCAACATCTTCCTTTGAAAGCAGATTCATACTTCCGTACCACACAATCTCCTTATCTATAACGGCGTAACGCTCGCAACTGTCTTCTACTAGCTTTATCTCAAACCCCGCATTCCTAAGTCTCTCCATGAGTGACATTCTTACATCATCCCGCCCATATTTATATGAATCCGGATGCCATGTTACGATTGTAATCCTCAACCCAACTTCCTGTCTAAAAGCAAGTTCTGCTATTATTCTGTTGACTTTTGCATTATTAAGACTCGGACTGGAGATGACGATACTATCATTTGCTTCTGCTATATCACGCCAATAGGTTTCTGAATATGTATCCATGTCATAGATTGCATTCGCTTTTTGCTTTTCTCCATCTATACTTGTGCATAGTTCATATCCGATTTTCTTATAAGCTTTTAATCTGGCATTATACATCTTATCAACTTCGGAATATGACTGTCCACATAATCATATACTATGACATTTTCTTTACCTTCATAATCTCGATTCAGTCGACCGACATATTGTTCAACAACATTTTCCCCGGATACAGGTATTGCCATAAAAAGAGTATCAAGTCTTGGATAATCAAATCCCTCTCCAAGAAGAGAACCTGTTCCTATCAGAATAAGACTTTCCGTAGTATGTACTACATTAAGTTCTACCACCTGCTCATGACGTTTCTTTGTACCATCGGCACCGGTAAGAAGTATTACTCTGTCGGCATTTTCACGTAGCTTCTCAGAAAGATTTTTCGCATGATCCACATATTTTGTCATTACCACTGGAGTACGCCCCACTTTATCACATTAAATGACATCCCGAATAATCTGCTCATCCCTAAGTTCATTATTTCGAAGCAGCTGAAATGCTTCATTGCCATATGGCATTTTTGACATATGATGTGCTTTCACCGTGCGTGTGAAACGTGGATATACTAAGTGATCAATATTCTGTTCCTCAGCACGGTCTTTGGCCGTAAATCTATATCTGACAGGTCCCAAAAGAAATTCATTTATCTTTTCTTTGCCATCACCTCTTTTAGGTGTTGCAGTTACACCATACACGTATTTTGCTTTTATTTCCTGAAGCACCTCTATAGCACTGTCAGAAGCGGCATGATGGCATTCATCAAAAAGCACTTTTGAATAGTTATCTAACATCGGGTGAAAACCATCTTTTTTCTTCAATAACCTTATCATTGCAACATCCACGATTCCAGTCAATGTATCATGTGCTCCTTGAAGATTGCCGATAAGTGCTTTCTTTTCTTTATTCTTCCTGTCTTTGTTGTATATTCAGGCAACTCCTCATCAATTGAAAGAAATGTATCTAATTGCTTAATCCACTGATTCATAAGAATCGCCCGATCAACAAGTATCAGAGTGTTAACCTTTCTCTTTGCAATCAAGTTACAGCATACAACAGTTTTGCCGAATGCTGTAGCAGCGTGAAGATTCCCCTCCAGCATAGGATATATAGCAACTACATCGTTGCCATTGGGATTTTTGCCCAATATGGCAACCCGAATCCCATCTGTTAAAGCACTGTGTATAATAACCAGTCTTTCCTGTCTTAGGATTTGAATATCTCTGATCATAGACATCCTTTCTCCCCCGACAGAACATAAGAAAGAATACATTTGCCACATCATCAGTGACATCAAACAGCTTTATACGAGCACCCTGATTTGGTTCATAAAGAGAGTCATCATCACTTTCTTCAATAATATCTGCATACGAAATACCGGCTTCATTAAGGCGCTCCCTTAACAGCCGGTTCTCGTTTTCCAATAATTCAATTCGATTTTGTAATTCCTGTATTTCTTTGTTTGAATCAGTCATATTTCTATCAAACTTTCTGGTCTTCCATCAAATTCTTCCTGCAAAGTATTCAGGACGGATTCTCTTGATTCTAAAAACAGTTCTGTCGATGGATCTGTAAGCGCTGCATATACTGTGGTTTCCATTAGCACTTCGACAGCTTCATCCCTTGAACAATTCTTGATTTCCATGATTTTTCCAACTAAATATGCTGCCGTTTCTCTAATAATCTTGTTTTTTTCTGAACTTGTTATCATCCAACCACCTGCCTCTTAATCTTATCAAACGATAAAGTTTGTAAAGCTTTTTCTGTTCTGAAAAAATACTGTTTGGGTAAGTTTTCAGGTCTTAACTCTGAGATTACCTTTTCACATACCTCATCAGAATACCCTTTCTCCTCTAATTCGTCATAATACTCATTGATAATAGCAGTTGTTTCAGCATCAGCTGTAGGTCCGATTACAATATCATATTCATGTGTACATGTTTTACAATTTCTATTAGCAATAACAAACCTCAACCATTCATTATCCGCTTTATCAAACCTTTTCACCAACAAATCATCTATTTGTTCATTAAAAATCAAATTATATCTATAAGCAATAATTGGATTTAGCTTTGAACCATGTGTTTTTATAAGATACTCTCTTCTCTTTTCAGCTATAATTTTATTTCGAATAGCAATCCTTTCAGCATGTGTAGCTACTGCAGTTGCATAGAAACCTTTTCCAAAGTCTTTATATCCTCGACCTGCATCTATATCAATCACATCAAACAAGTATATTGTCCCATGATATAATGCTTTCATCCTATCTGCCCTCCCTGCATTTCAATATACTCTCTCAAATCATCAATTATTCCCTGATTACCTGTAGAATTATAGCTTTCATAGCATGCATCAATATAACTTAAAACACTATACTTTTTGAAAATTCGAGAAAGATCAGAATAAGAACACCTCCATGCATCAGCCAGTAAAGGAATCAAAACTAATTGCATATTTAACACTTCTTTATCCCTTGCGTTCATAAAAAACACCCTCCCAATTACTTTGTTGATTCGATACATTAAAAGACGCTTTCTTTAGTTCAATACTATCACAACTCATACACTGCTTCAATATGATGATTCACTCCATCAAAGCATCATATGTCACTGATGCCACATTCCTCATTCCCTCCTCACCCTATCTGCTAAGACCTCTGCCACGATCATAAACCCTGTCACCCATATCATTTTCCCGATGACGAGTATGCTGTAGTAGTGTGGCATTCCAAATTCCACTCCCGTGAGCACCGGTATCCATCTATGCCATGGAAATGTAGTGAGCTCTATGACATGCCCCATCAGGAAGTACAGGCTGTTCCTTCCGATATATTCCAAAGGGAATCCAGCATTCTTCAGCAATCGGGAAATTCCATATGATATCAAAAGTACGAGTCCGCTTGCTGAAAGACTTCCGAGTATATCTAAAACACCCTTGCCCATGTCAGAATGCACGAGCCAGAATCGCTTAAAATTCATAATGAAATGTATTGCAAGGCACAGTGCAACCAATGTAAGCACTATTTCTGAAACTAACACAGCTGTTTTATGACTTTTCTTCAGCTCCTTAAAATCAGAATTACGAAGCAGCTTACCCACCATATATCCTATATAGATAAAAAGCAGTGCAGTGCATCCCGCCTGAATGCTGAGCGGAAACCAGAATATATATCTTCTTGAAAAATCTGCAAATGCAACGAGTAAGGCTACGATAAAAGGTCTTACATGCGGATTACATTTCAATATAAGCTTCAGGAAGAGTTCTCCCCAGAACAATGCTAAAAGAAACCAGATTGCACCAATACCTCTTATATGGAAAGGCTTTTCATAGGAGTCGCCGGCGCCATAAAGGGCTGCAAAACACCAATCCTTTAATAGGCTGAATAAACCTTCCCCTTGAGCATATATTAGATTCATAATAACAGCTGAAATGATTATCAGAACTGATGCGATAATATATGGGATTATAAGGCTTCTAAACTTCTTTTTGAGAAATGAAGAAATGGACTCATCCTCTTTCATGAAATAGCCTGCAATCAGATAAAAAACAGGAATATGATAAGTAAATACTACCCTGTTGATACTATCCAGCCCAAGATGTCCCAGGAGTATGCTGATCATACATATCCCTTTTGCAATATCTATAAAGCTGTATCTGGTTTTGGTTCTGGTTCCGGTTCCGCTTTCCACAGATATCTATACCTCCAATATATGCGCTTCCTTAGCACCCTGTGCCATATGTGCTTCGCACATATGATATCCCTGCTTCGCAGGTCTATGTTCCGCTTCGCGTAACGCATCCTCGCTTCGCTCGGATCAGGAGGTGGTGCCCACCTCCTGACCTAATTTTACCAAACCATAATAAAGGTGGCAACTGCACTCGAAATATGTTATACTTCCGATTAGCAGGCCGTCCCTGACTTTGGGGTTGTGTGACGGCAGTATTTTTATAAATGGAGGGTAACACTATGGCAAACAAATACGCTGGAACTAAGACAGAACAGAATCTTCAGGCTGCTTTTGCAGGTGAATCACAGGCAAGAAACAAGTATACTTATTTCGCATCTGTTGCAAAGAAGGAAGGCTTCGAGCAGATAGCTGCAATTTTCCTTCACACAGCTGACAATGAGAAGGAACATGCCAAGATGTGGTTCAAGGAGCTCGAAGGTATCGGCGATACCAAGGCTAATCTTGCTGCAGCAGCTGATGGTGAGAATTATGAATGGACAGATATGTATGAAGACTTTGCAAAGACAGCTGAGGAAGAAGGTTTCAAGGCTCTTGCTGCAAAGTTCCGCATGGTAGCTGCTATCGAAAAGCTTCATGAAGAGAGATATCGTGCACTTCTGAATAATGTTGAGATGCAGGAAGTATTCGAGAAGAGTGAAGTTAAGGTTTGGGAATGCCGTAATTGCGGACATGTTGTTGTAGGAACCAAGGCTCCTGGTATGTGTCCTGTATGCGCTCATCCACAGAGCTTCTTCGAAGTAAGAAATGAGAATTATTAATATTCAGTCATAATTACAAAACTAAAGCCTTAATGAAAAGAACCGGGAGATAAAATCCCGGTTCTTTCATTACATGCCAAAGAATATTACTATTTCATATTATGTGCCTGTTCCTTCGGTTTCTTCTGTTTCCTTGCATCTATCTGTTTACGGCGTGTCTCAGCACGTTTTCCTCCGTATGAATCTTCAAAAGTAACCATGTTGATGCCATCATTAATATCATTTCTCTTTTTCTGAATTCTTGCTATTATATCCGTAATCCTTAGATTCATCGGCTGACCCTTGTCTTTTGATGTATATCTGGATACGGCTGCAAGAGCATCCAGGGCATTATTAATGCAGTCGTTTCTTTCCTGCTTCCTGCTTATCTTTTCCCTGCCCTCTATATATTTATCAGCAGCATGCACCACATCGAGGCCTGCCTGCAGGAAGACTTCTGCTTTCTTTTCAGGCGTCATGTCTATAATATTATCATTTAATGATGCCGCTTTTCTGACTGCCCTTACGAAAGCCTTATATTCATCACTGTGACCTTTCTCAGAGATCATATTGTCACTGATTTTCTTCATTTCATCTACAAAATTACCATAATCATTAGGCTTTATGCTGTAGTATTTCTCCCTTCTTTTCTGTCCAAAAGCAAGTACACTTTTCTTATCCTTTAGAATCTCATCAAGGTTTATACTTTTCATCATATCATGCTCGATCACATAAGTAGTTGCAATATGCTTACTCATCTTATGAATCTCCTTCAAAGAGAAATCCCTTCCAAGCTTCTTAAGAGAATATGCTGCCAGAACCTTACAAACAGCCTCACATTTATCTTTCTGGTTCTTCCCCTTGAAGCCGCCTTCTCCGGTATGAAGTTTAATGTAACTGTCAAAATTCACCGGCAGCTTCTTAGGTTTTTTAGCCGGTTCTTTTATGCCAGACTTATGTGGTGCTTCTGCCACCTTGCTGCTTTTCGGAACTTTTATGTCGAATTTGTTCTTCCCAAGATTAAGCGTAGGCATATTACTATATTCGATTAAATATCCTTCACTATTTTTTTGGGGCACGGCAGTTACTGAAGTATATTTAAAGAGTTCTCCACTGTTAGCCTGTTTATATAAGTTTTGACTCAGTTTAGGGTTCATCTGCAATTCAGAAAACCACCCCTGTACATCATCTCTCATTCCGAAATGCGAAGTAATACTGATAACCTTTGTCCCTGTCTTATCATCAAGATAGTAATCAGAGGCAGACTTCCCGCTTTTCTTGCATTTCTTAAATGTATTCTTCATATTCTGAAGATTGAAGGCTGCAATAAGAACCTTACCATCCTGCGAGTCTTTACCTTTATAATAATTAACTGACTCATTTATATATTTAGTTGCTTCGCTGGTCCATAATGCAAATGGTCCGCAGAATTTATTCTTTGTATATTCATGCGCAGATTTTTCGTCCGTACATTCCGGACGATCCTTCGAAGTATTATCAATCAGCCATTTTTTATTTCCTGCAAGCTCCTGCCATGCATCATGCATAATGGCGCTTATCTTGCTGAGCATCTGAAATTTATCAGATAATTCAACCGTTGGATCATCCATGTCAAGTTCATCCGTCATCTGATCCATAATCATTGAACCATTCTTGAGACCGTCATAGATTAATTTCCCCAGAGCAGTTCTTGACTCTTCAGAAGAATCCCCGGTCAATTTAATAATCTTATCAAACATATCCTGCTTTTCGTCTACGAATTTTTTAGGATTCAGAATCTGTTCAAGAGTATATTTAGGATTTCCGTATGAATCTTTTTCCATCAAAAGAGCAAGGGATGCTATAGACGCACCCGCGGTTCTGTCCAGGCTTAAATTATCATGGCCCTTATACTCACTTTGAATATTTGATTTATTATACTTATTACCAAAAAATGACTTCACCCAATCAGAATCTGAGTGGATCTGATATTTATCATTCATCTTCTTTGCATGATAAAACTTCTCTTCAATAGACATATCTTTGGAATATACTTCTCCGTCTACACCTATTTCTTCACCAAATAAATCATCTACTTCTTTCACTTATTCTTCCTCCTGTTCTCTTTAATCCATCCATCAAAGTTTTCGGATTACTCTTTCTACCACGTCAGTATCATACCACAAACAGAATAACAAAAGCGCAACAACCCGGAAAATCATTGCAGATTCAGCGGATTGCTGCGCTTATTATTTACGGAAATGGTCTCGTGGCCCCCCTCAGATCATGAGGTTGAATCTTATGGATTATCCCCATCTTGTCTGTTACGCCGTCTCCCGGCCAGGCTTCTATGACCTGTCCGTTGCCAAGATATATGGCAACATGAGTAACAAGCGGAGTATAAAGCCCTTTCTGATATACCAGATCCCCTCTCTTTAAATGACTGTAATCATTGTTATTAACAGAAATATGCATCATAGAATGCTCTTCCCAAAGCACTCTTGAACAGTATCCTACATATACATGTCTTTCGGGAGTTGCCGGATACGGGTCGAAACCTGCCGCATAGAGACACTGCATCGTAAGCCCGCTGCAGTCAACCCCTTTATTGTGTGGTTCAGCTGATGTATATCCTGTATAAGGATCACCATAATAATCATAGGCTCTCCTTATCATAGCCTCAATCCTTTCCTCGCTGGAATTGAGATTTCCCGTGTACATCGGGCTGATATAGAAGCCCGGCATCTCGACAAGTCTCGGTGCCTCTTTCTGGCAGACTATAATATCGCCCTTTTTGTCAAACTTATAGAAATAAGCCGCCGCGTCATATGCAGCCCAGCCCTTCAGGTCTCTTGCATTTGCATATTTCGTCTTAAATGTAGGGTCGAATTTCAGCCATCCGTCCTTATAACCCTTACCGAAAAGAGCCTCAGAGAGCTTCTTCTTCTCAGCCAGAACAGCTTTATCCACGTTTTCTTTGGAGACACGTCCCTCTCTTATACCATATCTCACGAAATGATTAAGAACAGCCTTTTCATCAAGTGCATAAAGCTTTGCCACATCAGGGTGATACTTCAGATAATAATTATAATCATAGACTGCACCATAGTCCCCGAGGATATGCTTTGTTTCGTAGCCGGCCATTTCCTTAACACCGGTCGCTACTCTTCCTTCTGCCGCCCCAAAATTCATGTAATGATAATAATACTTTGAAAAATTAATACCATATACATTTCTTAAGTCTTTATATGCATTCACATAAGAATATATTTCAAATGAACTCTTGGCCGTCCTCTTCTCATTCATGCCGTGAAGCACGAAATGCTGCAGCGCACCCTGATCGTCACATTCGAAAGCAGCAGCTATGTCAGGGTAATATCTTGTGTAATCCTTATAATCATATACCTTGCTGTAATCTGTTCCTTTATAAACAGTTGTGGGATTCTGCAGTTCGGTAACTCCGGTCGCCGTGCGCCCTTCATTTTTACCAAAATTCATGTAATGAGTATAGTATCTCTCCCAATTGGAGCCAAAGGCGCTTCTTAAATCAGGATACTGATTTGCATAGGATTTAACGTCAAATGAATTGTTGCCCTGTCTCTTGGCCTTCATGCCTTCCTTCACGAAATTCTCGAGAAGGCCATAGTCATTATCAAAGTTAAGCGCTATCTTGACCTTCTTGTTATTAAGGGCATATTCCTTATAATCAAAAACCGCCGCATAATCTGTCCCGTTATAAACAGTTACAGGATTCACCATCCCGGTTACATCCTTTGAAGCCCTGTTCTCATTGCATCCGAAGTACAGAAAATGAGTATAATATCTTGCGTAATTATTCCTATATGCAGCCCTGAGGTCAGGATTGGCAAAAATATAAGACTGAACGTCAAATGAATCGTTGCCCTGCCTCTTCTCTTTCATTCCGAAATTAACAAAGTGCCTTAAGACCTTCTCCTGATCATCACCGAAAACCCTTTTCATGTCAGGATATCTCTCGGTATAATAGTAATAATCATAAACCTTACTGTAGTCAACTCCGTCGAGAATATGGATGTAACCGGACGCTTCCGTGTCAGTATACGTTTCCGTATCCGTATATCCGGACGCATTAGGGACACTATATCCGGTCGTTACCGTGTCACTATATCCGGCCGCATCCCGGTCAGTATATGTTTTTGTATCCGTATTTTCATCGTTAGTCACGTCACTAAATACAGCATCCGAAGGTGTAGCATCGTATGCGGCATCCGCAGCCGCATTTGAACTGATTCCAAAGGAAAGTGATGCCGCAACTGCCAGCATCACTATTCCGGAACCAAATATGGTTTTTCGCATTTGTCAAACTCCCTCATTACACTATTCAAAACCGGCAGGTGTTTCAAGTTTCGCCCGCAAGACTTAGCTCAGGAATCAGGTCAGTCTCAGTACCTACTCTTCATTCTCAGTAATAGAAATCCCAAGTTCCTCGAGCTGAACCGGATCAACCACATTCGGTGCATCCGTAAGAAGATCCGAAGCATCCTTAATCTTAGGGAATGCCATGGTATCTCTGATGCTGTCAGCCTTGCACATCAGCATGATGAGACGGTCAAGACCGTAAGCAAGTCCTGCGTGAGGAGGCACACCGTATTTAAATGCCGTAAGCAGGAATCCGAACTTGTCCTCAGCCGACTCTCTTGTAAGTCCGATAACCTCGAACATTTTCTCCTGTATATCATTCTGATGGATACGGACAGAACCTCCGCCCAGTTCAACACCGTTTAATACTATATCATAAGCCTTGGCACGAACTCTTCCAGGATCGGAATCAATGTATTCCCAGTCCTCTTCCATAGGCATGGTGAACGGATGGTGCATTGCAACGAAACGGTTTTCATCCTCGCTCCACTCAAGAAGCGGGAATTCAGTGATCCATACAAACCTGAAGGCATCTTTATCGATGATACCCATCATCTCAGCCACTTCAAGTCTGAGAGCACCGAGAGTTGTAAGGACAAATGAAGTCTTTGCATCAGCTATGAAGAGGAGCAGGTCTCCCGGCTTTCCTTCCATAGTTTCAACTATAGCCTTAAGTTCATCCTCTGTCATGAATTTTGCAAATGAGGATTTATAGCTTCCGTCCTCGTTGATTGCAAGCCATGCCAGACCCTTTGCGCCGTAGCCCTTTACGAAATCCTGAAGAGCATCAATCTTCTTTCTCGGAAGTGTTCCGAGTCCCTCGGCATTGATACCTCTTACAGATCCGCCTGCATCGATGGCACCCTTAAATACAACAAATTCAGAACCCTTTACAGCTTCTGTTATATCCTTTATCTCAACGCCGAAACGAAGATCCGGCTTATCTGAACCATAATGCTCCATAGCATACTGCCATGTCATCCTCTCGATAGGAAGCGGTACTTCTATACCGAGAGCATCCTTGAACATCTTATGAATAAGTCTTTCATTTACATCTATTACATCATCAATGTCAACAAATGAAAGTTCCATATCTATCTGTGTGAATTCCGGCTGTCTGTCTGCACGAAGGTCCTCATCTCTGAAGCACTTCGCAATCTGGAAATATCTGTCATAACCCGAAACCATAAGAAGCTGCTTAAAGAGCTGCGGTGACTGCGGGAGTGCATAGAAGTTGCCCGGATGAACACGGCTCGGTACAAGATAATCTCTTGCGCCTTCAGGTGTGGATTTGCAGAGTATAGGTGTTTCTATCTCTATGAAGCCTTCCTCTGCAAGAAACTCTCTTACACTGGTTGTAACCTTGCTTCTGAGGATAAGATTCTTCTGAATCTCCGGACGGCGAAGGTCGAGGAAACGATATTTAAGTCTTATCTCTTCCTTGGTCTTTATGTCATCCTCAACAGGGAATGGAGGTGTTTCGGACTCGGAAAGTATTCTGAGCTGTTCTGCAATAAGTTCAATATCACCTGTTACAAGCTTATCATTTACAGCGCCTGCACGTTTTGCGACAGTACCCGTAACAGCTATAACGAATTCGGAACGAAGACGCGCTGCCTTTTCAAGAACCTCTGCTCCGCAGTTCTTCTCCTCGAAGATTATCTGCAGTATTCCGCTTCTGTCTCTTAAGTCCGTGAAAATGATTCCACCCTTATTACGGCTCTTCTGAACCCATCCCATGACAGTTACCCTGTCACCTATGGCAGCTTTCTTTACCTCAGCTGCACGATAGTCTCTCCTGAGACCTTTCATTGATTCTGACATAATTAAATCTCTCCTTTATAAATTACCAGATATCAGGTAATATCATTTAGCATAAAATTTTTCCTGCTTTCGGCGGATCATCTCCTCCGTCCGCTCTATATATTCATCTACATTTTTCACATTCGGAACCCTGTCAACCGAAGTATCTCCCGGATGTACTATTCTGGTGACAGCCCCCGCTCCGGCGGCAAATGTATCACAGCGTTCCTCCATGATAAGCACATTGTAGATGCATTCATGACCGGGCTTGGAATAACCTACATTTTCAAGATTCCCGGAAATATTTTTCTGCCTGTACAGATAATACGGATCATATCCGCCCTTTCTCAGCAGCTCTTCGGCCAGTGCCAGGGACTCGGTCATATCATGTCCCTTGTCCTCCCGCAGTGCCTTTATATAAGGGTTCTCCCTGTCCGAAAGCTCAGCGGCCCTCTTTACCGCAAGGCTGTGAACCGTAATGCTTTCGGGAGAATTTGCAAGTATTCCCTCTATAGTCCTCGTGAATTCCTTAATTCCTTCACCGGGAAGTCCCGCGATTATATCTGTATTGATATTATCAAAGCCGCTCTTTCTCGCAATGTCAAATGCATGCTCGTACTGTGCCACGGTATGACCTCTTCCTATCTTACGAAGAGTCCCGTCATTCATGGTCTGGGGATTGATACTGATTCTGGTGACTCCGCTCTGCTTCATCACGTCCAGCTTATCCCTGGTTATGGAATCCGGACGACCGGCTTCAACAGTATATTCTCTTAGATATGAAAAGTCAAAATTACTTTCAATGGCCTTAAGCAGACGTCCTAACTGAACAGGTGATATTGAGGTCGGCGTACCACCGCCTATATAGATTACCTTCAGATGCCTGCTGGCATTCATAAGCGCTATATTTTGAAGTTCGGAGATCAAAGAATCTATATACTTTGGAACCAGATTCTCATATTTTGCTATAGGATATGCGGCAAATGAACAGTATACGCATCTCGACGGACAGAAAGGAATACCCACATAGAGAGAATAATCCTTCTACGGATTACATTCATTCAGAATGTTCTCTTCACGTCTTGATACCTCTATGGCGAGACCGGCCTTTGCCTTACTGCAGTCATAGGTATGCCTGTAATACTCTTCAATCTCAATATCTGAAAGTCCGGCATTCCGCTTCGCTGTCGCAATCTTGGTAGGTCTCATACCTGTGAGACTTCCCCAGGGAAGTGTTTTCTTACTGTATTCAGAAAGCAGCCTGTAGATTCCCAGCTTCAGCTTATTTCTGAAGCTCTGCCTATCCTCATAATCTCCGTATATATACGCAGAGAAGAGCACCCTGCCGTGCTCCTCAAGTTTAAGACAGACCTCCCTGCCTCTGTAGAGAGCTGTCAGTATAAATGTAAATTCATGGTGCAGCTTCCTGTCAAAGCCTGCAACCTCACTGGGAATGGCAGTCTGCTGCTTTTCGTCAGGAAAAAACGCCTGCAGCATAGCCCGAAGATCATTTTCGTATAAATCATTTGACTGTACCAGAAGTATCATATCATACCTCCCAATTTATAATAAAATGTTCTACCGTTTCCCGTTACGCAAAAAACATATTTGTTGTCTTCTCTCTTCCGATAGTTGTTGTATTATTATGTCCCGGATAAACCCTGGTCTCATCAGGAAGTGTAAAGAGCTTTTCCTCTATGGAAGAAAGCAGCAGTTCCCCATTTCCCGTAGGAAAATCCGATCTTCCTATACTTCCTGCAAAAAGCGTATCCCCGTCAAACAGAAATCCGTTTTCCTCTATGTAATAGCAGATGCCGCCCTTGGTATGTCCCGGAACTTCTATACACTTAATCTTAGTCCCAAGCAGCCGGAGTTCTTCCCCATCGCTGACAGTCTTATCCGACTTAACGAACACAGGTTCATCTCCGAACATCATGGATAGATTTGCTGCACAGTTGCCCAGAAGTTCATCATCATTTTCACCTATTACAACCGGCGCATCAGGATAAGCTTCCTTAAGCTCATTTACCGCCCCGATATGATCATAATGGGCATGTGTCAGAAGAAAAGCCACAGGTTTATAATTCTGGTTTTTGATCATCTGAAGGAGAAATGCGGCGTTGGCTGCCGGATCAACTATTACTGCCTCACGGGTATCAGTATTAACCACGGTATAGCAATTGGTTCCAAGAGAACCCAGTACATTCTTTACTACTATTAAATTTGCCACCTTCAAGCCTCCTTATCTGCAGCACCCATGAAATCGTGTGCATGGATATATCTCACTTTGTATGCTGTACCTTAACCAAGATCAGCCCTGGGTACGTTCAATCTCGATAACCCCTTCAATGCTTCTCACCTTTGCGATCATGCGTCTAAGCTGATCCTTGGACTTTATGCCAAACTGCATAGAGATGGTCATCTTGCCCTGTTTCGTGGTACGAACATTCATACCGATGATGGTTATCTTTGCTTCTGTAAATATCTTGGATACCTCAGAGATAATGCTCTGTTCTCCGGAAGTATAAATATTGATATCAGTTGTATATTCTTCACCGCTGTCGCCTTCAGGCTCAACCCACTCGGCATCGATAAGTCTGGAACGACTGGCTTCATCCATGCAGAGTACATTTACACAATCTGTTCTGTGAACGGAAACGCCCCGGCCTCTGGTTATGAAACCAACAATCTCGTCACCGGGAACAGGTGAACAGCACTTTGAAAATCTGACTGCAACGTCATCAATGCCTCTTACCTTGATGCCGCCGTGAGATGTCTCATGTCTGCGGTTAAGTCTTGCGCCGTCCTGGAAATCTCCGAGAATATCGGCATCAGTCTTCTTTGCTTCCTTCTCTCTCTCGATATCATCGAGCATGCGGTTAACAATCTGGCCCTCTTTGATACCGCCGTGACCAACAGCAGCCATAAGGGAATCCCAGTCCTGGTGATTGTATTTCCTGAGGGCTTTCTCCATAAGTTCAGGTTTAAGAAGATCCTGGGAATTAATGCTTTTTGCCTTGCAATAAGCCTCGAATGCATTTTTACCCTTTATGATATTCTCCGCACGATGTTCCTGCTTAAACCACTGATTGATCTTATTCTTTGCCTGTGCGCTCTTGACTATCTTCAGCCAGTCAAGAGATGGTCCATGGCCATTCTGGGAAGTAAGTATCTCTACTCTGTCACCGCTGGAAAGTCTGGTCTCGATAGGAACCTGTCTTCCGTTTATCCTTGCGCCCACCATGGTATTACCTACTGCCGAATGAATCGCGTAAGCAAAATCGATGGTGATCGAACCCTTCGGAAGGGTCTTGACATCACCCGCAGGTGTGAAGACATAAACCTGATCCTGGAAAAGGTCCAGGTCAGTCTTGATAGTGCTCATGAATTCCTTATTGTCAGCGGTTTCAGTCTGCCACTCAAGAATCTCCTTGAGCCAGTTCATCTTCTCTTCTTCCTTGCTGACCTTTCCGCCGCCTTCCTTGTATTTCCAATGAGCTGCGATACCGTATTCAGCAGTCCTGTGCATGTCATAGGTTCTGATCTGAATCTCAAACGGACGGCCTTCATGACCTATAAGTGTAGTATGGAGCGACTGATACATATTTGCCTTAGGCATTGCTATGTAATCCTTGAAACGCCCCGGAATAGGCTTGTATTTTTCATGAATGGTACCCAGTGCTGCATAGCAGTCACGTACCGTATCAACCTTAACACGGAGAGCAAATATATCGTATATCTGATCCAGAGTCTTATTCTGGGTCACCATCTTCTTATAAATACTGAAAATGTGTTTTACACGACCGTCAATCTCTGCCTCGATGCCGGCTTCTTTGATGTATTCCCTGACCTCATTGACCATATCATTTATGAAATCCTCTCTCTCAGAAAGGCTTTCATCTATCTGTCTCTTGAGGTCATAATAAACGTCATGATAGAGATACTGCATACATATCTCATCAAGTTCAACCTTGATCTTGGATATACCGAGCCTGTGAGCTATAGGCGCATAGATATCCATGGTCTCTCTTGCCTTTTCCTTCTGCTTTGCAGGAGACTGGTATTGGAGAGTCCTGAGGTTATGCAGACGGTCGGCAAGCTTGATAATGATAACTCTTATGTCCTTTGCCATAGCAAGGAACATCTTCCTTAAGTTTTCTGCCTGAATCTCAATCTTGTCCTGAGAGAGATTCAACTGAGTCAGCTTTGTAACACCGTCAACCAAGTCTGCCACTTCAGGTGAGAACTCCTTGGCGAGTTCCTCCTTCGTAACGGCTGTATCCTCGATAACATCATGCAGGAGGCCTGCTATGATGGTCTCTTTATCCATTTCCAGTTCAGCAAGGATAATAGCAACGCAGATAGGATGCATGATATATGGTTCACCGGACTTTCTCTTCTGTCCCTTGTGTGCGTCATCAGCAACCTTATATGCTTTTTCGATAAGTGAAAAATCATCCGACGGATGATACTCCTTTATCTTCTCAATAAGCTCTGCATAAAGCTCTGCAGGTGGGGTAAAATCTGCGGGCGTATCCAGCGTATCGTCATGTTTTTTTACTTCTTCAATTGTACTTTCCTGCATATTTTCTCACCACCTTCCATTATTATGGTTCTGCATATGCTTATTGCATATTTCACATATAAACTCCAAGTCCCGACCAAAATCGGCCAGTGTCACACAATTATTAGGTTGTCTCATGCCTCAACTTACATAGTACGCATGATGTACATGCATGAATTACGCTCCCTCATATGCCACAACAGATCCGACGCTGTACTTAGCAAGCTTCTCGCGACCGTTAAGTCCCTTAAGCTCAAGAAGGAATATCATCTTTACAACTTCTCCACCGAGAGTCTCTACCAGCTTAGCTGATGCTTCCATGGTACCGCCTGTTGCAAGAAGATCATCAACAAGAACAACCTTCTGTCCCGGCTTGATGCTGTCCTTATGCATCTCGATAGTAGCTGTACCGTACTCAAGATCATATGTCTCAGATACAGTTTCTCTAGGAAGCTTGCCCTTCTTTCTTACAAGGACAAATGGTTTTCCAAGATTATAAGCGATAGGAGTACCGAATACGAAACCTCTTGATTCGGTTCCTGCTATAACGTCAAAATCAACTCCGTCAAGGAGCTTTGTCATCTCATCAATAGAAAGCTTGAAACCCTCAGCATCTCCGAGAACACTTGTAATATCTCTGAACATAATACCGGGGCTCGGAAAATCCGGGATAGTTGTAATATAATCCTCTACTTTTTTCATAACATCCTCCAACTCTGACAGTAATCACAAAATAAGAGAAAAAAACGGCATCATAAAACTACCGTAACAGATTGATTTTAGCACATTCCTGCCATCAAAACAATTTTTTTTAACAAATGAATTACGGCGGATTCCCATCCGGGAACTTAGAAAATATATTCATCCATATCCTGCCAGTCAACTCTTGCAACAGGTTCTTTCTCAAATGTGAATCTCATCTTCTTCGGCTTCAGACCGCCATTCATGAATTTCAGTCTCATGACGCCATATTTAGAGTGGAACCATATCTTTCTCCTGATGGTTAGTTCCTCTCCGCCTCCGTGGAATGTAAATGTTCCGCATGGAACCCCCTGGAAATATACACCCACGGGTATCTGCGACAGTTCTGAAAGATCGGAGCTTCCTATCATATCGATATAATAACATCCAAGTCGGTCAACCGAGAACCCAAAGAAGCATACCGTTCCTTTTCCTGTATCCATACCCGAAAGATCTATCTCTGTTCCATCGTTTATATCATAATACTGAACATCGGCAGGGTCCGCATTTTCCTCTTCGGAAACAAGACCCACAACTTCAACCTTATATGGTTCACCGCAGAGCCGCTTCGTCGCATTTGTCTGCATCAGAACACTGCATATATTTCCTGCAACTCTCACCAGCTGTCCTCTTGTGATCACACCTTTTTCCAAAGCCGTAAGAGTATCATCTCCCGTTGAATTAACGGTCGCGTCCGGGCAGACTGCATAGAAATCATTCTGTGCCAGAACCAGTCTGGAAAATGAAGTCTTATTAACCTTCGCTCCCACATCTCCCATGTCAGCCCACCAGTCTGTCATAACAATGCCTTTAAATCCCCATTCCTTTCTCAGAATATTGGTATTAAGGTCGTGTCTTGAACTGGTCCATGTTCCGTTTACGGGGCCGTAGGTTGTCATCACCGCATCAGCCTTCGCCTCCTTTACGGCTATTTCAAAGCCTTTAAGATAAATCTCTCTAAGGGCTCTTTCTGATATCACATTTTCTTCAAGCCGGCGGCAGGTTTCCTGATTATTGCCGCAGAAATGTTTAAGGGTTCCCGAAACACCGCTTTTCTTAAGGCCGCTTATCTGCGCCGCTGCAATCCTGCCGGTAACAAGAGGATCCTCGCTGAAGTATTCAAAATTCCTTCCGTTAAGAGGAAAACGATGAATATTCATTCCGGGTCCCAGAAGAAAATCCACATTATTTTTATTCATTTCCATCCCGAGCATGCTGTAAAGGTCTCTGTTCAGTTCTGTGTTCCATGTGCATGCAAGAAGAGTTCCGCTTGGAAGGCTGAAGGCCCGGCTTCCGGAATCAAGTCTCATACCGCTGGGGCCGTCAGAGCAGCATCCTGCTGGTATTCCATAGTCTTTGAGACTGTTACTTACTCCACCGAAGGCAGCTGCCGTACCGGGAGTAACCTTTGGACTTCCCATACCCTCACCGCGTATTATCACGGAAAGCTCCTCATCTGTGAGCTGAGCCAGGAAATCCTCCATGGCCGCATTTCCGTCTCTGACATCCTTCAGCCTGATACCTCTGTCTCCTGTGAAAGGAAGTGCTTCCGGTCTGTCAGCCATTGCCTCTTCCATATCTACCGAAGGCGCGGCCGGTACCATTTCCTTTCCGACGGAATAAATGCCGTTATCGTATATCGGCCTGATCCTTTCAAAGCTGACAGAAGGAGCCATCTGGCGGCTCAGCTTTTCAATGCAGAGATTTTCATTTTCCGTAAACCGTCCCGCTTCATTTATATCCCTGACATTCTGTCCGGCATAGAAAATGTATTCTCCTGCTTCAAGTACATAGCTGCTTATATTTCCCGTAACACCCGTTTCATCATAAGATGCAAATGTATATGGTGATACTTCAACCGAGATACTGCAGCTTTCTCCCGGCTGCAGTATATCTGTCTTAAGAAATCCCACAAGGCTGACCGAAGGCTTCCCAAGCTTTCCCTGAGGAGCCGTCACATAAAACTGAACCACTTCCTTTCCTGCCATTTTCCCGTTATTCTTAACTACTGCAGAGAGAATGACCTTATCGGAAGCATCGCTTATATTCTCTTTCTCAGCCCCTTCCGGGGAAACTATACGTATATTCTCCGGAATGACCTCGAATTCAGTATACGATAGTCCGTAACCAAAAGGATACATTACCGCATCTTTATTAAAGGTTTCATAATAACGGTAACCTACATAAATGTCTTCTGCATAGAAATTTCTTACCCTGTCTCCGAAATTCCCGTAAGCAGAAGCATTTTCTATCTTCCTTACAATAGTATCCGTCAGGCGGCCGCTGGGACTGGCCTTCCCCAGCATGATATCCACACAGCTAAGGGCACCTATCTCACCGCCCTGCCATGCATAAAGAATTGCATCCGGAGAAATCTCTTCTATTTCAGACATGTCAAGAATAGCGCTCACATTCATAACAAGCACTACTCTGCCAAATACTTTTCTTACTTTTCGGAGCAAATCCGATTCATTTTCAGAAAGTCTGTAGGCTCCTCTTTCGTTTACATAATCCTGTTCCTCCCCGGCAGTACGACCTATGATCACAAGTGCCGTATCGGAATCGGCAGCGGCCTTTCCCACCAGTTCTTCGGAAACTTCCATTTCTTTCTGGGACCAGGGTTCATTTCCGAATCCGACTCCCGGGTCAAATGGATTGGAGTGCTCAAATTCCTCATAAACAGAGATCAGCTCTTTGTTAAGATTGATTCCTTCCCCGTCAAGTCCCTCTACTATACTCCATACCTTCGGTACATTTACCATACCCCCTGAACCGGTACCGCTCTTGTAGTAATTATTCTGCATACGGCCAAATACAGCCAGTCTGCAGTCCTCTGAAAGAGGAAGTATATCATTTTCATTTTTGAGAAGCACTACACCTTCTCTGACCGCTTCTCTGGCCAGTTCTTCATACTTTTTCCAATCCAGTATCATTTTACTTATCTCTGCCCCTTTTTCACAAAACCTTGACTATTCAGCAATCCCTGTATTTTTAAGAGCCGGATAAAATCTCCTGAATTTCCCGTACTCTGCATCGTATCTTTCCATAAGTACCGGATCCGGTTCCACGCTGTACTCCACATTTCTTACAATGTTCCCTGCCGCAATGATATCGGAAAATGTACCGCATCCCACCGCCGCAAGCATGGCACCTCCCATGGAAGGCCCTTCCTCCGTTACAGGTATATCCAGCCGGAGTTTAAGTACATTTGCAAGTATCTTAAGCCAGAGCGGGCTTCTGGCTCCTCCTCCACAGATAGTAGCAGAAGTAATCTCAAGTCCCATGTCTCTTGCCACTTCCAGACTGTCACGAAGCCCGTAGGCAACTCCCTCAAGAACCGCCTGATACATATCCTCACGTTTTGTATCGAGACTCATGCCATAGAACATTGCCCTGATATCCGGATCGTTATGAGGACTTCTTTCCCCCATCAGATACGGAAGGAAATATATTCTGTTATTTCCGAGTTTGTCATAGTTCCGGCTGTTGATCTCGCCGCTGATCTCATCGTTGATCTCACCACTGTTCTCATCACCGATTTCCGTACTTTCCGGATCAGTCTCAGAAGCCTTTTTTATATCACATATCTTTGCCTGCAGGGCAGCATAATCCTTATCCTGCAGTATTTCATCCATAAACCATTTGTTGCATGAAGCCGCCGACAGCATGCAGCCCATAAGATGAAATCCACCGTCTGCATGTGCAAATGCATGAAGGCTGTTTTTCTCATCCACCACAAACTTATCATTGGTTATAAATATGGTACCGGATGTTCCGATGGATATATTGCAGCGTCCCGGTCCCACGGCTCCGGTTCCCACAGCCGCTGCCGCATTATCTCCGGCGCCGGCCACAACAATTATCTTTTTATCTGTCGGAATCACCTCTTTTTTCAGCTCACCTACAACCTCATAGCTTTCATAGAGTTTCGGCAGCATCTCCTCCGTGATCCCGCAGATGCTCAGCATTTCCGGACTCCATTTCTTATTCTTCACATCCAGGAACAGCATTCCCGAAGCATCCGAATAATCCGTGGAAAATGCTCCTGTCAGCCTGTACACCAGATAATCCTTGGGAAGCATAATCTTTGCGATCCTTGCAAAATTCTCCGGTTCATTCTTCCTTACCCACAGAAGCTTGGGTGCAGTAAAGCCCGCAAAAGCTATATTTCCTGTATATTCAGTCAGCTTATCATTTCCTATGGTCTCATTCAGATAAGCCACTTCTTCGGTACTTCTTCCGTCATTCCACAGAATAGCCGGCCTTATCACATTGTCATCCTTATCCAGCATGACCAGGCCGTGCATCTGACCGCCTGTTCCTATTCCGTCTATATCTTCTATGTCGGCATTTCCTTTTTTAAGCAGCTTTTTAAGTCCCGAAAGACTCTTCTCATACCATACTTCAGGTTCCTGCTCCGACCATCCCGGTTTCGGAAAAGAGCAGGGATATTCCTCAGTATGAGTAGCTATTACGCTCCCCTCATTTCCCATAAGAAGAAGCTTGACACCTGACGTTCCCAGATCGATTCCAACAAACATACATTTCCCCCCAATACTTTCTCTTATTCATCCTCAGGTTCAGGCACCTGGCTCATATCAAACCAGCCGTTATAGAGTGCGACTCCTGTTTCATAATCCCCGGCAAGCTCTATAAGAGCTCCCGTCTGGAATGCATCCGAAAGCGGATTATCTCTTATATAGAATCCTGCGTTTGAAACAACCCGGATATCACTTCCGCGAAGCATAGCCTCGGAATCAAACACCAGCATTCCTGTCGTAATATGATAATTACTTGAAGTTATGGCTATATATTTAATCTCAGGATAATCCGATTGGATGATATCAAGGGAGTAGATGGCATTCTGACTTGTGGTCGTGGATCTGTCTTCAACTATTATCCTCTTCTCATCAATCCCCTGCTGTTTAAGCCACTCCGCCATCTGGCCGGCTTCGGTTACGGAAGGATTGCCCGGAGCTGTTCCCCCGCCGGTACAGAGTACATAAGCATTCGGATACTTAAGGGCACTGTCCCTGCAGACGGTAAGTCTATTGATCAGTTCAGGCTTCATGGAACCGTCATTTTCCAGCATAAAACCAAGACATACTATGCAGAGTGCGCTGGTATTATCAAGTCCGTCGGGAAGAACATTGTCATTGACTTTTACAGTGTTCTGAATCGTATGCCAATGATCCACTATTTCTGCCCATCTTTCAGCCCGCACCGGATCTGCCGCTTTAAGTTCTTCAAAATATTCCCTTGACTTTTTTGCGCCTCTCTCTCCATAAAGGCCGTCATAGAGAAGCATCATTTTTATGGAATCCGAATTATTTCCCCTCTCAAGTGTAAGATCGATACCTGAATCAGCCCCATCATTATCTGACGAATCCCCATCACTGCCGTCTGTTTTCCCGGAGTCTCCCAAAGATCCGTCACCACCGGAACCGTCGCCATCGGAACCGTCTCCCGCTTTCGCAGTATACTCTCCCGACAGCTTACCGTAGCTGATAAGATTATTGTAATCAGTATATGGAGAATTATTCAGCTGCTTTGCTATCTCCTCTATATCATTTCCTGCACCGTCAAAGTTTATATCGGAAACAGAATACGTCTCAAGCTTAAGTGCGAAAACATAAACCGTGTAGGTGTGGGTCCCCGAGGGCGGATAAGGTCCTACATACTGACCTTTGGTAGTAATTCCGTCCTTCGAGGAAACCTCAGAGAATTCATCCGTAAATAAGCCTTCCTCAATACTGTTATCCGTTACATTTTCCGCATACCAGTGCATCCAGTTATCTGCAGATTCGTCAATCATTATGACATAATATCTTTCCGCACCCTTAACACTGTCCCAGTGAAGCTCCGGATTTAGGTTTCTTCCATCGGCCTGGTTACTTATCTCATTTTTCCAGATACCTCTCTCAAGGCTGTCGGATTCCACTTTGAAAGTATCCAGGTTGTCAAAATTAAATTCATACTGCTTAACCGCACTCACAAAGCTCCCAAACATGCCCAGTCCCATCATGCCGATTCCGATCACTGCTCCCACTGCACACTTTTTTGCTTTCTTATTATTCTTTTTAATCATACTCACGATAATAAGAATAACATAGACCCAGAAAGCCAGAAGCCCCATCCAGCAGAAGGCTGAAAAAACATATTTTAAAATTTCAAACACTTTCATTTATCTTTCCTTTTAATATCTCAGACATCCAAAAAAGCTTCATACGGCATATATCTCCGCCGTTCATTCAACGAGATGATACATGGAATAATTATATCATTTCAAAACAGCAAAAAACACAAAAAAATGACAGAGGGCCACCCGATGGGCGACCCCCTGTTTTATATTGGTCTTTTTTGTGAGCTTAGTTAAAAGGATTCTCCGAAGGATATCTTACTCCCTTTGGCTGGTTATAGTTAATCTCATCCAGCTCAACTCCTATAAACTTAAATACTTCATAGAGAAGTCTTCCGTTATGATGGAAGGTTATAGCCGCATGATGCGGATAATTCTTCTCGATAAGAACGTGTCTGTAGAAACGTCCCATCTCAGGTATCGCAAATACACCGATGGAGCCAAATGACCTTGTAGCAACCGGAAGGATTTCACCTTCTGCAACGTAAGCACGAAGCTTGGCATCCGATGTACTCTGAATACGATATACAGTTGCATGACCCGGTATAAGGTCTCCTTCAAGAGTTCCGTTTGTAACTTCGATAGGAAGCGTACGGGCCATGATCTTCTGATATTTCATCTCATGGAAGCTGAGTTTTGCTGTACATGTATTTCCACAATGGAATCCCATAAATGTATCTTTGATATCATATGGATAATCGAACTTACCCTTAATCTCCTCTTCATACATATCACGGGGAACTGAATTATTTATATCAAGAAGTGTAACCGCATCCTGACTTACCAGCTGTCCTATGTACTCGGAAAGAGCTCCATAGATATCAACTTCGCAGCTTACCGGAATTCCGCGGCTTGCAAGACGGCTGTTAACATAGCATGGCACGAACTTGAACTGTGTCTGGAATGCCGGCCAGCACTTACCTGCGATTATAGTATAGCTCCTGCTTCCCTTATGAGCCTCAACCCAGTCAATGAGCGTCAGTTCATACTGAGCAAGCTTTGCGAGAACCTCCGGCTTCTTGTTGCCTGCGCCGAGCTCATTCTCCATATCCTTAACAGTATCAGCTATACGAGGATCATCTGCATGATTATTAAATGATTCGAAGAGATCAAGCTCTGAATTCTCTTCTATCTCAATGCCCAGATTGTAAAGCTGCTTAATAGGAGCATTGCAGGCAAGGAAATCCTGCGGACGGGGTCCGAATGAAATGATCTTCAGATCTGAAAGCGCTATTCTTACACGGGCTATAGTCTCGAAATCATGCATCATATCTGCAACCTCTGCCGGATCTCCGACAGGATACTCAGGTATATAAGCCTTAAGATTTCTAAGATAAAGATTATAGCTTGCATTAAGCATACCGCAGTAAGCATCTCCTCTGTCATTGCAGAGACCGCCTGTTGCTTCTTCTGCAGCAGCTGCCAGCATGCATGGTCCGCCAAATTCTTTTACGAGAAGAATCTCACTGGACTCAGGTCCGAAGTTACCAAGATATACAACCAGGGCATTACAGCCGGCAGCCTTAACCTCGGCAAGAGCCTTCCTCATATCAACTTCATTTTCAACAGTAGTTTCACACTCAAATATCTCACCATACTTAGCGGTATATTCCTTTACAACCGTTTTTCTTCTCTCAATGGAGAGAGACATCGGAAAACAATCCCTGCTAACAGCAATAATACCCATTTTTACAACCGGCATATTTCCCATATTCATATGCATATTACCTCCATCTGATTCAAAACAAAAATACAAAAACCGTCACTGGAACTATTATTTAGAAATCATCTTGTTCTTCTTTGCTATTACCACGCTCTGTATCACAAGGAACAGACACAGCATAACTGCGATGGTAATACCTGTCCACCATGCATCATCAAGTCCGGCTGATGAAACGATATTCTTAATTGTCTCAAGCATAAGAACACCGAAGAATGTTCCTATGATATTTCCTACACCACCTGTAAGCATTGTTCCACCGATGATAGATGAAGCGATAGCATTCATTTCCATACCGGTTGCATGTGATGCGGAACCCGAACCAACGTGCATGAAGTATACGAATCCGCCTATACCTGCAAGAAGTCCGCAGATAAGGTGTGAAAGGAACTTAGTCCTCTTTACATTTATACCGAGCATCAGTGCACTCTGTGCATTACCGCCTACCGCATAGAAGCTTCTTCCGAGCTTGGTCCATTTAAGAACTACGAAGAAAAGAATAACTATGAGGATTGCAACGATAACTCCGATCTCAACATAAGCATTTACATAGTCTCCGAGCTTATTTACAGAACCGAAGCCCGGTACGTTTATTCTGGTATCCTTAAGCTTTACAAATGCTTCATTCTGAACATTGAATGGAGCCGTATGAACTATGGTGGTCATACCTCTTGCGAAGAACATTCCCGCAAGTGTTACGATGAACGGCTGAATGTCGAGGTATGCAACCAGGAGTCCCTGTGTGATGCCGAATGCAAGGCCTATGCCTACTGCTATACAGATAGCACCGAAGATATTTCCGTTATGGAAATCAAGGTAAACTGCACAGCACATACTTACAAGAGCAACTACACCGCCGACTGAAATGTCGATTCCTCCGCAAATCATAACTATACTGAGGCCGCATGAGGTTATGATAAGGGATGCATTTGTATTTAAGAAATTAAAGAATGTCTGTGGTCTGAGGAATCCCTCTCCCTGGAAGATCATAGCCCCGATATACATCAGGAAGAAAACTACTATGGTGATCGTAAGGAGCAGATTCGTATTGCTTGTCTTTATAAACCAGTTCTTGATCTTATTCATGCTAAGCCACCTCCTTCTTAGGAGCTATCTTAGCCCATATTTTCTGAAGTCTGGTTCTTACAACCGGTGTACTGAGTACAACAAGTACGATAACAACTACAGCCTTATATGCTGAAAGAGCATCTGAATTTACATTCATCTTGTAAAGTGTAGTTGTAAGGAACTGTATAACGTATGCTCCGAGGATGGATGCAGTCATATTGAACTTACCGCCTGAAAGAGCATTTCCGCCAAGTGCAACCGCCAGAATGGCATCCATCTCAATATCCTTTGCAATTACTGAATAGTTGATGGTTGAAAGACGGCTTACCTTGATAAGTCCGCAGATTGCAACACAGAGTCCGAGGATTACAAATGTAATGAATTTTACGAACTCAGGGTTGATACCGTTAAGTCTTGAAGAGCTTTCATTTATACCTACTGACTGTGTGTAAAGTCCGAGGGTTGTGAACTTCAGAACAAGCATAATAATTATTACTGAAGCTACAGCTATAAAGAAAGGAGTCGGAATCGGAATACCCGGAATGTAACCGCCAAAGTATGTGAATTTCGTCTCATTTACTATTGGAAGCTCATTGTTATTGATCCAGGCTGCGATTGATCTTCCTGCTGTGAAGAGTATCAGAGTTGCAACCATAGGCTGAATCTTGAAATATGCTACCAGCACACCGTTAAATGCACCGAAGGCCATGGCTACGAGACAAGCTACAAGAAATGCAACTATTATCGGAGCCTTAAGGGTATCAGGTCTTGACTCTGTTCCACAGAGAACTCGAAGTATAACGCTGCCGGCTATAGCTATAGCCGCACCGACACTGATATCCTGTCCGCCTGATGCGGCAGTGACAAGTGTCATACCGATTGCAAGTATTGCAAGCTCTGAGCCGTAGTCGAGTATGGTTATGAGATATCCGTTAAGAACAGGATCTCCCAGACTGTTGGTTCCCAGTGTAACCTTAAAGAAAGAAGGATCCACAATAAGGTTAAACAGTGCAAGTGCCAGGATTGCAACAAGCGGTATAAGTAATTGTTTATTGAATGTAAATTTTTTAGTACTCATTACTCCTCATCCTCCCCACTGTTTTGTTTATGTCCTGCGATAGTCTGCATGATACCGCTCTGGGTGAGCTGATCGCCCTTAAGCTCTCCTACCATCTTTCTGTCTCGCATGACAACAAGCCTTGAGCAGGTACGTAACATCTCATCTGTTTCCGATGATATAAATGTAATGCTCATGCCTTCAGATGCAAGTTTAAGCACGAGCTTCTGAATATCAACCTTGGTTCCTACGTCTATCCCACGGGTAGGTTCATCAAGTATGAGATATTCAGGATGCATAAGAAGCCATCTGGCAAGAATAACCTTCTGCTGGTTACCACCGGAAAGTGATTTGATCGGCGTATCCGCAGATGCGGTCTTTATATCAAGAAGCTTGATATATTCATCAGCAATCTTATAGGTTTCTGATTTAGTGTAAGGCTTTAAGAATCCGCGAAGCACCTGAGATGCAAGGATTATATTCTCTCTTACAGAAAGGTCCCCGACAATACCGTCAACCTTTCTGTCTTCAGGAAGGTATGCGATGCCATTCTTCATTGCATCGATAGGCTTACTGATCTTAACTTCTTTGCCGTTCTTCTTAACCTTGCCTTTTAAAACTCTGTCGGCGCCGAATATCGCACGGACGCATTCGCTTCGGCCTGAGCCGAGGAGTCCGGTGAATCCGTTTACCTCTCCCTTATTGATATAGAAGTCAAACGGGCTTATGCCTGCATCACTCTGAAGTCCTTCTGCTTCAAATACAGGAACTGCATCTCTGTCAGTCTTAACATCTCCTGTATCACCCTTGATATCGGAAAGGTCATCCAGCTCTTTACCAAGCATCTTGGAAACAAGTTCAACTCTCGGAAGGTCCTTGATCTCATATTCGCCGACCAGCTTTCCGTCTCGAAGAACCGTGATCCTGTCACATACTTCATAAACCTGATCAAGGAAATGAGTAACGAAGATGATTCCAACACCTTTTGCCTTAAGGTCTCTCATAAGACCGAAGAGCTTCTGAACTTCACTTTCATCAAGGGATGAAGTAGGTTCATCGAGTATGAGAACCTTACAATCCATATCCACCGCTCTTGCTATGGCAACCATCTGCTGAACTGCAAGTGAGCAGCTGGCCAGCTGCTGGGATGCCTGAGCAGGAATATCAAGACTCTTAAGAATCTTATCCGCGTCAGCCTTCATCTTGCCCCAGTTGGTGAATGCTCCCTTCGTTCTCCCTATATACATATTTTCGGCAACCGTAAGATTAGGACAGAGTGTGATCTCCTGATACACAGTACTTATACCGACATTCTGTGCATCCTGAGGAGAATGAATATGTATCTCTCCTTCATGATCCTTAAGAAATATCTGTCCGCCGTCCTTCTCATATACTCCGGTTATAACCTTGATAAGAGTAGACTTTCCGGCTCCGTTTTCACCCATCAGAGCATGAATCTCACCTTCTCTTAATGTAAAATCCACGTTCTGGAGAGCCTTAACACCCGGAAAGGTTTTCTGTATATTATGTAATTCAAGTACAGCTTTATCCTTCACCGTCTCACCTTCCTTTATTTTATCAATCCTTGCCCTGTGTCCCCTGATGATGCTTAAACACTGACTGTTTTAAGGCAGATTCAGGGGTAAAAATCCCGAATTTTGGGTATAAAAAGGGCGCGTCATACATGTATGCCGCGCCCCCAAATCCCTTAGTTATTAGATACCGTAATTATTTACGTCATCCTCTGTAATTGTTGTAGCGTCAAAGCCCTTTTCCTGCATTATGATTGTCTTCTCTGAAAGTGTCTCGCCTGCTTCAAGCTTCTTGATAACTTCGTCGATGTACTTAGCCTGGAAAGGATTGCACTGACCATCATAGTTCCAGTTCTTGTTAAGGAGTTCTTCAAGAGCCCACTTGTTGCAGTCAAATCCCATAACTACTACGTCTTTACCAACACCGTGTGAGATGTTAGCCTTGTCAAGTGCTGCAACAGCACCCTTAGCCATATCGTCGTTCTCAGCGTAGATTACGTTGAAGCTTTCGCCTGAGTCGATAACTGACTGAACGATCTGCTGTGCCTTCTCTGCATTCCACTCAGCTGTCTGCTGTGTAACGATTGTCCAACCATTTTCCTTAGCAAGTGTATCAAGAGCACCTGATCTACCCTGCTGAGCTGCTGAACCCATAACACCCTGAAGGTGAATGATCTTATATTCACTTAAGTTCTGATCCTTTAACCAGTTAGCTGCCTGCTCGCCTTCCTTGTCCATATCGGATACGATTGATGCTGCATAAAGGCTTGGATCTGCATCGATTGTACGGTCAAAGAGGATAACCTGGATTCCTGCTGCCTGAGCATCCTTGAGAACGCTGTCCCAACCTGATGTATCAGCTGCTGAAAGAAGAAGGTAATCAACTCCGTCCTGGATGAACTTCTGAGCTGCTGCAATCTGCTCATCATTCTTTAAGCTGTAAGCGAACTCACCCTTGTAACCGTTGGTGTTACCTTCACCGAACATAGCCTTGAGATCCTTATCGTTAGCTGTACGATAACCGGACTCGTTAGGATCGTTGTTGATGATACCAACCTTGATCTCCTTGCCACCGCCTGATGTATCTCCACCGGTTGTATTTGTTTCTCCGCCCTTTGCGCCGCCGCATCCAACTGCGCCAACTAACATTGTTGCTGCAAGAGCTGCAGCCATAATCTTCTTAAACTTTTTCATGAATAATCCCTCCCATAAAGTTTAGTTTCTGCTTTGCTTCGATGATAGAACTATAACAGATATGGGAGGGATTTAAAACGGAGTATCTTTTGAAGTTTTTACGATTATTTATCAATGCTCAGGTCAATTACCATAATTTTTGTATGATTTTTTATCAAACGTTGGATATTTTACGTTCAGAATCATCTAATACTCTCTTCCATTCAGTAATTCTTCCGTTACAAGGGTAATACTGCAGGAATCATTTCCGATTTTTATTTCTTTTACAGTATTATCTGCTGAAAATATCTGCTCGGATACATATGTGTATTTCTCTATTTCCTTTCCTGCAGCATAATCATTTATGATACGTTCGATCTCAGGTCCCTGAAGAGGATTACATTCCACATCGAGCGCTATCTTTCCTTCAAGAACCTTCCTTAGGCCGGCTCTTGCAGCATCAAATGATATGATCATTATCTCACCGTTCTTTATATCCGTTCCGACCTTTCTTCCCTGCTCTTCCACAGCTATGATGGCTCCGAGAGCTTCATTATCATTCTCACAGTAGAGCACATTGATTTCTTCATGCTCACGCAGCAGCCTTGATACAACTTCATAACCTTTAGCCTCGGTATAGTCCGCAGGCTCCGAAGCCACCAGATTCCATCCGTTCTCCCTGCAGGCCATGGCCAGGCTCTGTGTTCTTCCTATCTGGGCCGTAGCGCCTATAGTACCCTGTATGTCGGCTATATGGATATCTTCCGCCTTAATACCCTTGGCGTCGGCAAAGCTCTTAAGCCACTCACAGGCCGCCTGGCCCTCACGTCCGAAATCAGAGCCCACCCATGCAAGATAGTCGTCTTCGTCCTTTATATCAACCTTTCTGTCAACGACTATGACAGGAACTCCCGCATCATGAGCCTCCATAAGAACCGTATCCCAGCCGGTCTCCGTAACAGGAGCAAGAATTATATAATCCACCTCCTGCTGTATGAATTTCCTCATAGCCATTATCTGCTTATCCTGCTTCTGCTGGCCGTCATCAAAAAGAAGCTCATATCCTTTTTCTCTTGTAAATGTATTTTTTACGGACTCTGTATTCGCTACTCTCCAGTCAGACTCAGCACCCAGCTGCGAGAATCCCACAACCTTACTGGGCTGTTTTTTATACCCGGGATCATTTTCCGTCTTTTTCTCTTTCCCGCATGCCGAAAGCAGAAGTACCCCACAGAATGCGAGTATATATATCCATTTTCTTTTTATGCTGTGAATCATTTTTTTGCTCCGTTCCGCCGGTGTGTCAGGGCAGAAAATCTATCTGTCCTGCAGTCTTACTGCACACGATGCTCCGTTAATCTGTGGAATCTTAACGGTCACCGTAGTACCCTTCATATACTCACTTTCAACTCTCATGCCGTATTCACGGCCGTAATGCATCTCAAGCCTCTGCTCTACATTTGCCATTCCGAAGCCGCCTTCCTCAGGCGGTTTCGTATCACCGCTGATTAGACTTCTGAGATTCTCCAGTTCATCTTCCTTCATTCCGATTCCGTCATCCTCCACCGTGAAGATCAGGTCTCTTCCCTCAGCTCTGCCCATAACCTTTATATGACCTGAGCCTCTCTTATTCTTGACGCCATGATAGAGCGCATTTTCAACTATCGGCTGAAGCGTCAGCTTCTGTATCCTGCAGTCAAGGATGTTTTCATCAAATGAAATGTCATAATCCATGATATCCCTGTATCTGTAATGCTGTATCTCCAGGTAGCTTCTCACATGCTCCATCTCGGATTTTACGGATATCTCACTCTTGCCCTTGCTGAGAGATATCCTGAAGAAGTTCGAAAGCTCCTGTATCATCTTAATGGCATCCTGATTCTCCCCTGCCTCTGTCATCCAGAGTATTGCATCAAGTGTATTATACAGAAAATGAGGATTGATCTGTTCCTGCAGAAGCCGGAGCTCTGCATCACGGGCATTTTCCTGTTCCTTATGAATATCATTTATAAGTGTCTCGATTTCCTTTACCATGCTGTTAAAGCTGTTGGCAAGAACCTCCATCTCATCATGACTCTCAATATGATACTCTACCGAGAAATCGCCGCCCGCAAACTTCTCCGTCATATCAACAAGTTCTGTGATAGGCTCTGTAATACTCTTGGACAGTTTACTGGATAAAATGATAATGGCGATGACTGTGATCACAAGAAGTATCACCAGTATTCTTGTTGTGGTAAGAAGACTTGCCGCCACCTCACGACGTAGCATCTCCATATTCTTAGCTTCGTCACGAATATAGACCTGAATGTCCTCCTGAATCAGAGAAGTAAGAGTCCTTATATTGAAATCCAGCAGCTCCATATTTTCATCATAATGGCCGCCCTCTTCAACATTCTTCAGTATATCATCGACCCTCTCGTCCAATATGCCCAGCAGCTTTATCAGCTGATCCAGATCCGCCTCAACGTTAGCTTCGCTGGTATTTTCACGCAGGCTCTCAAAATGCTCCACCGCACTCCTGATAAGAGCCTTGGGATCATCACTCATCAGCTTCTCTTCAGGGTCCGTCCAATTAGCGGAACCTGTGATGATACGGTACATGGTTTCATCCATGGACTCCTTGAAACTCATATTATATGCATTTGCATTTGTAATATTCCTTACAAGGCGGTCATACTTCTGGTAATAATCGACCATACGAAAAAGAGCAAAGCCCAGGAGTAGCGTGAGGGGAATAACGCATACCATCACGTAGACCATAAGCTTTGTCTGTATTCTTTTTCTCTTTTTTACACCGTATTTACTCAAGATTCCTTCTTAGCCCTTCTGTATTCCTTCGGAGACATACCGGTACTCTTCTTAAAAATATAACTGAAATAATGCGAATCCCTGTAGCCCACTTCATATCCCACATCAGAGGTTTTCATGGACGTACAGACGAGAAGATTCTTCGCCGCATTCATCCTGACCTCGGTAAGATAATCTATAAAAGTAACGCCGGTCTCTTTTCTGAAAACCGCACTGAAATGATTCGAGCTTATATTTACGCTGGAAGCCACATACTGCAGCGACATCATTTCATCCTTATAGTTTTCCTCGATAAGCTGTTTTGCCTTATCTATGATTTCCAGATACCTCTGGTCCGAAACCTTATTTCTGTATTCGATAGCGCACTGAAGGAGCTTCTTAATATATTCTTTGGACTTCTCACTGGTAGGGACAAACTTAACAGGATCCGCCAGTTCTCCCAGCAGTTCTCCGGCCTTTTCCTTTGACAGTCCCAGATTCTCTAAAAATGTATAGCTGCTGATAAGTGCCTCCACCAGCACATACTGCCTCAGCATGATGGATTCAATCGCATCCTCGCCTATGCTGGCAAAATATTCATTTACAAGATCGTCAATTTCCTGCAAGGTTCCGTTCCTCAGGAAGTTATAAATGGTTTTCTGCGAGATGGCACTGACATCAACCTTACTTATATCGATGCTGCCGATATCCATCTTACTGACATCACTGTCTCTTCTCTCCCGCTGAAGAGTTTCTCCTATCTTCTCTCTTCCTGTGATATCACCATAGAATACAGCACTCTCATCCAGCATGAACCTCTCGGAAAACTTACGTCCGGCATCCAGATAAGAACGGTTTACATCCCTGATACGTTCGACAGGCATTCCCACGGAAATGAAATAAATCCTGTCCTTATAGCCATCCATGACTTCCTTTATGCCATTTATGCCTTCTTTTATATTCTCATTCAGTTCATCCATGGAATCTGCTTTTTCCAGGAAGCACAGAACGTCTCCGATCTGTTTATAAAGATATACGTGCGGCTGATCCTCATAGGTGGTTTTGAGCTTTCCGTATATTTCTTCCACATCCCCGGAGTATTCATGCATATCCTCGGCTCCTCTGTCTCTTGAGAAAATCTGCATGAGAACTATGGCATAGGCAGATGCAGCTATATCTATACCCAGATCACGTCCTTTCTCCAGCGACTCCTGCATGGAAAGTCTCCCATCGATCATGTCTCTGATGAAATTCTGCTGCTCCAGTCTCCTGATCTCCTCACGGTCTCTCTGATACTGCTCTCTTGCTTCTCTGTCCTGCTTCTCTTTCGTGATCACTTCAGCAACTTTCTGCAGCTCATTTATAAGAGTATCTCCTGAAACCGGTTTCAGCATATACTCTTCCACGCCTATGGAGATAGCCTGCTTTGCATAATTAAAATCATCATAGCCGCTGAGGACTATGATCCTGATATCGGGAAGCTCCTTCTTCACAAGCTTCGCGAGTTCCAATCCATCCATAAAGGGCATACGAATATCCGTGATCAGGATATCAGGGCGTGTGCTGAGTATCTTAGGATACGCAACCTCCCCGTCTCCGGCTTCACCCACAAGGGTGAAGCCATGGGATTCCCAATTCACGGATTTCTTAATGCCTTCTCTTATGGCATATTCATCTTCTACAAGAAAAACCTTTATCATATAAATACCTGCCATGTAAAGTTTTTATCCCTGTCCATAGTAAGCATTTTCCCCGTGCTTACGGAAGAAATGCTTATCTCTTATGGTATGAGGAGCTTCTTTTACATCCGGATTTATCATCTCTGTACGTCTTGCCATCCTTGCAACCTCTTCCAGGACAACAGCATTATGAACAGCTTCCGCTGCATCCTTGCCCCAGGTAAATGGTCCGTGATTGGTAAGAAGCACTCCCGGTGTATACATAGGGTTAAGTCCTCTTGTCTCAAAGGTCTCTATGATGACCAGCCCTGTATTCTTCTCATACGCTTCTTCTATCTCTTCCTTTGTAAGTCCTCTTGCACATGGAATCGGACCATAGAAATAATCCGCATGTGTGGTTCCGTACATAGGAATGTCTCTTCCTGCCTGCGCCCATGAAGTTGCCTCAGGTGAGTGTGTATGAACGATTCCGCCTATCTCTTCATACTTCTTATAAAGTTCGAGATGGGTAGGAGTATCTGATGAGGGTTTGTAGTTTCCTTCTACTCTGTTACCCTCCAGATCCATGACAACCATATCGTCCGGTGTCATTATATCATAATCTACGCCGCTTGGCTTTATAACAAATAAACCTCTTGTGCGGTCGATACCGCTGACATTTCCCCAGGTATAAGTTATAAGGCCCCGCTTCGGAAGCTCCATATTTGCAATATATACTTGTTCCTTCAGTTCCTCAAGCATTTTTTATCTCCTTTTAAGCTAGTTCGAGTGACGTTTGACCCCACCACACACCCCACGAAAATTGGCAAATGCTTTTTCTTAGGGGGATATGGTGGTTTCAAACTGTTACTAACAATATTCAATTAACTATCAATCGAATTAATTGCTACGCGTTCAATTGGCAATGCAGCGTTGAACAGTTTCATAAAGCTATCAAATCCTTCTATTTCAGATTTGTCGGCGGTTACGGTGTCTCCAGCGAAGCCGTCAAAGACTTTATCGGTGAGGTAGTCGGAAAGGGTTCTGTCGGTGCCCTGTATCATGTAAAGAGCAAGTATTGCAATACCCCAGGCTCCGCCTTCTCCCGCTGTACTCATGACAGTTATAGGTCCACCGGTTGCTGCGGAAAGTATTCTCTGGCCAACTTCTTTTGTTTTGAAGAAACCGCCATGTCCGTAAAGCTTATCCACCTTTACATCCTCTTCCTTGAAAAGGATATCCAGTCCGACTTTAAGGGTGCTGACTGCCGAATAAAGGTGAAGTCTCATAAAGTTCGCAAAATTAAAGTTGCTTCCCACCTTTCTTACGAAGAGCGGCCTTCCCTCGTCAAAACCTGTTACAGGCTCTCCCGAGAAATAATTGAATCCCATAAGTCCGCCGCAGTCGGGATCTCCGTCCAAAGCCGCCTTGAAGAGTGTGGTATAAAGTGTATTTGTATCAACTTTGGTTCCCAGTGCCTCCGCAAAGCCTTTAAAAACATTTGCCCATGCATTTATATCCGATGTGCAGTTGTTGCAGTGTACCATGGCAACGTCATCTCCTGAAGGAGTCGTGACCACATCTATCTCCTCATGAACTGCCTTAAGCGGTTTTTCCATGACTACCATGGCAAATATAGAGGTTCCGGCACTTACATTTCCCGTTCTGACCGCAACGCTGTTTGTAGCGACCATACCTGTTCCCGCATCTCCTTCAGGCGAACAGAGTGGAATTCCTGCCTCAAGATTACCGCTTTCATCCAGCTTTGCTGCGCCTTCTGCCGTCAGTGTTCCTGCTGCTTCACCGGCAACCAGAACTTTAGGTAATATATCTCCCAGTTTCCATGGCATCCCCTTTGCCGCAGCAATATTATCATACCTTGCCATATATTCTTTATTGTAATCCCTGGTGCTGCTGTCGATAGGGAACATGCCTGAAGCATCGCCGACACCCAGCACTTTTTCTCCGGTAAGCTGCCAGTGTATATAGCCGGCCAGTGTAGTAAGGAAGCTGATATCGGCAATATGACTTTCTTTATTCAGTATAGCCTGATGAAGATGTGCTATGCTCCATCTCTGAGGAATATTGAAACCGAACTCTGAAGTAAGTTCTTTTGCCGCTTCTTCGGTAATGGTATTTCTCCATGTCCTGAAAGGAACCAGAAGCTTTCCTTCTTTATCGAATGGCATATAGCCATGCATCATTGCGCTTATGCCTATGGCTCCCGTGGTCTTTATAGTGGTACCGAACTTTGCCTCTACATCATTTCTGAGAACGCTGTAAGCATCCTTAAGGCCGGCCCATATCATATCCAGACTGTAGGTCCAGATACCGTCTACATACTGATTCTCCCAGTCATGGCTTCCTTCAGCGATAGGAGTGCCCGCGTCATCTACCATAACAGCTTTTATCCTGGTTGATCCGAATTCTATACCTATGGCAGTCTTCCCTGATTCTATCTTTTCTCTGCTCATCTTAACCTCCCGAATACACACATTAATCCATCCTATTATCCAAGTAAACGCCGTCACTTGGTACATGCACTTCGTGCATTCCCCAGTTCCGGCTATCTGGATGATTCCTTCAGAATCATCCTTAATCTCCAAATACCTTGCGGTAATCTTCCTGGAACTTTACGATACCCTGATCCGTAAGCGGATGCTTTGTCATCTGCTCGATTACCGCATACGGAACAGTTGCAATATCAGCACCTGCAAGTGCACACTCAGTAACATGAACTGTGTTTCTTATGCTGGCAGCGATGATTTCTGTATCTATATCATAATTGCTGAATATCTGTACTATATGCTCTATAAGCTCGATACCCGGTGATGAGATATCATCAAGTCTTCCAAGGAAAGGTGATACATAGGTAGCTCCTGCCCTTGCAGCAAGAAGTGCCTGGTTTGCCGAGAAAATAAGCGTTACATTTGTCTTGATTCCTTCTTTTGAAAGTACCTTGACTGCCTTGAGTCCTTCAACAGTCATAGGAATCTTTACTATCATATTCGGATGAATGGCAGCTATCTCACGGCCTTCCTTGATCATGCCCTCAGCGTCAACGGTAGTTGCCTTAACTTCACCGCTGATAGGGCCGTCAACTATGGATGTGATCTCTTTGATGACTTCTGTGAAGTCCCTGCCCTCTTTAGCTATAAGTGACGGATTTGTTGTAACTCCGCAGATAACTCCCATGTCATTTGCTTTTCTGATATCATCAACATTTGCTGTGTCTATAAAAAATTTCATTTTATTAATCCTCCGTTTTCTGCACCATCTCACTACCCGGGGTGCCGTTTATTATATATTTCAATTATTTCTATATTTACAATTTAATGATTCCTACCGATAAAATACTTCTCCAAGTTTAAGATCTCTCTTGAACTCACGGATAGTTGTATTCTTATCTATAAATACTGCTTCTATACCCATCATTTCAGCCCAGTCTCCCATCTGCTCGGCTGTAAGGTCATATGTAAATGCTGTGTGATGGGCTCCGCCCGCCAGTATCCATGCCTCTGCACCCGTATAAAGGTCAGGGTAAGGCGTCCAGTAGTTTGTAGCTACAGGAAGCGCCGGCATCGGTTTTTCTGTCTTTCTGCATTCAACATCATTTATGATTAGTCTGAAGCGGTTACCGAGATCCACCATTGATACTGCGATTCCCGGTCCTTCCTTAGATGTAAATACAAGTCTTGCGGGATCCTCTCTGCTGCCCATGGAAAGCGGATTGACTCTTATGGCGATCTTACCATCCGCTATGGAAGGGCAAACCTCAAGCATGTGAGCCTCCAGTATTCCTTCCTTGCCGTGGACGAGATTATAGGTATAATCCTCCATCATGGAAGTTCCTTTGGCGCCTTCCATGCCTTCTGTCATTATCTTCATGAGACGTACCATAGCTGCCACCTTCCAGTCGCCCTCGGCGCCAAAGCCATAGCCCTTCTCCATAAGTCTCTGTATTGCCAGTCCCGGAAGCTGCTTCAGGGCACCCAGATCACCGAAATGTGTAACTATGGCCTGATAATTCTTCTCTTCAAGGAATCTCTCAAAGCCAAGCTCTATCCTCGCCTGAACTGCAACATGTTTATTGAATTCTCCCGCATCGCGGTCATCAAGTATTAAGTCATACTTCTCATAGTATTCGTCAACAAGTGCGGCAGTATCGGAATCAGAAACTGAATCAACGCACTCGGCAATCTCATTTACAGGATAAGCATCGACCTCCCAGCCAAACTTAATCTGTGCTTCAACCTTGTCACCCTCGGTAACCGCAACATTTCTCATATTGTCGGCTACTCTCATGACACGGATATGGCTTGACTCTATGACGCCTACCGCAGTCCTCATCCAGGACGCTATCTTCTTTCTGACTACTTCATCCTTCCAGTATCCTACAACCACCTTGCGGTCTATCCTCATACGGCTCACGATATGACCATATTCTCTGTCACCGTGAGCTGCCTGATTCTCATTCATGAAATCCATGTCGATGGTATCATAAGGAATCTCTTCGTTGTACTGAGTATGCAGATGCAGAAGCGGTTTACGAAGCTCCTGGAGTCCCAGTATCCATGATTTAGCAGGTGAAAATGTATGCATCCATGTGATAATGCCCGCACACTCTTCATCATTATTTGCATTATTAAATGTTTCTCTGATCAGCTGGTTTGTTATCAGAACCGGCTTCCATACCACCTCATATGGAAGTACTCCGCTCCGGTTCAGAGCATCCACGATTTCTTTTGAATGATCTGCCACATTCTTAAGCACCGCATCCCCATAAAGGTCCTGAGAGCCTGTACAAAACCAGAATTTATAATTCTTTCTCTTCAGCATATTGTCCCCCCTTTGTTAATCTTCATAGGCGTTTGCGAAACGCCGCAAGCCGCATAAATACGGCATTTTTTATTGCATAAAAAGAAGCAACCCCTCACAAAATATGGTATACTTAGAAGAGACCAATCAACCAAATATCCAACCTGAAAGGAGTTGCTATATGAGT
>JAFUVQ010000061.1 GCA_017477505.1 Eubacterium sp.
ACTGTTTCCATATTAAGGAGCTTATTCTTTATATCTTCCTTAAATCCCTTTTGAGGAAGATATTTATTCACGAAAGAAGCTACCTTATCACGTGAATCCTCTGTAAGCTCACCATCTTCAAGAAAATTGTACAAGATCCACTCTCCAACATATGTCGGAATGGCTCTTGCGGAGAATCCGGCACTATTGATTAGATTTTTATTGATTACTACTTCTCCAAAGGAGTCATATGCTTTCTGCTCAAAACTCTCCATCTTACCCTCCTTAAATAAGATCTGACAAGTCAGTACCAGAACTCTGTGCGGACTTAACAGACATAGCTATCTCGGACTGGTAGCTATGCTTTCTTCCGTTCGCAGAGTAATTTACTGTGATTATCATTCTTTCGTTATTCTTTTTATCCATCGACTTGGTTATTCGTGCGTCTTGAATATCAATCGTGGCCGTCTCCAAGCCTGCTATATTTACTGCTACCTGCTTGCTGTACTTGATATTCCCGTTTTGTATGATGATCTCGACATTTTCGACCGGAAACTCATTGTAATTTTTAACAAGGAATGTCAGTTTCAGTTTCACAGCAAATCTAAGATTATCGTTCACAAGCGTTATTTCGGGATTCTTGCACATATCCATATCATATGAGAACCTCGCAAACGGTACTATTGCTTCTTCGGGCGTAATGCCTCCATGAACGTATCCCTTTAAGTCATTTTTTATGAAACGGTTATATCCCCTTGCAATAAAGAAACTGTTCTCAGTACCATATCTTTTTTTATCAAGTGCATAGCATAAGCTTCCTATTGCAGCTTTCGTATTTTCATAATCTTCATCACCAACCTCTATAAACCTATAATCCGATTCCTCTGCTTTGTCTTTGTAATACTTTGGATCAATTCCGTTTAGCTGTGATGGCAGTATTTGTGTACTTCCGTGATCAGCGATGAAATATACTCTTGTGTCCTTTTCTCTCCCATGCTTTTTAAGCACTTTCGATATCTCAGAAACAAGTGCCTCAATTTCTTTCTGTATCCTTACTTCAATCCTTTGAGCGCTTGATCCCTGGTCTTCATGAAGCATTTCATCTAATCTAAGATAATTGAGGAAATAAACCTTTTTATCTATTCCACCTAACGCCCTTAACGCACCAATATTAGGGAGATACTGCATATCAACCCCCAGGTTCTTAGCCCAGTTTCCTACAATCTTGTCGTACTTGTCTCCACTATCGTTATATGCCTCAGCCGTAAAAAAGGCTCTCTTGGAAATAGCCGTTTCTGTCGGAATCATCGACAATACCGGCACAACCCCATCTGAGACGAACTTTTCATTATTCATACATGATATAAGATACTCAAGGAACTTATAATTAAAATTATCGAGAATGACAAACAGCGTATGTTCGTTATCAAGCAATTCATTCTTAACAGCCGGAAGCACCTTGTACATCATCCATGGATAATTGTTTACCAGCTCATCATATTTTTCAAAAATATAATCACCAAATGCTGTGGCATATTCATCTGCATTCTCATCAGATTTATTGTTGTATTCAAGCCAAAAACGGAAAGGAAGATAATTTTCAACTGACCATTTCATCCAGTCCTCAATACCGAAATCATCCCCGGGTTTTTCTAAAACAACTGGCGGCTTGATGTTTATGATTCGCATTTTAGCTTCGGGCATTCTGTCAAATAACGGAGCAAATTTAAGTACGATCCTGTCCGTATAGTCTGCTATTTGTTCTTCGTTCTTGTCTATGGCATCTATAACCTGATCAAGTTCAAACTCATACCCCCCTGATACCCAGCTAATCAGTTCCTCTGGGGAAACACTTTTCCTACCAACATACATTTTGAACCTGTCGCAGTAATCATCTTCAGCCTTTTGATCAATCGCAATATACGAACCGGTCACCCCAAAGTGATCCATACATTTACAAAGATCATGCCCTATCATCTCTTCCTTAAAGTCTTTAGGGTAATCCTTAATTAGCAAATATATGGCTACATCCGACCTGAGACTGTCAAAATCGTCTATGAACTGATTAAAAATATACTTCTCATATTCGCCAGAAAGATGTTCTTTATATGTTTTAAATCTTTTCTGAAACACCTTTCGTAAAACAGTTCTATTTTTATCATTGAGTCCACTCAGATCTATACTCTTGCAGAGTGGAGCAAGTCGTTCAAACGGGAAAGTTCCTCCCAGAAAAAATGTTCCGAATGCCTTGCGTAACACAGCATTTTCAAATCCCTCGCCGGAACTGAAATCTACATCTTCAAGGCTTAAATCTTCCATAAGGTCGCTTTCAGATATATACTCAGGCAGGTCAATTTTGTATTTGTTCTTAAACTCCTGCGCTACAGAAAAGATCTCATGACTCATGGTGTGGGTATAGTATTTTTCCTGTTCCTTCAAGACTTCATATATCTGACGATTCCGTACTACAACCGTACAGTCTCTGCCACCATGAAGAGCAGCATGAATCTTTGCATATCCAGATATATACTCACCAAATCCATTTATCTCGATATCGCATTTTCCCTTATACTGTTTTTTCACATCAAGATAAAAACGAACCATATCCTACTCCTCAAGTTCATCAATAGCTTTCTTAAGTCCCGATATTATCTCTGCATTCGATACTCCGTGGCTACTCTTCATGAATCCTGCTATGGATTTAACACACAGACACAGACTAGCGGAATCAATCGGCACTATCGCATCCAACTTCACGTCTTTCCGCTTTTCAATTTCACCATCGAATCGCATCTTCTGCTGAACCGGCACAGCCTTTACTTCATATTTTGTTTCTTCATTCAGGCAGCGCAAGGTCAGTACACTACTATACTTTCCGGCCTCACTTACTCCGCAGAACTTTACATTTGTATCAGAATTTATTTTCAGTAAGTAGGCTTCGAGTCGCTTTTCTCTCTGTGCATCCGGAGCAGAAGGATCCGAACCGTCCGTTGTAATGTAATAACATACATTGCCCTCACCGAGATTCACCCTTATCTCCATTTCACCGGAGAACATTATGGTTCTGTCTTTACCATGCTCAGTCTCTTCAATTCCAACTCCGGACACCTCATATACCGGGCAGCTTACAGCATAAACATTATTCTCTATATGATTCTTTCCACGTTTGAATCCCTGAACATAATCTTCTGTTTTATCCGATGTCCATGATTTCACTGCACCAAGGTTCATATCAGAGGGTATGTTTTCCAAAAGGATAGTAGCAAATGGTAAATCTAAGGATACCGCTCTCGCCAAAGGTTTACTGTCATTATTCTGGAGCAGATTAAGCACATCCTTCTGTGCCTCATCAAGTCCTGTTGTCCACGCATTAAACTCTTCTTTCAGTGTCTCAATATCTTCTGTTGGCTCTCCATACAAAGCTGATATTTCAGATACAATCTTCTTCCTTACAAGCGCATAACCATCTGAAACCGTATCTTTCTGCTTGCTGATTTCACTCACCAGGTCTTCCGTAACCTGACCGTGAATCATATCATCACGCTCTATTCCGATTACTTCTTTCATATCATAAAGAACAAGCTCTCTGATCGGAGTTGTCTCCATGCGATTACATATACCAACGAATATTCTTGTTTTTTCATCGGGATATATATCCTGCGCCTTACATACTGCATCAAGCGGTGAATACCATGCCTGCATGAGCTGATGTAGTCCGTCAAGACTTGCCGTAGTGCTCGTGCTACCGAATATCTCCATAAGTTTTTGGATATACTTTTCCTCATCCTCTGAAATAGACTCATATTTCATGACACAGTTTGCATATTCCGTGTTAAAGAGGATTGCCTTAAGAACATCCATACTGTTGACACTTATAGATCCCACAGCAGTGACATCCTTTATGATGGACAACGCATCCGAGTAATACTTTCGAACAACTGCCATGAACAATAACAGTGCATTATTTCCAAGACCATATTCAAAACGATATTTTTGAATAAACTTCTGAATATTGATATCCTCGCTCTCGCGGTCGTGGATTTCTTTAATCATGTCATGCAGTGCCGGAAGGACAGTCTTATACTTATCAATGTCTGTCTCTATACTGCAATACACTATGGCTCCGCTTGTATTTGCAGGATATAATACCCCTGTCTGCTGAAGTACATTCTTTATATACTTCATATCTCCTCGATCCTGTCCGTAATCAGAGTGATATGATAATGGCTGAGAAACATCAAGGAGAGAATCTACCGCATCTCTGAGTGCTATGTTATTATCCTTATAATCATGTGATTTGTTCAGATCATCATGCGAAATCGCACTCCTCTTACCCTTGAAAATGCTTTCAAGCAGCTCAACTGCACCGGCATCATTCGCACCGTTTTCAAGCATTTCTCCCAAAGCACCATACGCCTTGAAGTTTTTGCTATCCATGATAAAATCGAGCCTCTTTGCTATTTTCGTATCATAGCTCTGAGCCTGGTCTTTCAGTGCACGCAAATCCTGTGATGACATTTCCGAATCGTTCTCATAATGACACGCTGCAACCAGAGAGAAAATATCATCACATATTCCTGCTGGCTCGTTGCATACTGCAACCATTATTTCCTTGTGCTTATTGTTCTTTGTTAGAGCAATAGCCTTATCTATTTCATCATTCTTTTCACAAACCACATAGACTACAGCACCATCGAAGCTCTTCTTGTAATCTGTTTCATCTACAATTTCTTTATGAATACTGTCAAAAAATGTCGGATCTTCAGCATCTTTTAACATACACAGTATTTTCTTAAGTCGCTTATCCTCACGGTAAAGCAGATTATACTTCTGTGGAGACAGCGGATCGCCCTTCACTTTCTTTTTGGTTTTTGTTGCAAAAGGACTACCCAGAACGCCCTCTAACGCAGCTATATAATTTTCCGGCAGATTCTCCGGCTTCGATTTGTAATCTCTTATAAGCCCACTGATATCCTTTGAATCGCTCCTCTTAAACTCATAGCATCCATTGGTATCATTAAGATATATAATCTTCTTTTCACAAGCCGTCGAAAGGACATTATCCAAACTTCCTGCAAGAGAGGATGAAGTCATGTTTAGTCCAAATCTCACCAGTTCAGGTGTATTAGCAAGACCAATGATGTCATAAATAACCATGACCTTAAGAACCCTGTCAAACAGCTCATTGGCAAGAATCAAATTATCCATACCGTTATGACGGATCTTTGCCAGTTCTCTTAAGGATGTTTCATAATTTCTGATATATTCTTTTGCAACATCGGTAACATTCTCACTCGATGAAGACAATTCAAAATAGTCACAGAGGCCATCCACCGTATATAGATTAAGCGTTCCATTCTGTGCGATAACATCGGTATTATTGATAAAAGATGCGTATGAACCCTTGTCCTCTCTCTCATCGGCAAAGAACGTAACTACCGAACGGTTATTGGAACCGGCTGCTCCGGCCAGCTTAATAAGTGCATATGTTGCTGCCGGATGCATGGGATATATATTTTCAATTATCTTGTCCTTAATCTGCGCTGCTCTGAGCCAGTCAAACAAATGATGCGTATTGGTTTCATTAGCAAGCTTTACCACATCCGATTTTTTTGAAGCGATTTCATTCTTCCATATATCAGAGTCTTTCTGAGGATTAACCACAGCTGATATAATGTCCTCTATACCTTCGCTTTCCAGCTTGATTTCCTCTATTCTGTCACTGATAGTAGTGAAATCCGTAGCA